>CAZCDT010000021.1:14277-39033 GCA_964497525.1 uncultured Bacteriovoracaceae bacterium
ATGTTTTTAACTAGGAATTAAATAGCCCGAGTTCGGACTTTCTTCGGATTTCGTTGTCATAGGGATTTTTTTATTTCGATCACTTACATCTCTTGTAAGCTCCTCATAAAAAAATCCCTCTTCCTAGAACTCCTCGAAATTGCGAACTCGGGAAAGTAAGCTTATAAACGGTAAATGTTTTTAACTAGGAATTAAATAGCCCGAGTTCGGACTTTCTTCGGATTTCGTTTGTCGACTTTCCGCCCTTATGGGCGGGAAGTCGGCAATCAATACTCTGTATATTTTTTTGCACTACCCTTTACTTTTTTTGCCGGATATTTTTTTGCATTCTGAGTTTGTTTTCTCTTTATTGCAGCAGGTAAATCGATATTTAAAACATCACATAAGCGAAGTAGATAAACACTGATGTCTGCAAGCTCATCCTCAACGGCCGTTTTTTTATTTGTACTTAAAATATCAAATGACTCTTTTTCTGTGAGCCATTGAAATATTTCTAAAAGTTCTGCCGCTTCAACATTTAATGCCATTGCAAGATTCTTGGGTGTGTGGAATTTTTGCCAATCTCTTTTTGCAACAAATGCTCTTTGATATTTTTGAATTGCCTCAATATCTAATACTTTTGCTTTCACGTTATAAAACCCTATATTCTTGAATAACTAATTGCTCTATGATAGACCACATTAGATGCAAGAAAGATATAATTCATATAAAAATTACATAAAAAACAAGTATGGAGAAAGGATTCAAAAAATCACTGTCCATGGTGGTTTTACATGTCCAAATCGCGATGGAACAAAAGGGATTGGCGGATGTACATATTGCAATAATCAAAGCTTTGCGGCACCTGAAAAAATTTTAAACTGGAGCATTAGCGACCAAATAACTCATGGAATAAATCAGAGCAAAAAAAGATATCCAAAAATAAGTAAGTACATAATTTATTTTCAGTCATATTCAAATACATACGCCCCACTAAAGCGTTTAAAAGAAGTTTATGAAGAAGCACTATCTTATCCAAATGTTATTGGTATTTCTATAGGAACAAGGCCAGATTGCTTGCCCGATGAGGTGATAGACTATCTTAAAGAAATTTCTGATAGAGGTTTTGATGTTGTTGTAGAGCTTGGAATGGAGAGTATGCTAGATGAAACGTTAGAAAAAATTAATCGACAACATACGTTTAACGATTTTGTAAGCGCATGCTTTAGGCTAAGTGAAAAAAAAATAGATATTTGCGCGCACTGGATTATCGGATTACCAAACGAAGATTGCTCAACGTGGATTGCTACAGCAAAAAAGATATCGACCTTGCCAATAAAATTTTTAAAAATTCATCAATTACAAATCATAAAAGATACAGTATTGGCACAAGAGTATGAAAAACATAAATTTAAGCTTTTAACTTTTGATGAATATATAAATATACTTATTCAAGTCGTCGAGCACTTAAATTGGGAAATTGTGCTGCAACGCTTCTTTGCGGAAGCGCCGCTCCAAATGCTTGTTGCAGGTGGTTGGGAGATAAATATTTCTGACATTCCTGAAGAATTCTATAGACGACTCACCCAAAAAGATACGTATCAAGGAAAATTATCAATTCATTCATAAAATTGATTGCAAAAAAGTGGAACTACTAATTAAACTTATGGTTGTAATCTTAAGATAGTAAGGGTATTAAATATTTGGTATTTTAAATTCGAATTTCAGCAAAGCGAAGGAGAAGAGAAAATGCATGTAACAATTGTCGATGATGACAAGGATATCTTGGAACTTTATCACAGCTGGTTATCAAATGAATTTGATATAACTCTTTGTGATAGGCCATCAATGCTGTTTGATATTATACAAAGAAACAGTACTGATATCGTGCTTATGGATTTGCATATGCCAGAAATGCATGGCTTTGAGGTTTATAAAAAACTAAAAGAGCAGATTCCACAGCTTCCTGTAATTTTTATTACAAGCGATCTTTCTGAAGAATCAGAGATTGCTGGTATTGGTCTTGGAGCTGAAGATTTTATTCATAAAAACATAACTCCAGAAAAACTTAGAGCAAGAATAAGAAACAAGATTCAAAAAAATAAAGTTTCCCAAGCTGTTTTAACAGTAGGGGAACTTAATATGGATTTGAATCTTGGAGTTTTAACAATTAAAGGAGAAAGAATTAACCTTACTCCTATTGAGTTCAAGTTCTTAGCAACTCTGGCAAGAAATTCAAATAATATTTTAAGTAAAGAAGAGATTGAAAATACATTATGGCCAGGTCGTCATATGTTACAACAAAATCTTGATACCCATTTATCTAATCTTCGTAGAAAAATCCATCCTTATGGAAGTTATATAAAAACAATTAAGATGAGAGGATATATGATTCGTCCTGAAAATCTTAATCAAGTAACTCTTTAATAAGTAGTTCAGTTGCGTTACTGCAGACGTCTGTTTTTTTATTATATGCCTCGCGAATTGCGAGGCATTTTTTTATTTCAACTTCTAATTCTATTTTTTCTAAATTATCTTCACTAATAATTAATGATCCCAGCTTGTCGTGGGCCTCTTTAGCGTTAAAAAATTGTTCATTTTTTTGAGCAATCTTTAAAGGTATGAATATGCTCGGAATTTGTAGTGCTAAAAGCTCACAAACAGTTCCAGCACCTGCTCTAGAGATTGTGACTTTTGCAAGCTTATAGATATCAATTATCTCGTTTTTGATAAATGCAACTGGCAAATAGGAGTAATTTTTTAAAGGTAAAAACTCTTCAATGTAGTTTTTGCCAACTTGATGCAAAATAAAAAAATCTTTAATAAGTGTTTCTAGATTTTTTTTAATCAACATATTTAAAAGATGAGAGCCATTGCCTCCACCTGTGATAAACAAGATAGGCTTTGAGATGTCGTTAAGATTAATATTATTAATAGTTACATCTAAAGCACGGTCACTAAAACATCCTTCTCGCAGAGGGTAGCCTGAAAAAAAGGTTTTTGAATCTTTAAAATACTCTCTTGAAGCTTCAAAGCTAATAAAAATTTTATCAGCAAAGATTCCTGCAATTTTATTTGCAAGACCGGCCCTGCTTGTTTGCTCATGGATAAAAACTTTTCTTTTTAGTAAACTTGCTGCAATAACAACAGGTAAAGAGACAAATCCTCCCGTTGAAAAAAAAATAGAGTTGTTTTTTGGAAACCTTAAAACAATAAATATTGATTGCATGATCCCCGTAAAAACTCTCAAAATATCAGTTATATTTTGAAAAGAGAGATATCGTCGCATCTTTCCTGTTTGAATTGAGTAGTAAGTAATTTCTTTGTAGTTTTTTAAAAGTTCTTTTTCAATTCCGTTTATGCTTCCGATGTAAAAAAGGCGGCAATCTAGACTCTTTTTTAAAATGGAGTCGATTAGTGTTAAAGATGGCATGACGTGTCCACCGCTTCCACCACCAGTAAAAACTATATTTTTCATATAAAGAACTCTCTTTTACTTTGTAAGTTTTTAGATCGAAATTATATCATACGTGGTTTTACTTTTATAGCTTGTTCACTTAAGAACTTCGAATAAAAATTACTCAAAAGTTTGGGGCATATACTAGGAAAACGATGGTGACCGAGCGATCTGTACGAACGTACAGCGCAGCAATGGGCAGTCTGAAGTTTGACAACGTAGATGCCCTAAAGTTTTTAGTAATTACTTTTATAGCTTGAAAACTAAGTCCATGATGCTATACTTTTCTTTTTTTAAAATAATCGAAAATATAAACAATATCAGGAGTAAATGGTGAGTTTTGATGTTAGTAAACTAAACGTTGCCGTTTGTATTCCGTGTTACAACGAAGAGATTACTGTAGGAAAAGTTGTTGATGATTTCAAAAAATCAATCTCATCTGCTTCCATCTATGTTTTTGATAATAATTCGAAAGATAAAACTGCACAAATCGCAAAAGAGCATGAAGCTGTTGTAATTTCTTCAACCAAGCAAGGCAAGGGAAACGTAATTAGGCATATGTTTTCTGGTATTGATGCAGATTTATTAGTAATGGCCGATGGGGATGATACATATCCAGCAAGTGAAGTTAATCGGTTAATTGAAATAGCTTATGTCGAGCATATTGATATGCTTGTCGGAGCAAGATTAAAGCGCCATAGCGAAGGGGCATTTCGTTTTATGCATGTCTTTGGAAATAAGTTAGTCGCAAATATTATTTCAACACTATTTGCAGTAAAACTTTCTGATGTTTTATCAGGGTATAGAGTGTTTTTAAAATCATATTATAAAAGTGTTCCGCTTCTTTCTAAAGGATTTGATATTGAAACAGAGATGACGCTACAAGCGCTTGCTAAGGGATTTAAAATCAAGGAAGTTCCTGTTGAGTATGGTACAAGACCTGAGGGGAGTTTTTCAAAACTTAATACATATTCCGATGGTTATATTGTATTAAAGGCAATTTTTAATATTTTTAAAGATTATCGCCCGCTTATTTTTTACTCTCTTTGTGGGAGCATCTTTGCAATACTATCTTTAATTGCTGGTGCATTTCCTATTTATGATTTTATAAAAGAAAGTTATGTTCATCATGTTCCATTGGCCATTTTAGCATGTGGCCTTGGAATAATTGCTGTCTTATGTTTTGGTATTGGAATTGTTTTAGAAACAATTTACAAGTATCAACGGGAAAATTATGAATTTTGGAAACGAATGTTTTTAGATAAAGGAAATTTTAAATAAAATGGAATATTTTAGAGTTTGGTGGAAACAACAAGTTTGGAAACAAGAGTGGGCACAAGTTATATCTTTTAAGTGGCCGTTTATTGTCGGGATTATTGTTTTACTTCAATATGCGTGGGTTCCTGGTTTCTTTCAAGACGGATATATCTATGCTGCATTCGGAAAATATGCTGCAGAGCTTGGCCTTTGGCTGATCCCCCATTTGAGTAATCACTTGTATGATGAGTTTTATCAGCACATTCCATTTATTTTTATTTTAGAAGGACTCTTTTTTAAAGTTTTCGGATCATCTTTTTTAACCGCAAGAATTTTTATCGCGGTTTTTACCCTGCTTACCGGATTTTTTATTTATCGATTGATAAAAAAATATGGTGATGAAAAATGGGCCTATTTTTCTGCAGCATTATTTTTTATTATTCCAGCATTAATAAAAAAAGCGCGCTTCCCAAATACAGATATTCCCTTGATGCTATTTGTTTTATTAAGTGTATATGCCTATTGGAATTTTTTTATAAAAAAACAAAATTGGCAGTGGATTGTATCTGGATTTTTTTTAGGGTGCGCTCTTTTAACAAAAGGGCCATTGGCATTAATGATTGTTAGCGGAGTTTTTGTTCATTTGCTCTTAACCAGAAATATAGGCGTTTTAAAAACTATTTGGCCATGGGCCGGACTATTAACGGCCTTTTTGGTTTTTTTTATATGGCCTTTATCTTTAGCGTCAATTGGCAGAATTGATGTTTTCTTTGATTATTTAAAATCAATTTTTGTGCATACATTAGTTGATGCAAGGGGCGTTGAAAGTAACTCATATTTTGCTTACCTATTTTTCTTTTTAAAGCAGACATCTATTTGGTTTTTACTCTCAATATGGACAACGATAAGACTTGTGAATGATTTTTATTATAAAAAACGCGAAGACCAATTTTTGATTTTAATCGCTGGAATGTTTTGGATTAATTTAATTTTAATGTCATTTATAAAATTTAAGTATTCACAATATTTAATACCTCTTTATCCATTTATGGTGATACTTGCTGCTTGGCCGCTTGCTAGATTGGGTGGTGCTGTAGTGAGACACTTTTCATTTTCATATAAACTCTTGGCAGTAATAATGCTGTTTTTCTTTTTGGTTTTTCCTCAAGGAAAAATTAAGCGTGATGCCGAAATTTTTAAAGCTCTAGAAATTTCTCAAGCGCTGCCTAAACCAGTAGATTCTTGGATCATCGTAAACGATTCCTACTCTTATTATAATGCCGCAAACTTACTCGCGTTTATGAATCATCATGATACTTTCTATGCGGACAGATCAATTTTAAACGATTGGCCGATAGATAAATCATTACTAGCAGCAAGACTTAGCACTTCTTTGACTGATTTTAGCAATAAAAACTGGGGCCTTATTGTTAGAAAAGATGATTGGGATAAGCTTGGTGGTCATCAGAGAAAATTTAAAAAGTTAATTCATTTTAGTAAAAAAGATATTCTTTTTATCATTCCTGAGCAGACGGTCTATTTTTCTTTTTAAAAAGATTTTTCATCTCTTTTTGTAGTTCATCGTTTTTTACAACATAGATATCGTAATTACTGTTTGTAAAATTTAACGAAGGATTTTCATCTAAAGAGGTATGAATTAGAAGTTCGTTATCTGCTTTATTACCAACCACAATAAAGTATCCATCATGAGTAATTTCTTTATTATCGCCAGTGGTAATTTTTTTATCTTTCATTATCGGAATATAAAGTAGTGTGTCGACGGGATATAGTTCACCAGGAGCCTCTATTAAACGATATGAAATAAATTTATAACTACTATTTTTGCGAAAGGTATCATAATGCTTGTTTGAGAAATTTATTTTTTTAGAAGAGTATTTTGAGAGTTCAAAAAACTGAGGAGCTGTTAAAGAAAAATTTAAAACATTTAAAGATTGTATTGTTGGTGGATTATAGAGATTTATTTTTATAGTTTCAGTTTTGACCTTTGTGTTTTGATCTATAAAAAGAGTAGCAGTTAGGGAGTGCTCTCCGACATCTTGAATAAATGTGTGCTCGATGCTTATGATTCCATTTTCGGGATAAACCTCTGTTAAAAATTCATCATCTAAAGACAGTTCGACTTTTTCTATATCTGTTTGAGTTTTTGCTGTTATTAAAAAGCGCTCTCCTCTTTTTATCTTTTGATTTGGAACTAAGTTAGAAAAATAAAAAGTAGGATCTTTTATAATGTAAGTATTTAGTTGTGAGGAAAAGATTAGTTGTGAATTTTTGTTGTAGGCAGAAATTGTGATAATTTTATTTTGTAGATTTTGAAAGATAAAAGTGTGTGAAAGAAAAGGTTTAGGATTTTTAATTTTGTGGATCATTTCACCGTTAATACTAAACTCGATACTACTTATATCATCATCATCATCTCTTTCGATTAAGAGATTGCATGGAGTGTGAACAAAACAGATTAATTGATTTTGATAAAGCTGTGGAAAAGTTAGCGAATTAGAAAAAACAGCTGTTGATAAGGTCAAAATGTATAAAAAAATTATAGTTTTAAAAATTTGCACAAAATCTCCTTTTGGATAACGTGCAAATTCTTTTCGGCATTTTTTAACGGTACGTGATACTTTTTTGTAGGTCATAGCGTCATCGAATTATTGAAATGTATGATTAACCGACTTCTATGGACTGCTATTTCTGGGATAATCATTTGATCTACTACATAAAAGCGTGTATTCTGGCCCGCGCATTAGTACATTTATTTAGGGGAAGAAGCTCGTGAAAGAAATTAAAAGAATGATTAAAAAACAAGTAAAAAGAGATGATAAAAAACAAGAGAGCAAGGCCAAAATACCAACAGGAACTGTTGTTTATATTGGAAATCTTAACTATAAAAGGGGCGAGCTTGGTATTAGAAAGCTCTTTGAAAAATATGGTATAGTAACAAAAATAACAGTTATTGAGGATAAAGAGAGTGGAAAGAAGAAAGGAATTGCATTTGTTGAAATGGTAAAAAAAGAAAACGCTATGGAAGCGGTGAAGAATTTAAATGGAAAAATTGTTGATGGAAGAACTCTCAAAGTTAGTATTGCTAAAAATCGTTTCAGGCCAGAAGAAAGTATTGTTGCAAAAAAAGAAGTTGTAAAAAAAGTTGAAACAAAAAAAATTGTCACAAAAAAAACTGCTAAAAAAGGACTTGTAAAGCAAGGACTTGATGTATTGTTTAAATATTTAAAATCAAAATAGTCTCTACACATGACAAACTACTTTACCCCCAAGGGTCTTAAAAAAATTCAGGAAGAGTATAATCAATTATTGCTTGTTGAAAGGCCAAATGTCACCAAGACTGTTGCTTGGGCGGCGGGAAACGGCGATCGTTCAGAGAATGCAGACTATATTTATGGAAAAAAAAGATTGCGCGAAATTGATAGTCGTTTGAGGTTTTTGCAAAAAAGACTTGAAGATGTTGTTGTGATTGATCCTATATCAGTAAAATCTAGTACAGTGCAGTTTGGAGCAACAGTCACAGTAATTAATTCAGATGGTAAAGAAAAAAAATATTCGATTGTTGGCGCAGATGAGATAGATACTTCTAAAAATTATATTAGCTTTAAATCGCCAATAGGAAGTGCACTTTTAAATAAAAAAGTCGGTGATTTTGTAGAAATTGTTATACCAAAAGGCAGTATTGAGTTAGAGATTTTAAAAATAGAATATATAGAGCTTTAAAAATAGATGTCTCTTTTACCTTCATTTATCTTTAAAATATTTTCTAAAACCTTTTTCTTTTTTGTTTCATCTTTTATTTCAGAGTCGATCATATCTTTTATTAGGCGATGGCCTTTTTCTTGTAAGTTTTTATCGGCAAAATCTGCTAAGTATTCTGCAAAAGTAAACATCGCATTTGGAAGGCAGTGTGCTTTAATTAATCCAGGTTTTGCAAGATCCATAAAATCTTTGCCAATTCTTCCTAGTCTGTAACAGCCTGTGCAAAATGATGGAATGTGTCTGCACTCAACAATATCTAAAATAACATCATGTAAAGATCGATGATCTCCTAAAGAAAATTGTTCTTCTTTTTTGCTCTCATTTGAATTTTCGTGATAGCCGCCAGGATTTGTTTTTGAGCCAGCAGAAATTTGAGAAATTCCTAAATCAAAAGCATCTCTTCTCATTTTTGCATTTTCTCTGGTACTCAAAATTATTCCAGTATATGGTACAGCAAGTCTTAAAACAGAAATTATTTTTTTAAAGCTTATATCATCAACAGGATACGGTGGATCATAACTTATGTTTGAGCCAAATGCAGGTTCCATTCTTGGAATTGATATTGTATGAGGTCCAATCCCGTAATTTTTTTCTAAAAAATTTATGTGCTCTAAGAGTGCTAAAATTTCAAATTTCCAATCATAAAGTCCAAATAAAATTCCAACACCAACATCTTTAATCCCTGCCTCAAATGCTCTTCCCATTGTTTCAAGGCGATAATCATAATTTGATTTAGGCCCTTTTAAGTGTAATTTTTTATAGGTTGGTTGGTGATAGGTTTCTTGAAATAGCTGATATGTTCCAATTTTTTTTTGATTTAATAATTTAAATTCATCTATTGATAATGGAGCGATATTAACATTTACTCTGCGAATATTTCCTTTAGCTGTTTTTGTTTCATACACTGTATCTATGGAATCAAAAACGTAATCAAGTCCTTTTTGCCCATATGATTCACCAGCGACAAGAAGTGTTCTTTTGTGCCCAGAATTGATTAAAGAAACGGTCTCTTCTTTGATCTCTTCTTGATCTAGTGCTTTCCTTTTTAGGTCGTTATTTTTATTTCTAAATGCACAATAAAGACACTCGTTGTTACATAGATTTGAAATATAAAGTGGTGCAAAAATGACTAAGCGGTTTCCGTAAATTTCATCTTTTACAAAACGAGCCGCCCCAAAAATTTTTTCTAGTTGATCAGTGTTTGAAACATTTAAAAGAGTTAGTACTTCGTTATAAGAGATGCCTTTTAGTTCTCTTGCTTTTGATAAAATCTCATCTAGATGCTGATTCGAAACATCGAGTTGAGTAGAAAGTTCTTGATTTATTTTTTTTTCATCAATTATTTTCATTTTTTACTTCTTTGATAAAAGGAAATATTACTCTTTCAAAAATTCCATTTAAAAATGCTATCACCATGCCATAGTTAGTTATCGGGACACCTGCCTCTTGGGCCGCATGTATCCTAGCAAGCATTTGCTTTTTATTAAGCATGCATCCTCCACATTGAATTACAAGCGCGTATGAGTTCCAAGGCATTTTTGGTTCGGACATGCCAGAGATAATTTCAAAAGATAGGTCTTTTCTTGTAAATTTTTTAAGCCACATCGGAATTTTTATTCGCCCGATGTCATCTTCTACGGCATGATGAGTACAAGATTCTAAAATTAAAATTTTATCACCATCTTGTAGATTTAAAATTTTATTAGTTCCTTCTAAAAAGGCATCAAAATCTCCCTTATAACGAGCAAATAAGATACTAAAGCTGGTTAAAAAAACATTTCCAGGAACGACTTTACTCACAAAAGAAAATGCCTGGCTGTCCGTAACGACAAGGTCTGGCATCTTTGAACAGTTTTTAAGGTATTCTTCCAGTTGTGTTTCCTTTAAAACAATGCAGATCGAATCGTTATCTAGAATATCTCTTATGACTTGAACTTGTGGGAGGATCATTCTGCCTTCTGGGGCCTCTTTATCAATTGGAGTCACAAGTAAAACGGTTGCATTTTTTTTTATGATATCACCTAAAATACTTCTTTTTTTGTAGGTACTTTCAGGAAGTAGCTGTGAAATTGTATCTAAAATTTTATTAATTGGATTGTTGGGATTAAAAAAAAGTACAGGAGCACTGGTGATTTTTTCTAAGAGAGTAATTCTTTGAGTAGAGTAGTTTAAAATATCGCTTTTACCAAGCAAAACTAAAAATGGAATACTCCTTTTTTTTATAAATGTAATCCATTGTTGTTCATGTTTTGATAGTTCTGTGTCGTTTAAAAGCAGGATGCCTAAATCGATCTCTTCTAATATTTTTTGCGTTGCCTTTACCCTTTTATCTCCGATTTCTCCTTGATCGTTAAATCCTGCAGTATCGATTAAAACGACAGGGCCTAATCCGTGAATCTCCATCCACTTTCGAACAGGATCTGTTGTTGTACCGGGAGTATTTCCAACAATTGCAGAGTCTTGTCCTGATAAAGTATTTATTAAAGTACTTTTTCCAACATTCATGCTACCAAAGATTCCGATATGAGGACGTATGCTTTTTAGATTTTTCATAATTTTCTCTTAAAGTAATAAAATGCAAAAATAAAAAAGATATTTAGTGATTATATAAGAATTTATTATATTGGTTTAATTGAATTTATCTATTGAGATAAAAACGAGAGTTATTGATATAAAATAAAACTTAGAGTTGGTTGGGGTGGTAGGGATCGAACCTACGAAATGACAGAATCAAAATCTGCTGACTTACCACTTGTCGACACCCCAACATGCTTAAGAATATATAATCAAATGTAGGTTTTTGCAACAAGATTGCTATTCTTTTCTTGGACAAGAAAAATTATTAAACCTCTTCCCGCGGTTATTGCTAAACTCTTGGTATATGGAAAATGCCGTATTTGAGCCATATAACTGCAAATTTTTATCATCTTTTACCCCTTCAAGTCCAAGCCAAATGATTCCTAAAAGTTTTCCATCAAAAAATACAAACCAGTTATCGTGTCCAAGATTAGATGTACCTGTTTTACCAAAAAAGCGCATATTTTTCATCGGCCCTTTAACGACTTTGGAAATAGTTGTTTGATTTGGGTCTGATAGAATCCACAAAATGCTATCTGTATTTATACTATTTTCATTTTCTAAATTTGTAGAGTAAAGCATGCACTGATTTTGAACAAATTTTTTGTAGGCCTCAAACATTTCATGTAGTGATAATTCCAAAGCTCCAAGAAGCTGTGCTGGAAATTCTTTTACAGGAGTTTTAATCGTAGGAAAAAAATCAAGAAGATCTTTTTGAATCAGATCAAAACCAATTTCTTGAGAAAGCCGTACTACAGGTGCGTTATAGGATTTGGCCAATGCCTCCTTTAAAGAAACTTGAGAAAGATCTCTTGAAAGAGAGTGTGCCTCCTTGGGTGCCCATTTGCCAGATTTTAGCTGTAGTTCTATAGGAGCAACATCGACTAAATCGTCATTCTTTTTCCCGTGCTGATTAAAAAAATGATAGATGATTGGCTTAATCGTGCTTCCTATTTGGTGCTTTTCTTTTGAAATTGCATCAAAAATGTTTCTCTCTGATTTTGAATAAAAGTAAAATAGATTATCGTTTTGAGTCTCTTTATCCACGCTTCCAATTATTGCTTTAATCGCAAGATCGCGACCATTTGTCTGCTTGATTTTTTCTCGTAAAATTTTTAAAGCGCTATTACTAAAAACAAAGGCATCATACATGTCAAAAAAATTAGATGATTGCTTTGATGTTTTTTGTGCTTTTTGTGCGTGAATTAATGAGAAATATGTTTTTTCTTCTTGTAGTAATAAAAGATTTTTCTGCCAGCTTTGCCAATCATTATCAGACCACGCTGCATTTTTTTTTGAAAACTGATTAAGTTCTAGCAACCTTTTCCAAACAGCGTTTGATCTTTCTTTTAATCTCGTTAAATGTTTTGTTGGATTATAGTATGCAGGACCTTTTAGCAAAGAAATTAAAACCGTGGACTCATAGGGAGAAAGTTCTTTGGCCTTTTTTTGAAAATAAAAAATTGATGCGGCCTCCACACCCTCGATGCGAATCCCTTGCATTACACCCCAATACATTTCATTCAAATATATTTCTAAAATATCTTCCTTGCTGAAATTTGTTTCAAGGTAAATAGAGTAGATAATTTCTTTTAATTTTCGTTGAATGGTTTTTTCTCTAGTTAAAAATAAATTTTTTATTAGTTGTTGTGTTAAGGTAGATGCTCCCTGATCAAAGCTAAGAGAAGTTGCATTTACCACAGCTGCGCGAATAATTGACGAAAAATCTACTCCGCTATGAAATAAAAACCTGTAGTCCTCTGTTCCAATCAGGGCACGTAAAATATTGTTTGGCATTTTGTTAAATGAAATTGTGCTTTTATAGCAAAAAGATTTCTGGCATTCGTTCTTTTTTAAAGCAGACAGATCAATTGTTTTATTTATTATTAACTTACCACTGGAGGTGTCAGTTAATAATAATTCCCGATCAATTTGCTCTGAAATATAATCTAAAGGAGCCATTTCACTTTCTGAAAATAACAAATAGCAATACAAATCTTTTTTGTTAATGACTCCGCCAGCATCGAGAGTCGCTATATTTTTAATAGAACTTGGTGTCTGTGATTTTCTCTCTTTCTCTAAAGTATAGTACGGGAATGATGATATGGTATGAATGACAAGTCCTGTAGCAGTAATAATTCCTAAAATTAGTAAAAGTAAAAATAATCGTAGAAGAGTTGAAATCATAACAAGTAGACCCTCGACAAAGTTTAAGGCTATAGATAGTATTTTAGAACAATTCTAGTTTAATGCCATCTAATTCCAAGGAGAAGATAGTGCAAATTAAAAAATTTGGAAAAGTTCTGTTAATGTTGTCTTTTTTTATATCAGAAAGCAGTTTTGCTCTTTTAATAGATTGGAATGGATCTTTTGGAGTAGATACTACCACAATTAAAAGTTATAGAAAAATAAAAGGCCCATCACAATCTGCTGCTGTAACAGATGCAAGTCAAGAAGTTGCATTAGCATCAGGGAGTCATGGTAATGCTAATTTTGATAGTTATGTTTTAAAATTATCGCCAACAATTCTTGTAAATGATTCGGCATCTATAAAAGGTGAAATCACTACAGGATATGGGCAAGGTGGTCGTCTCGGTGAAACATCTACTAACTCAAAAAACAACACTTGGGCCAATGCACTATATATGCAAAATCAAAATAATGGTAAGTCTCTTAACGCAACGAAGTTTTATATGGAGCTTTATGCAGATACTGCAACTTATCAAATAGGTAGACATACCTACGATTGGGGCCTTGGTGTTTTAGTTAATAGTGGAAAAAATCCTTGGGATAGACATATTTATACAAGAGACGGAGTTACTGCTAATTTTAAGATTGGATATTTTAAAATTGATCCATATTTAGTTAAAAATAGTACAGACTCTCTTTCTCGAGGGGGAACCACAAAAGAGTATGGTACTGGAATTTTGTATGATAGCACCGAAAAAGATATGGCATTTGGAATTTTGTATGGGAAAAAAGAGAGTTCTTTAAAAGGAAATAGCTCAAATCTAGCTGTTGATACTACAGGTGATAATACGGCCAATACAAAATCGCTTGGAGAAACAGATGTAAAAATTATCGATTTATATCTAAAAAAACAGTTTAATAAATTTGGTTTTGCATTTGAGGTGCCAATACTTAGAGGAAAACTTGGAAATCCTGCAGATGACCAAGTTCCTGTAAAGTATCGAGCGAGGGCCTTTATTGTTGAATCAAGTTATGAGTTAAATAGCAATTGGAAGTTAGGTGCTCTATTTGGAAACGTTAGTGGACATAACGGTGGCACAAGAGAGTATGAAGCAATGTATTTAAATCCAAACTATCAAGTTGCAAATATTTTATTTCGCTATAACATGATGGCCGTTGCCGATCCTGATAATTACAATATTTATGATTCATATATTACGAATACAAAGTATCTGGTAATTCGCGGCGATTATTCAAGTGACTTATGGGTTTGGAGAAACTCTTTAATTTATGCTGTTGCTAATCAAGCGGCGAAAGCTGGAGGAGAGGCCTATAACCATACAAAGAATAAACACTTTACGGCCACGCAAAATCAAAGCGATAAACTTGGTGTAGAAGTTGATACAGGTTTTGATTATCGCTGGAATAAAGAGATAACTCTTGGTGGAACTTTTGGCTATTTATTCACAGGAGATTATTTCGCGTTTACAAATGACCAAGAGATTGCCCAAAAAGCAAAGAACTCTTACATGTTTCAATTTAATGCAATGATAAACTTTTAGCGTCCAAATAAAAAACTTAAGATAAATCAACTATTCAAAATTTTGGGGCAGATACTAGGAAAACGATGGTGCCCGAGTGAGCTGTACTAATGTACAGCGCAGCGATGGGCAGCCTGAAGTTTGATATAAACAGGATGTTTTGTATACCGACGAAGCGCTGGATGCGCGAGAGTCGGACAACGTAGATGCCCCAAAATTTTGAATAGTTAAACTTTTAGCGTCCAAATATTTGTTGTCCACTAAACGTTGGAGCTCCAGGGTATCCTGTTGTTGATGGATACTGTGGCATTTGTGTTTGTTGAGGATATCCTGGATATTGTTGAGGATAACTCATCATATTCATCCCATTATTCATCATGCCATTACTAAATTGATTGTTCATGGAAAAACTATTTCCGTAATAGCTTGGAAAATATGTCGGTGTTTGATATTGATACTGCGAGTAAGGGTTTACGCCAAGATTTAGATATCCGTTTAAATTAAATCCAGATTGTTGTTGAGGATAAGACATACCGTTATACTGCATATATTGAGAGCTCATATAAGGATTGTATTGACTCATTCCTGTATTCATTTGTGTTCCATAAAAATCATTTCGTGTTTCTGTGCCAAGACCACTATACATTTCGTAGCGCGATTCAATTTGATCATCGTCATCATCACGCTCATTATCTGTGTTATATTTTTTTTCTAGCTCTTTAAATTTCATAATTTTGTCGCTACCATCAGAAATTTTTTCATTGTACTTTCTCATCAAGGCCTCATATCTGGCCTTTCTTGCTGCTTGCTCTCTTTGTCCCTTTTGACATTTTGATGGATTTTGCGGGAAGCCAACCATGTTTGCTTGGCATGCTTTTAAATACTCTTGCTCAATGGCCATGTATTGTTGATGAATTTGTTGCCTCTTTGCCTGATATCCCCGAACTTCTTTTATGTACTCTTGAGAGTAGGTATCATCTCCTTGAGAAGCGAGATACTCTTTTTCTTTCAAGGTTGAGTTTTTTTGAAATGCAATCAACTCTTTTTCAATCTTTTTTTGTAAAGTTTTTCCATCTCTTTCTGATGTTTTTGCTGTTCCATAATAGTGAGCGTGCAGTTCTAAAAATTTAACAGTGTCTGCATCATCCCGAAGTCCAAGGCCTGATAATTTATCTGCAACACTACTTAAGGATAAATTTTTATATTCTAAAATTTCTTTTTGTAACTCTTTAATCTTTTGATCTTTGTCTTTTTTTGTCATTTTCTTGTTTGCAAATAGATCAAGAAGAGCATCCATTCTTGGTTTTAAATCTTTTGCATACAACTCATCTACTAATTTTTTTAACTCATTGGCATCTGTTTGAGCATCATCGTATGATTTTGCCTTTTTTATATTTGAAACGAGTTCTTGAATTTTCTTTTTTATTTCTGCAACTTCTTTTTTATTGCTTCCAATTGCAGCA
This sequence comes from uncultured Bacteriovoracaceae bacterium, assembly GCA_964497525.1. Classification (GTDB taxonomy): domain Bacteria; phylum Bdellovibrionota; class Bacteriovoracia; order Bacteriovoracales; family Bacteriovoracaceae; genus CAZCDT01. The sequence goes on from CAZCDT010000021.1 coordinate 30,522, forward strand.
TCTTTTAATCTTTGTAAAATTTCTTCAACATCGGTTAATAAACTGGCCTCTCTTATAGCACTTTTAAGCTGTTCTGGGTCGCAGTTGCCCCCATTCTTTTCACAATTATCTAAAACTAGCTGTATTTTCGATTCATAGAGACGAATTGCTTCATCTCCTAAATTTTCACCGTAAAAACATGCCTTACTTTGTGTGATTATACTGCTTTTTCCTGCCCGTTTAAATAGTGGAGTTGAGCCAGTAGGTGATGCAAAATAGAGATTTGCATGCTTGGTTTTATCGAATGATTTATTTAATTTGCATGTAAGAATTTTATTTTTCTTTGTCTTACTAGCGTCACAAGAGCTGAGTCCCTTTAGCCCAATATATGTATCGTTCGAAGAGCTGTCAGGTATACACTCTATTTTTAAATCATGACAAGAGGAGTTAACACTTATAGATAGAGCACTGCCATCAAAATCTATTTGTAAAAAATTATCATCTGTAAACTCACTTAACTGTTGCAGAGAGATTAATTCATCGTTATCACAATCAATTTCAGCTCCTTCTTGTGAAGTCGTCTGAGTTATTGCAGATGATTGACTACTGCTTGAACTACCAGTTCCAGGCTTTTTTATTTGAAAGCTCTTGGCCCAACTGTTGGTTGCCAAAAGAGAAACTAGAACGATAAAAACAGTAGTTATAGATGTTTTATTTCTACTCATACTAAAAATCCTTTCATAAATTGAGAATATTTCTCAAAATAATAAACCACACTTGTTGGACGTTTCGGAGGATTTGCATTTAAACTTTAATGATATTTTTATTTATTTATTGGTAATTTATTAAGTTGCCAATTTTACTAGGTAATGATTGTGCAAAAAAAAATTGATCTATGTTTAGTGGGTCTTGTTCATGGCGATGAAAAAAATGCTTTAAATATCTTTAGATGCTTTTTAGAAGATATTAAAAAAGTACAATTAAAACAAAAAATTATGATTGTTCTGGCGAACTTAGAGGCAGCAAAAAAAAATGTACGCTTTATAGAACGAGACTTAAATAGAAGTTTTGGTATTACATCCAATCACTGTTTGGAAGAAAAAATTGCAAAAAAAATTATAGATAAAATTAAAAGAGCAAAATACCTAATTGATTTTCATCAAACATCACAAAAAACAAAATTTCCATTTTTTATTTTTTCGTATTCTAAAAAAAGGTTAGAATTTGCAGAATCTATTGCCTCTGGTTTTCCAATTATAACGTATAAGAAAAAATTTAGCAGTGACGGAGATACTCTAGATGATTATGCCGAAAAACTTGGTGTTATTGGAGTAACCGTTGAAATGGGTAAACAAGGATATTCTAAAAAACAGACTACACAGGGAGTGGGGGTGATTAAGATGGCACTCTCGCATGGTTTTAAAAAAAAGAAAGAAAAAATAAAAAGCGAAATTTACACTTTTGGATATACCTTTGATAAAAAAAATTATCCCGATCTAAAGCTTGACAGAGGGTTTTATAATTTAAAAGAGATAAAAAAGGGCGAAAGAGTTGGAGCTACCAAAAAAAGTATCATTAAAGCACCAATCTCAGGAAAGATTCTTTTTCCAAAATATGGCAAGCACTATCAGGCCTCAAATGAAATATGTCATATCATCGTTAAAACATCAGATTTCACTTAAGGCAAAACCTTGAGATTGTTTTACCAAAAGAGAGATGCGCGCCTCTTTTAAATCATTATTTTGATGATATACGTTTCCAATGCTTATCGATGCATAATTGTTAGATAATAGTTTTTCAATCGCGGTTAGTTCACTAGAGAGAGATCTTTGATATTCATCTACAAAAAAAACCGATTCCGCATCTATTTTTATTCCTTTAACTTTTAAAATAAATTCTAAAGAATCTGCTTTGTCATGATTCTGACAGTCGAGAATAAATTGTCCAGATTGCTTTGTTATTTTAAGATAATTATTTGTGGCCAAAATAAGATCTTCTAATGCCTTAGACATTCCGTTAAGTGATAATTCATAAGAGGTTATCGCTGGTGTAATCGTTAAATTAATTTCTTGAGACTGGCAAAGATTGCTAAGCCTTTTTAAAAACATGTCTTGAATATTTTCAGAAGATAAATCAAGAGCGTCCCAGATTTGATCTTTAAAATTATTTTCAACAACTATGTCAACTTGTTCTGGCACTTCTTTTTCTAGATGTATTTGTGGTAAGGGAGGTGGAGCATCTTCTGCAAAGACTAAGTCTGGTGTTTTTGGTAACTCTTCTATAATTTCTTCTGCCATTTCTAACGATGCTTTAATTGAGGCAATGTCTGGAATTGATATTCTCTCCTTTGAAGGAGATTTCTTTTTTAGGCCATCAATAGCTTTATAAATTCTTTGCGATACTTTTTTGCGTCTAGAAATACCAACAAAACCTAAAAAAGATATGAAGGTTAAAAATAGTGTTTGACCAATCCAATCATTGATAATGTTAGTGCGTAATGCATTCATGTCCGATTTGTTTTGTATAAGTAGTGCTTTAAGTTGCGCACGCTGTTTACTTATGCCGCTTTTTTTGAATTGTTTTTGGATTTCGTTGTTTATAAAAGCCAGTGATGAATTTATAAGTTGTGACACTTCTTGGGTTTGTGTAATTACTTGTTCGTTAACTGTCGTGCTTGCATTGTAATAGCTATTTAGCAATTTTATAATTTTTTTCTCTACGTCCTGTAACGTTTTAAGATTATCTTGCTTGCTGTTCATGTTTTTTGCATAATTGTATATAGCTTGGAGGTCATATTTTTCTGGGAAATTATTATCTTCAAACAATTGTATGGTTTCTTTAATTTTTGAATATGAAAGTTTAAATGTATCAAAGCTTTGCTTTTGAACGTTTTTTGATATTTGTCGATGTTTTTTTGTAAGAGTCTCTGGAGAGACTTTATCTATAATAGTTTTGTTAATTTTGTTTGCTTCTTGTAAAGATTGAATTGGAGATTGAATAGGTGAAAATCCGACAGCAAAACTAATAACAAAAAGCAAAAAGCAGATAAACGTATTTTTTTTATTGATAATCTTTCTCATGTATTTGCTCCATATTCTGTATTGTATACACTATCACTTATTCTTGTTTTTTTGGTTTTGTGAGTTGGATATTCAAGATTTAATCGGTATTGAAAATAGCTGTCAGAGACAGTTGCTTCATGTAAATGCTTCCTTATGCTTATTTGATGTTCTTGCTCATGTGGAAGAACGGCATCGCCAATGTTACTTAGTATTTGATCAAGTTCTTGTGTTTGTTTTATGTAAAAATCTATGGAAAGAAAAATATTAGATGCATTAACTTTTATCTCTATACTAGGGCCATAATGTGTTAATGCGTATGATGATAGTTTTTTTGATAGTTCTTTACAAAATATCGTAAAAGATTCAAAATCATCAAATTTTATTTCAGACAGGTTATCGAGATATATAATCGGACTTAATGAAGAAAATGCTTGTAAAATATTAGTTCTAAAAACATCAATGTCATCAATGATCTTATCAGATATGTTTTTCCAATTTATAAATTCGACATGTAGGTTATTTTCATGTTGATTTGATCTGTTTTTAAAATTTATGAACTCAATGATTTCTAATTGTCCTTGCTTTTTAGAATCATATAAACCATATATTTTTTCCATATATGAATGTTCCCTTGAAATAGTGTGAAAATATGCCGAATACACCCATTGGCCGTTTCATTTTTTTAGTCCGTGAAAACCAAGATGAGATCAGCATAATAGCTTTATTTTCTAACTTTCATGATAATTTTACTAGGGTAGATAAATTTGCCGCTAAATATCATACCAATTAACACCAACACCGATATCAACTTTAAGTGGTACGGATAATTTGACAATTGACTCCATTTTATTTCTGACTAGATTTGTCATGATCTCTAATTCATCTTCTTCTACTTCAAAAATAAGTTCATCATGGACTTGTAAAATCATTTTTGATTTAAGATTTTGTTCCTTCATTTCGTAAAAAATTGCAATCATGGCCAGCTTTATAATATCAGCAGCAGTACCTTGTATTGGAGTATTAATGGCCATTCTTTCGGCCATTAGTTTTGTTGTTCTGTTGTTTGCACTTATTTCGGGAATAATTCTTTTTCGGTTAAATAAAGTCTTTGTTGAACCAGTTTTTTCGCATTCTTCTTTTAATGTGTCTAAAAAAAACTTTACCTCTTTGAATTTTTCAAAATACTCTTGAATATATTGTTGTGCTTCTGATTTTGATATGCCAAGAGTTCTAGATAATCCAAAAAAAGACTGGCCATACATAAGACCAAAATTAACAGTTTTTGCAATGGCACGATCTTTTGTTTCTACGTTTTCAAGACTTATATTTCTTATCTCTGCTGCTGTCTGGGAGTGAATATCTTGATCTTTTAAAAAAGCTTGAATCATCCTTTGGTCATTGGAAAAATGGGCCAGTATTCTAAGTTCAACCTGTGAATAGTCTGCTGCCAATAATAATTTACCAGGAGTGGCAACAAATGCCTTTCTAACCAATCTGCCAAGATCGCTGCGAGTGGGGATATTTTGGATGTTTGGATTAGAACTAGACAATCTTCCTGATGCAGCGACACTTAAATTAAAAGAAGTGTGTATTTTTTTTGTTTCTTGATTTATTAAGTTTGGCAGTGCCCTTACATAAGTCGAAAGGAGTTTTTCTATTTCTCTATATTTTAGAATAAGAGATGGAATTAAATCTTTACCTAGGCTTGCAAGCTCTTCTAGCACCTCGGAATCAGTCGATGGCCCAGTTTTATTTTTTTTTATTATAGGATATTGCAATTTATTAAATAAAAGTTCGGCAACTTGTTTTGGGGAGTTGAGGTTAATTTTTTCACCAATCAGAGAATAAACCTCATCTTCAATTTTTAATATTTCAAGATCAAGTTTGTTTTCAAGCTCTTGCAAATACTCTTTATTAAGAGAGATCCCTGCCTCTTCCATTTCGCAAAGAATAGGAAGTAAGAGAGTGTCAATTTTTAAAAAAACATCGACAGTTTCATCCGTTATAAGAAGCTCTTTGATTTTTGGCCAGCATTGAAAAATTGTTGTGGTGTATATATATAAAATATTAGGAGTCTCTTTTTGCACAACAGCTCCAAATAACATTTGGCAAATAGAGTCAAAATCGTGTTTTAAGTCTGGGTTATAAACGTAGTGAGCAACCGTTAAATCGAGCAATCTACATTTTAATGGAGCATCATGTTTTAAAAAAAACTTATAATCTTGTTTTGCAGTAATTGTGATAATGTCGCCAGTGTAATTTAAGGACAGATGTTTCATAAATGGGGCCAAGCAAGCATCTCCAAAAGAAAAAGTCTCTTGCCCATCTAAGGAAATTGTTAGATGTTTTTTTTCATGCTCTATAAATAAAGAAAATTCGGATATGTTATCAATCTTTTGTATTAAAATATCCAGATCATTTAGAGTGTTGATGTCAGTATGATTTGTGAAAAAAAGAGGAACGCAAGAAGCAGGTACATCGCTTAAAAAAGATCGATCCATTTCTTTTGCAACATTTTCTGCTTCGTTTTTGTGCTTTATTGATCTAATATTTTGCTCGCTACGAGATAGGTCATAAGCAAGATTTTCCATTTTTTGCATCATACTTTTAAGTCCCAGACGTTGCAGAAAGTTGAGAAACTCTCTCGATGGATAAAATGAAAAATTTGTCTGTTTCGGATCTATTTTAAGTTCTAAATCAAGATTTATTTGTACAAGTTTTTTAGACAATAAAGCATCAGCATAATTATTTTTTAAAGCTGTTTGCACTCTCTTGTTTGCAATCTTATCGACATTTTCTATGCATGACTCTAGTGTTTTATATTCTTGCAGTAATTTTGCCGCCCCCTTTTCCCCAATGCCGGATACTCCAGGAATATTATCTGAAGAGTCTCCAACAAGTGACAAATAATCTACCACTTGATTTGGATATACACCCATTTTTTCAAATACGTCACTGACTCCAATAATTTTATCTTTCATCGTGTCGACAATTTTTACTTTGTCGTTTACAAATTGCATTAAATCTTTATCGCCGGAGACAATTAAGATTTCATCAAAGTAATCTTGCCATTTTGTTACAGCAGTACCGATAATATCGTCTGCTTCTTGATCATCAATAGATGCAGAAGATAAATGCATAAGATCAATTAACTCATTAATAATTGCAAATTGTGGTTTCAGTTCATCAGGTGCTTCGCTACGATTGGCCTTATACTCTTGATAAATTTTTTTACGAAATTTTTCCCCTCTTCCTTCCTTGGCAATGAGAACATGGTCGGGCGTGTAGGTAGACAGAAGTTTTAGAATCATTGATAAAACACCATGTACAGCATTTACAGGAGTTCCATCTGGCGCATGTAAAGGACGGATTGCATAAAATGCACGAAAAATAAAATTACTTAAATCAATAATTGCTAATTTTTTTGAGTTCAATTTTTATCCTTGGGAAATTATGCTAAAACGTTTTGTTTTTTTATTTCAGCGGTTGGTGGCATAAGAGTGACACTTGTATCTGCCATTACATCTCCAAGTCTTAATCCTGAATCAAGACTCCATATTAGGTAAACTTCGATCAAGAATAAAGGAATGGCAAGAATAAAACCAATAATCCACCCCCAAAAAGGAATAATTAATGAGGCAAGAGGAATTAGTATTGGAAGGTTTCTTATAAAAGATTGCTTAACGGTGCATTGATTGCCATCAAAAAGAGAAATTACCGAGAAACCAATAACTCGTTTTCCGATTGATTGTCCGCCCATTAGTGCATCAGATAAAGAAATATATATGAGGGCCGCAATTACACCGATTGGGTACATTGCAATAAGTAACAGTACCACAATTGCTAAATCTATTGCCTTAGCGATTAATCGACTGTGCCAAGCAACCTTTATTGATTTTTTTAATAGATAACTTCTATCCATAGAATTACAGTTTAGCATAATGAGATAAAATTTTAAAAGTATCTTTTCTATTTTAGTAGAAATAGATAATATGTCTTTTATGATAAAATTGATCAAAAGAGAGGTATGACTGATGAGTAGTGTAATAAAAGGTGAATCAAGTACGTTTGATAGCGAAGTGTTAAAATCAAGTAGGCCAGTATTGGTCGATTTTTGGGCAGAGTGGTGCAATCCATGTAAGTCTTTATTGCCAGTTTTAGATGAGGTGGCAAAAGAAGTTGGTGATATCGCAAAAGTGGTAAAGGTAAATGTCGATGAACACCCAGATCTGGCACAGACTTATGGTATAAGAGGAATTCCTACAATGATTTTTTTTAAAAAAGGCCAAGTTACAAAAACTTTAGTTGGTGTTCAGGCCAAGGCAGAAATTGTAAAATCCTTAAAAGAGCTTGCATGATTAATTTTTTAAAAAATTATCTAAATAGTTCGAAGCACACACTTGATGTCTTTTTATCGTGTGATAATAATTTTTCGATTTTAGAAAAGATTGTTTTAGAAATGACCAATGCATTATCAACAGGGAAAAAAATTATTTCTTGTGGTAATGGTGGCTCAATGTGTGATGCTATGCATTTTGCGGAAGAATTAACAGGGCGATTTAAAAAAGATCGCCCACCACTTCCTGCCATGGCCATCAGTGATCCATCACATATTACTTGTACTGCAAATGACTACGGATTTGATAATATCTTTTCAAGATTTGTTGAAGCGCATGGGACAAGAGGTGATGTACTATTAGCAATTTCTACAAGTGGTAACTCTAAAAATGTTTTACTTGCTTGCGAAGTTGCAAAAGCAAAAGGAATGAGTGTTGTTGCTCTATTGGGAAATGATGGTGGCAAGCTTAAAAGTATTGCCGACTTTTCATTAATAGTAGATCAAAAAAGTTCAGATAAAATTCAAGAAGTTCATATTAAACTCATACATACAATGATAGCAGCGATAGAATTAAGGCTTTTTGGACATTAATTTCTTTTTTGAATAGATGAGTAATCAAAATCTTACTGGAAAATTGTTCCAAATATTTAATCATCTTTTATAAATTTAAAATAATACTATGATAAAGACATAACGTTACTAGTATTCAAGGAGTATCGATCCATGGAAGGAACAACTACCGCTGTCGCTGTTGCCTCGACAGTTTCACCACAAGAGGCATGGTATTCATTAAATTATATTGCAAGCTTTATACAAGAGGGTGGGGTATTTATGTACATCATTCTTATTGTTTGGGGATTTGGTATTGCTGTCGCAATAGATCGCTTTGTAAAGCTTGCGAGAATGGATGTTGATGGAGCTTCATTTATGAATGAAATCCAAAGATACATTCTATCAAATGATATACAAGGTGCAATCAGAGCATGTTCTGGTTCGGTTGCTGCTCTGCCGAGAGTTTTAAAGGGTGGTCTGAAAAGATCAAATCAAGCACGAGAACAAATTCAAAACGCATTAGATGCAACAGCACTTGAAATTATTCCAAAAATAGAGGCCCGGTTAAACTATATGCAAC
>CAZCDT010000022.1:0-38314 GCA_964497525.1 uncultured Bacteriovoracaceae bacterium
GTCAGCATTTAAACAAGCCGTAAACAAATTAAAAAAAGAAAATCTGGATATTGTTCCTGTTGATATGGGCTTATTAAAAAATGATTTTTTATATGATGATAAATTAAAAGAGGTATATGGCAAGAATTTACTAGAGTATCAATCGCAAACATCTATTTTAGAAATGAAAGAGTACGATGGATATGGAGATAAAAAGGCCCCAGTTCCTCTTTTATATTTAAAATTTTTAATTGACTACGAGTCTCATCAAGGACTTTTTAATATGATAAAAATCTTAGGTGCTAAATTTTGGGTATTAAATGATCTTGATGTAGAAAAAGATCCAGTCTTTATTGAACTAAAAAATGACAGCACAACTTTTAATCGCTGGCAGATTTTTGTATTAAAAGACCCTCCAGAAAAAAAGGGGCCTTGAATTCTCAAGGCCCCCAAAGGTCGCCGATAACGAACTAGACGCGAAAGAATTAATTACTCATACTTTCTTGCAATTTTTGATAATTGCTTTTTTGTACTGCTTGTTAAATCAAGCATTAAAAGTAATCCACCATTTTCGCCGTTTGTATCATTACTTACTAATGCTAACACTCCAGCTCTTTTGTTTTGAATGTAGAATCTTGCAGTAACAATTGCTCCACTCATATCAACTTTTGCAGGAACAAAGATTCCAAATACACTGTTACCTAGATAAATTGTGATATCTTTAAACTGTGGAATAGTAAAAGCTACTGCAGGAAGTTTTCCACCACTAACTCCAGGAAGAGCTCTACCACCAGGAAGAGTCATTGAAGGAAGTTGATTTACTCCACCATGAAATACGTCTTGTAAAGAAATTGAAACAGACATTAATGTTCCATCTGATTGTAAATCAGGAGATAGTTCCAAGTATGATCTTTCATATTTTGGAATGTTGTAACGTACTCCACCTTCAACTTGAATGTTTTGAAAAACCATATCGATTAAGATATTGTCTTCAAGAAGTTGAACCTTTGGGCCAGAGACTCCAGGAATACTTAAGTTACTACTTCCAGATGATCCTCCACCACATGCAGAGACGAGAACAGACATTGAAACTGCGAGCGTAAGCACTAATACTTTGTTTAAAATTTTCATGTTTTTAATCCTCAAAATAAGCGTTGCTTATCTTGAAGTCTCGGTTCTTTTCTTTCAACTAACGTACCACTTGAAAACACGTACTACGAAAAAAAACGAGTGTTATTTTTCTACACACAACCGTTGCAACGATTAACTTGATGCTATCATTCCCAAAAATGAGCGCAAGAGTGTACTGCAAAACTAGTGTGGAAAAGATGTTTTAAGATTTTTTATTTTTAAAACTAACTAACTGATATTTTTGTAGAAAAATGATTTAAAAATTGTGGAAAACTTTTTTAAAAAAAATAAAAAATTTGATTTTGCTGAAATTTTAAAAAATTGAAAAATTTAGCAACAAAAGTTGGCAGAGTGCACCTTAACATTTGCTAAGGTGCCGTTATCACTTAAGTTTTTAGCATTAGGTGAAATAATCATTTTTACAACCATAGCTCCGCTTTCTTTTGCGCTTTGAAGGCCTGTTGGTGAGTCTTCAAATATTAATACATCACTCGAACTAACCTTAAAATAGCGCATGGCCGTGAAGTATTGAGAAGATGAGGGTTTTGATAAAAAACTATTTTTTGTGGAAATTAATAGATCAAAGAAAGGTGTAAGATTACTTTTTTTTATTGTTTCATAAACAATATCATCTTCACTTGCGCTAACAACGGCCAAAAATTTCCCATGTTGTTTTAAAAGAGTTAGAAAATTATGAATGCCTAAAGTTAGAAGTTTAAAAAAGTCAGTAGAAGTATATGAGTGTAATAGGTCTAGAAGTATTCTATTTTTTTTTTGAACAAGATCATTTATATCTGATGTATTGCATGAAGGAAAAAAACGAGAAAACATGATATAATCAGCAACGCCTAAACATTTTTTTTCAAAGTCATGAAAGTCTATGTCAATATTATGTTTTTTTAATAGTTGAAATCCTGCTTTTGCATGCAAGGGCTCGGTATTTATAATTGTTCCATCCATATCAAAAAGGATTGCCTTTTTTTCTAATGCTAAATTTAATAGCTCTTTGCCACTTAGTTTATGCAAATTTTACCTCGGTATAAAAGATCATTTTTATTGGATATAATTATAGTACAGGCAGTTTTATCTGTAAGTAAACTGTTCGCGATATGAAAAAAGAAAGAGGGATAAGATGCAAGTAACAAGTAAGCTTGATGGGCACATGAGTGGGGAGTTAAAAAAAACTTCATCTTTAGATAATAAAAAATCTAGGCCATCGAAGGTAAAACAGATAGATCGCAGTGGTCTTATAAAACATGATCCGCCAGCTAGACCTCCAGATCGCGAAATACGGATGAAATTAGAAAAGCACTTAGAAAAAAATAGGCCGGTCAAATCAGAGCAAAATAGTCAATCAAGGCCACAAAGACCAGAAGAGATAGATCAAGAATTGGTTAATTTTAATAATCCAGAGGACCCAGTAACAAAAGAAAAATTAAAACATGTACTAAATAGCAATGGCTTTAATTTTTCCGATAAGGAGAGGAAGGCCCTGGGAGAAATTTTAAACAAATAGTAATTACTCAAAATTTTAGGGCACAATAATATTAAACACGTTTTTCTAGAATGCGTATCACTTTTGGAATTAGATCATTTAATTTTCCTTGTAACACCGCAGCGGCAGAATGAGTGTGGCCGCCTCCTCCAAGTAGTTTTGCAAGTTTTGAAACATCAACAGCTCCTGTTGATCTTAGACTGAGTTTTATATTGGTACCTGATTCTTGAAACATCATGGCCACTTCTATTTTTTCTAAAATTAGCAAATGATTTATAAAAGAGTGAGTATCATCAGGACGTACTCCGTGTTGTTTCATTTCTTTTGCCGTTAACGATAGCCACGCCAGTTTACCAGATTTATTTATTTTTAGATTTGATAGAATTTTTCCAAGAAGAATAAGATGTTGAGTTTTTTTTGTTCCATAAAGCTTACTGTATGCCCAAGATGGATTGATTCCAGTTTCAAGAAGTTTTGCAATCGTTATGTGAGTGCGTGGAGAGACTGTGGGATAGCGGAAACTACTGGTGTCAGTTAAAATGCCGGTGTACATTGCCAAGGCCATATCTTTAGAAATTTTAATATTTAAAGATAATAAAAGATGTGCCACTAATTCACCCGTGGCCGCAACCGATGTGTTTATAATATGTTTTTTTTTATGTTGTAAAGCACATGGGTGATGATCTAGAAATAATACTTTCTTTTGACACTCTAGCAGAGATTGCATTTTATCGCCAACCTGTCCCGCGCTATTTGTATCTATGACAATAAAAAGATCAAACATAGTTTCAACTTGTTTGCTTTTAATAAATTGATTAAAAGATTTGACTATTTTTTTATTATCGAGATAGCTATATCTTTTTGGAATAGGTTCTTCATTAATGCAAAAAACGTCAAAACCAAGAGTCTTTAATCCTAGTCCCAGAGCAATTTGAGAGCCAAGGCCATCAGCATCTGGTCTTATGTGGGTCGTAAGACAAACTCTTTTTACTCCCCTTAGAAGATTTTGAAATTTTTTTAAATCTCTCATAGGCCAGTCTTATCGGGAGAGAGTAAAAAAAATTAAGTACTATTATCTGGGATTATCTGTTGATTTTGTTTCTTATCAGCAATAAAATTTTAGTTGATGAAATTACTTGAAAATTTTAAAAAATTTGTTTTTTGTATTGCAGTTATGCCTGTGATGAGTGGCCTATTATTTGATGCAAATGCTGCACTATATTCTTCGATTGGTTCCGGGATCGGTAATTACCGATCAGATGCTTTAGCACAAAAAGATGTGGCCTTAGATGGTTATAATTTTTTTATTTCGACAGGTTATGTGTTTAATCCATATTTTTTTTCAGGATTAGAGTTAGATCGTTTTAAAGTTTTTCAAACCAAAGAATATCAATCTACAAATTATAAAATTTATACAAAAGACACGGCCCTCTCTCTTGTGGCAAATGGGGGATATGGAATTTTATTTTTTAAACTTGGGTATTCATTGCACAATCTAAAAACCTATATGACTGATACCTCTGAGGAAAAAAATATTGTTGGAGGCGATGTCGCAACTTATTTTGGTGCAGACAATCAAAGGCGCTACGCTCACGGGCCTCTTTGGGGTATTGCATTAAAGATTGAGGCAAGTGCTGCAATTGCTCTTTTAATGGACTACAATCAATATTATATGTTTGGAAAAGATTCGAAGTTAAGATTTTTTAAAGTCGGAATTAAATTTACATTTTAATTGAGAGAAGAATGAATGCAATTGAAGTATTAAACCTTACAAAAGAGTATTCTGGTCGTCTGGTTTTAAAAGAAATATCTTTTTGTATAAAAAAAGGATTGGTGCATGGATTTTTAGGGCCGAATGGAGCGGGAAAAACAACAACGATGAAAATCATTGCAGGACTTTTAGAAAAAAGTTCTGGAGATGTAAAAATTTTTGATAAAAGCTGTGACTTTTTTACATGGCAGCAAAGATGTCAGTTTGGTATTTTGGCAGAGGTTCCGTCTCTTTATAACTCTTTAAGCGTTGAGCATTTTTTATCCTTTATGGCCCAAATTAGAAATATTTCATCAAAAGATATAAAGCAAAGATTGGATGAGTGTGTTGAACTTTGTGATTTAAAAGAGTTTCGCAGTCGTTTAATTTGTAATTTATCTAAGGGCATGAAACAAAGAGTGGCCATAGCTTCAACACTTATGCATAGGCCCAAAATTCTCATTTGGGATGAACCGATGAGTGGCCTTGATCCATTATCTATTTTAAAAATTAGAGAATTGGTTGAATACCTTAAAGGAGAGCACACTATTTTATTTTCAACCCATCAGTTACATGATGTTGAGTCTTTATGCCAAGAGGCAACGATCATTCATGCAGGCGAAGTTTTAAAGACAGGGAAAATTGGTGAAATAAAAAATAGTTTATCAACAACTAAAAAATACAAAGTTTCGTTTGCAACGCAAGTAGATCATAATACTTTAGATAAAGTGCTCAATGAATTAAATCTTACAAGAGTATGTCAGGCAAAAACAGAGAGTGATTGCGAGCTTGTAATTGAGTCATCACAAAGCATTGATATTCGCAACGTGCTTATAAAAAAACTTATCGAAGCAAATTTAGAAATAGTAAGTATTTTAGAAGTTGAAAATGATTTGGAATCTATTTTTAAAAATTTAATTTCGAAAAAGGAATTATAAATGATGCTTTGGCATTTAATAAAAAAAGAGTTGTATGAAGTTTTTACTTCGCCACTAATTTATATTTTAGTTTCTATTTTTTCTTTCATTTCAGGATGGCTGTTTTTTAATTATCTTTTGGCGGCCAAAAGCTATACTCATTTGGCAATCATGACATCCGTTTTAATACCCATTTTTGGCAATATCAATTTTTTGCTGCTTATCTTTATTCCTATGATGACCATGCGTTCGTTTGCGGAAGAAAGAAAGCTTGGAACTCTCGATCTTTTAATACACTCTGCTCTTACAAATCGAGATATTGTTTTAGGAAAATTTTGTGCATTATTTATTCAAACCTTATTTTTACTTCTTCCAACATTTTTATTTCCTCTTATTTTAAGTACTATAGGTTTTAGTGAGTGGGGGATTGTTATTTCCGCATACACTGGCTTAATTCTTAGTATTTCTTGCTATATTTTTGTTGGTATGTTTGCATCTGCTATTACTGATAATCAATTGGTTGCGGCCTTTATCTCTTTTTCCATCCTTGTTAGTTTCTTGTTGGTTGCAGTGAGTACCAATGCCACTGATAATTATATATTGGGGAAAATAGGAGAGAACTTTAGTATTGGTATTCATTTTGAATGGATGGCAAGAGGTGTTGTTCGCACAATTGATCTTATCTATTTTTTATCATTTGCTTCATTTTTCTTTTTATTAACCAAAAAAGTACTTGAAAGTAAAAGGTGGTGAGAAAAATGAAAGTATCATGGCCTTTTAAACTTTTATATTTTTGCAATGTGGTTTTTTATTTTCTAATCGTTGGAACATGGATTGCGATATCTGATGAAGTAACTTTAAATGTTGCCTTAACTTTATTTAATCTGTTTTTTTCTGCAATATTAATTGTTGTAGATTTTAAGCGATTTAAGGTCATTGCAGCAGATCGGGCCTATCAAAATTTTTTCAGGAGCATTATTACATTCTTTCTTCTCTTTTGTATTTTGGGAATGATTAATTATTTGGCCTATAAAAATCCATGGCAGATCGATTTAACAAAAGATAGTTACAATTCATTGACTGTAGAGAGTATATCGGCGGTAAAGGCCCTTGATGATCGTTTAGTTATCTCTGTATTTATGCGCAAGGGCGAGGAAAGAGATGTTATAAAATTGTTAGAACTATATAGACTTTATAAAAGAGATATTGAAATTAATTTTTTTGATGTTGATTTATCACCTCAAGTTGTTGCGCAAAAAGAAATTACAAATCCTAAAACGGTTCTATTTGAGTATAAAGGAAAAGAAGAGAGAGTTTATCATCATGATGAGTTAGATTATACCAATGCACTTTTAAAGTTAAAGCGAGATAAGAAATATAATATTTGTTTTACAATCACTCATGGTGGCCCATCATTAAATGAACCAGATAAGCACGGGATTGCTCATTTAAAAAATATTTTATTAAAATCTAATTTTGATATTACACCTGTTTATCTTAATTCTTTTGCCGCGCTTAAGAGTTGTGATTTACTTGCTATTTGGGGACCAAAAACAGCTTTTTTTAATTCAGAGTTAAATATTTTAAAAGAGTATATAACAAACAATCGTCCTTTGCTTTTAGGAATTGACCCTTCGATTAAAACCGATGCAATTGCAGATTTAAGAAAGATGATGAAGTCTTTTGAGATAGACGTTGAAAATAATTTACTAGTTGATCGTTTGAAGTTTTTAGATGGATCTGATGGAACGGTTGTATATGTAGATCAGTTTTCTCAAGATCATTTTATAACTAAAAAGTCAAAAGATGCAGTATTCTTTCCTTTACCTCAAGCTATAATTTCTCAGATTGGTAGAGATTCGCAATTTAAAGATACTATTCTTTTTACGGCCTCTCCTTTTCCTGCCAGCTGGGCAGATAAAAATCCGACCGAAATTTTATCAGGAAAAATAACCTATACTGAAAATATAGATATAAAGGGGCCTTTGCCGATAGCAATCGCAAGAGAGTTAAAAACAGGCAGTGGAACTACTGGGCGAATGGTTGTTTTTGGAAATTCCAGTTTTGTTATTAATGCTTATGCAAAATTTTCATCAAATTTTATATTGGTTTTAAATGCAATTACATGGCTCACAGATAGCAACTCATTGTCATCTTTTAATCTTGCACTAGGAAATGATGAGCAGCTGTTTGTTGCAGGTACAATGCTTGGTGTTGTTTTTTATACTGTAATATTTTTTGTTCCACTAATTGCAATAGTTTTTGCAGTTGTGATTTATCGTCGTAAAAGGAAATTATGAAATGAATAACATCAAGCTTTTTGTTATTTTGGTAATCCTTATTGTTTTTACCTATTATTTTGAAGAACGTGGAGACGAGCAAAAAGAAGTGTTAAAGAGAATTACTGTTTCATGGCCAGAGATAGAAAAGAATAAAATCCCCATAAACAGTATTGAATTACCTAATGTAGAAATCGTAAAAAAAGATTCACAATTTGTTGTTACAATGCGTGAAATGGTTGTTGATGAATTAAAATTTTATGAATACTTGATGTTCTTTTCTAATATAAAAATTGATAGAAGAATTAGCGGAGAAGAAAAACATGTTATAGAGCAGTCATATCAAAGCTATTTTCCTGATCCAAAGCAGGTCGTTGTAGTGTCTTTTGTCGATCGTAAAATAGCTTGGCGCATTGGAAAGAAACTTGACTACGATCAATCGTTTTATTTAGAAGAAACAATAGATGGTAGTAAGAATTTTTATATTGTTTATGATGATTCTGCTTTGGTTGAGATGTATGAACAAAAAGATGCGCATAGAGCAGATGGAAAGTATATAAGATTTTTATCAATTCTAAATATTGCTCCAGACTATTTTTATAGCACTTATTTTTTTTCAAAGATGTTTAAGGGTAAGAAAGTTCCGGAAGTTTGGCAGAAGGTGGTCGTAAATAATAGGACTAATAAAGGATTTAGTATCGATTTTGTAAAACAGACAACTAATCCAGAAGCTTTCTCCGGAATCGCAATGTTTATTGATAAAATTGATGATTATGGAAAAAAACTTTTAGGTCTTAAAGGCAAAAAAATATTATTTGATAACAATGATAATAATTTCAAGAATCATCAAGCAGATTTAATTTTGTGTAGTAGGTATGGGTGTGATACAAAACTGTTTTTATATAAAAAATACTTAGATAAAGAAGGATATTTTATTAAGGGGACAGGAATTCCTTATGCCTATGAATTAAGTAGTGATGATGCTTTTTTGTTTTTTGCAAATATTCAGGATTTTTGGCATAAAAGCATTTTTTCGAGAACAATTTTAAAACCTGGAAGTATTTATGATTTAACTCTATCTTTTAAAAATAACCCGACAGTAAAGATTGTCTTAAGTTATGGGCAGGGCCTAATGGTTATGAGTAGTGGAAAAAATGAGTTTGATTTTTTTCTACCAGCATTCCAGAGAATGTTGGATTTTTTAACCAGTGAAGCCGATGTGATTTATCAGGCAGATGATAAGTTAAATAAAAAACTGTGGAAAGGAGCACCGTTAATGGTTCTAGAGTTTTTAAATACAAAACTAAATATTTATCAAAACATGGAAGATGTATTTGTTGTAAATGAGAATAAAAACATAAGCTATCGCTTTTATAAAACAAGAAATGATTTATTGTATTTAAAAATTCAAAACTATGTTAGATGAATTTTTGATTGGAGATAAAAATTGAAACATTATATTAAAAATTACCTGAATGCATTTTTACATCCAATTATTCTTCAGGAAAAATTAAAAGAGGAGTGGGAGCGTGACGAGCTTGTGCTGACAAAAGAGTTTGAGCTTTTGCCGATGGCCGTTATTTCTTGGATTTGTGCGCTCATAAACAGTATTTTTTATCTGCTGCTGATTTATATCGCAGTAGTCTATTTTAAAAATCATGAGGAAGTTTTTGGTCGTTTGCCTTTAATAGGCAAAACATTAGAGTCTGGAAGTGTTTTTCCTCTTGTAATTCAAATGATATTTTTTCCTCTTATTTTTTTAGGATATGGTTTTATTATAAAAAAGATAACCTTGTTTTTTATAGATATGTATTCCTTGCCGATAAACTCCTATCAAAATAAAGATAGAGTTGCGGAAGCAATGGTCTCCTTGGCAATGTCAACTCATCTACTATTTTTAATTCCTCTTTTTGGTGCGGTATTGCAGCCTTTTGCTTTTGTGCTTTATTTTTTTATTGGGTTACAAAAAAATCTGGAAATGAGTGCCATCCAATCTATAGTCGTCCTACTGTCTCCTCTTTTTTTGTTAGGATTATTACTGCTGTTTTTTGCAATGTTTGTGGTGCTACTGTTTAATGATGGAATTCTAAGGATGATCGGATGATAAAACAAACAAAATTTTTCAAATCTTTTTGCAATCAAGATGGTATCACAATAATAGAGGTGATGATTGCGGCCTCCATTGGGATTACTCTAATCCTTGGCATGTATAAGGTAATGTCAAAGGTTGGAAAAGTTCAAAAGAATATGGAACGAAGAAATGAAATGTTGGTTGTAAAAGATAACCTAAAAACATATCTTTCGAACTATTTGGCTTGGGAGAATAATCCAGAAAAAGATATTCCCAAAAGAAATAACAAATCTAATTTTTACTATTACAAAAATAATAAAACCATGGATGAGATTTATCCTTTAACAATTTATGGCGATGAAGATAGTTTAAAAAATCATAAATGCCAGAATGATCGGCCAAGCTGTCGAATTGCCTTTTTTGAATATAGTGGCCAAGTTTATGACATAAAAAAACTAAAAAAGTTAGATGAAAATATTCATGGAGTGTTTAAGGCCGTTATTACTTTTGAAACCAAAGAGGACTTAATTTCAAGGACCTATTTGCCAGAGTTAAAAATTGTAATAGAAGATGTTCAAAATGATCCAGAGTTAAGAGTAAATCCTCAAACGTTTTACGTTAATTTTTATGGAAAAGGAGGAGATAAAACAAACATCGACTCTATCTCTCGAGGAAACTGCTATACAGAATTTGTTCGATCTTTCCCTCGAGATAGTTACAGGGATATGGCACAAGCTCTTTGCGCTAGTTCAAATTCTAGTGCTCCGGTTGCTTGCTTTAAGATGATGCACTCTGTAAATAAATACAGTGAGCTTATTTCTCATGTTACATGCTTTGGTGCTGTGAATTTAAATCCTGTTGAATGCTTTAAAGAGGCCAAAAATAAATTTCAAGGAGATGATGCAAATTTTGCATTGCTTTGTAGTGGAGCAAAAAGTCTTGATCCAATTTATTGCTACGATTTAGTAAAAGAGAAAACTTCTGCAGAAGCAGTTAGAGACGCTGGATTTAAAATTTGTTCTCGCGCTTTTAATACCATGCCAGCTCAGTGTTTACTTAATATTGCTCAAACAGGATATGAAAATATTTCAGCGGCCTTGCAGCTTTGTCCACACCATAAAGGAGTGAAAAGTAATGAGTAGAGTGTTGAAGCTTTTATGTTTGCTTTGTGGCCTTCTTTCTTTAAATAGCTTCTCTCAAGCTGATTTAAACGATGCTTTAGGAGATGTTGAAATAACTCCTGAAATGATGAAGGAGGCAATGAAGGAACTTAAAAAAAGTGGATTAGTTGAAGATGCTGATCTTAAGACTTTAGAAAAGGCCATAAGTGGTAATGCCAGACCACAAGATGTTGAAAAAGTGCAAAAAAAACTTTTGAAAAAACAGGAGTTTTTACGAAATGCAGCAGATAGTATGACTGAAAAAAAATTATCAACAAAAGATGAGACAGATATCTATACTCCATCTTTAAATAATCAGAGTGAAAAAAAAGAGATTGATAAAGATTATAATAGTGATAATTCCCGCGAAGAGTATTTAAGGCAAGGACTTGATTATTTAAATTCAAACTGAAATTTTTCTAGATATCATCGCCCACCCACCAACAACTATAGCACAAAACAAAAATGCAGCATGAGCGCCAAAAGAGTCAGTCAAGTATCCTGTGATTGGGGCCATAATTGCAATACCTATAGAGTGGGCCTGTGATTCAATAGAGAGCATCGTTGCTTGCTCATGAGAGTCTGCAAAATCATCATAGGCGGCAGTTGTAATAGGCCGCATAATATTTTCAATTGCAAAAAGTAAAACGAAGGTAAAAATTGAGATGGCATAGAGTTGGAATTTGTATGCCAATGCGCTAACCACTAGAAGAAGTGTTGTAAAAACTAAAATAGCGTGGATTGCTTTATTTGTTGTTTTAAAAAAATCTAATACTTTATGAGATGCCTTAGATGCGCTACTGCTTAAAAGATACAAAACAAAATAGATTAATCCGATCATTATCGCAGTCTGCTGATGTGATGTGATCCCAAAGTAAACAGGAAGCAGTAACACTTGTGCCTTAATCATAATTTGTAAATAATCTTTTACGGCCCGAAATTGTCCCTCATAAATTGTCGATTGAATGATGAGGTTTCTTAAAGAAGAGTTTTTAAAACTTTTTGATATGGAATTTTTTAAATGATGAAAAGCCTCTTTAATACTTAATGAAGATTTTTGATCTGCTTTATCAAGCCAGTCAGGATATGTGAAAAAATTTATAATTGCTAAAAAATATGGGATTGCACTAAAGATAAAAATATAATCATAGCTTTGAGCAAAAAACATTAAAATTGCGCCAATCAAAACAGAAAGAGCTGATCCGATCTGAGACCAAGATCTTGTACATCCATAGACTCTTGTTTTTTGATCAAGTTTTTCGTTCACTCTTAAGTAATCAAAGATCATTGCCTTATGGGTTCCTGTTCGAAATGCTTCTCCAATAGCAAACATAAACATTGCTGGAATAAGTAGCGTAAAATCTTTCACAAAAGAAAAAAGAAAAAAGGAGAGGATGTATGCAAGAAATGAAATAATCATCGATTTTTTTTTGCCATATAGATCTGCGATAACCCCAGACGGAATTTCTAGCACATTGATACACACTTCCCGAAATGCAAATAGCATCCCTATTTGAGTATAGTTAAGTCCTTTGTCTAAGAGAAAAAGCAAAAAAAATGGTTCAAAAAAACGTAAGTTTTTTAAAAAACCATATAAAGAAAATTTTAAAATCATCAAATCTTTTAACATAATTAAAAATCCAAAAGAGAGGCAATGTGATCTTTTTTATTGTGCTCATAGAAATCATCAAATCGATAAAGAGATTGATCATCTTTAAAAATTTCATCAATCACTGTTAAAACATTTTCTACGCGATCTTTTTGTAAAACTTTTCCAAACTTATAGTTTATAGCGACTTCGGCCATGTAATAACCTTTTGAGACTATGATTGGTTTTTTAAAGTAAGCAGACTTTGTTAACATATTACTTGAATTAAAAAATTTTTTATATGCAGCAAACACGATATCAACGGATGAGATTATTGTGTTAAATTCTGCCTCATTTTCAACTCTTTTTAAATGAGTAAACATATTCTCCGGAGTTTGATCAAATAAATTTGTTAGAATTTGTCTTTCTTCTTTTGAAGTATTGTCTAGATTTAATCTTCCAATACATACAAAAAAATATGGTAAATTTTTTTGTGCTGAAAGTTTTGCTGTCTCAAAAAATAACGAGATCCCCTTCCTAAGAGAAATTTCTCCAAAAAGACCTATTATTTTTTTGCCTGATGATCTCTTTTTTATTTCATCTAAAATCTCGGACTGTTCTACAACATCTGTATTAATAAAATCAGGAAAGCCAACGATCTCTTTTTTTGGATAAATGTTTTTTAAAGATGGGATAACACCAGTATCTAAGACAAATATTTTTTTACAAAGATCACAGGCAAGTATTCGATCTTTTCTAATAAGAGTCTTATATAAAAAATTAAGTGCTTTATAACGAAGATATTTCGGTGTGACATATATCCCACTCCAATAAAAAGGCATGAACTCTTTTAAATCTTTGCATGTGAATCGAGCAGAAATGAATAACGAATCCAGTGATGTGAAAAATATTAAATCAGGATTTTTTTCACATACATTTATTGCTGATTGGATATTGCTTTGGACTTCTATCAATTTTTCTTTTGCTCTCAAAAGTTTTGATGGTTCAGGATTGCGGTCATCAGCGCGGTAAGTTAAATAACGCGCGGCCTTATTATTGGAAAGCTTTTTTGCTTCTTTGGGATTTGGTGAAATAGAAATTATCTTTTTATCTAAAGAAGAAAAAGCATCGATTAAAATAGAATGATATGTTGGTATATGACCACTCCAATGATCATCTACTAAAAAAACATATTGCTCCATTACCTATGATTTGTGGTGTCCACAACCTCTGTGATTTCAGGAAAACTTTCTTTAATAATTCTTTCAACACCGTTTTTGATTGTCATTCTTGCCCCAGGACAACCTTGACAGCCTCCAGAAAGCTTTACATAAACTTTATTATCTTCTACTTTTATAAGTTCAACCCCGCCACCATGAGATTCAAGTGCTGGCATAACTCTTTCTTTTAATAGATCATTGATTTTATCAAACATATTTAGCTCCTTAATTGTTTCCTCTCATTTTTATAAATTTTATCATAGTAAAGCAATTGTTTTTTATGGCATTATAGGAATTGTACTGCTTAAGGATTATCTTGCTTTAATGGGAAGTCGAAAAAGAATGAAAAAAGTGCTTTTTATAAAGTATCGAGCAATGGGTGATTCAATTATTGGATTAGGTGCTATTTCTTATTTTAAAGAGCTTTATCCGAATACAAAAGTTCACTATGGTATTCCAAGCTGGATTGCTCCATTGTATCAGGAGCTTAAAAGTCCTTCAGATTTGGTTTGCCCACTTGATTTAAGATCTCTTAAAGGTCGTTGGAATTTTATTAAGTTGCTTTTAAAAAACAGATATGACCTAATTTATGAGTTTCATCAAACATCTTCTAATAAGATTCTTATTGGATTTATTACCAAATTATTTGGAATAAAATATTTTTATCATAATCATAATATAAAAAAACAAAATACAGGTGTTGTTAATCAAGGGGTAAGATCTCCATCCATTCAAAGAGATTTAGATGGCCTTTGGACGGCATTAAAAAAAATAGAGAAAAAAGAAATCAGCTATCCTAGTTATTTATCTTATCCTCCCAAATTAGTATTTTTAAAAGAGAGTGTTGTTCGTAAAAAAAATAAAATTATTTTAGGTATTGTCTCTAATAGAGAAAGCAAAGTTTGGCCTATTGAATATTTTTCTAAATTAGTAGAGATGATTACTTTAACAAATCCTGATCTCTCTTTTGTCATACCGGTCTCAAAAAATTATCTTGATCAAAAATTAAAAGCAGAGCTTTTGGATTTTTGTAGTGTCATGGGTATAGCTGCAAAAATTGAATTTTTAGAAACCTCACTTGATAAATTACCATCTTATATTTTTGGTGCAAGGCTTTATATTGGTAATGACACTGGACTTAAACATCTTTGTGTTGCTTTAAGTGTTAATACGGTTACTCTTTTTGGCCCAGAAGAGCCTTTGGAGTGGCATCCATACGATCAAAAAAAGCATCGCTATCTTTTTTTAGAGAATATGCCTTGTCGAACCAAAACTTCTCATTTTTGTGGTATTGATTATTGTGATAACCATTTGTGTTTAAATCAAATTTTACCACAAGATGTGATGGCCGTTTGTAGAGATTTGCTTTAACCTTTATACCTAACATAGATTTATTCCCCAAGGAGTTGATATGAGTTATACATTAAAAAAGCTTGAAAAATTTATACCGCGTAAGGGCCCTGTAGTTTTAATCGTAATGGATGGGATTGGTATAGGACGACAGGATGCCGGAGATGCCGTATATAAAGCAAATCCAACAAATTTATTAAATTGGATCGAAGAATCAAAAAATAAAAATTTATATACAACACTTTGTGCGCATGGATTTGCCGTAGGTCTTCCATCACAAGAAGATATGGGAAATAGCGAAGTTGGACACAACGCAATTGGATCAGGACAAATTTATTCTCAGGGCGCAAAAAGAGTTAACGAGGCAATTGAAAATGGCGAAATTTTTGCTTCAGCATCATGGAAAGAGGTAATCGAAGGCGTTGCAAAAAATAGTAAAACGGCCCATTTTATAGGCCTTTTGTCTGATGGTAATGTTCATTCAAATACAGCGCAACTATTTAAGCTTTTAGATGGGGCCATAAAATCAGGAGTTAAGCGCTTGCGAGTTCATCCACTTTTAGATGGAAGAGATGTTGCTCCAGACTCCGGACTTTTATACATCGAAAAACTTGAACAAAAATTAAGTGAGCTAACAAAAAATGGAGTTGATGCAAAGATTGCCTCTGGTGGCGGTAGAATGCATGTGACGATGGATCGATATGGTTCTGATTGGAATATTGTAAAAAGAGGTTGGTATGCTCATGTTTTAGGAGAAGTTGCGTCAGAAGATATTACTCCAGATTATAAGGGTTATTTTTTGTCTGCAAAAGAAGCGATTGAGACAGCAAGAAAATTTTTTCCAGATAAGCAAGATCAATATAATCCTTCGTTTGTAATTATTGATA
The DNA here is from genome assembly GCA_964497525.1 of uncultured Bacteriovoracaceae bacterium. GTDB lineage: Bacteria > Bdellovibrionota > Bacteriovoracia > Bacteriovoracales > Bacteriovoracaceae > CAZCDT01. The sequence continues at coordinate 15,828 of CAZCDT010000022.1, forward strand.
AAGAAAATAATCCAGTTGGAAAAATAGAAGATGGTGATGCGGTTATAAATTTTAACTTTAGAGGTGATCGAGCGATTGAAATCAGTGAAGCTTTTGTTAAATCAAATTTTTCTCAATTTGATCGAAAGAGAGTTCCTAAAGTTACTTATGCCGGGCTTTTAGAATATGATAGCGAAGCTCACATGCCGCCAAAATATTTAGTACCACCTCCATCTATTAAAAATGTTTCAGCACAATATTTATGTGAGATGAAAATACCAAGTTATGCGATTGCAGAGACTCATAAATTTGGCCATGTGACTTATTTTTGGAATGGAAATAAATCAGGTTATATAAATCAAGAATTTGAAAAATATGAAGAGGTGAAGTCACTTCCAAATGAAACAATTGAAAAAATTCCAGAGATGAAAATTTATGAAGTTACTGAAAAATTAGTGGAAGCACTGGGTAGCAGAAAATATAAGTTTCTACGTGTGAATTTTGCTAACGGCGATATGGTTGGGCATACCGGAAATATTGATTCATGTGTTAAAGCTGTAAGGGCCTTAGATGAGTGTATGAAAAAAGTTGTAGATGCAGTGTATGCTCAAGGTGGTGTTGTAGTAATTACTGCCGATCATGGTAATGCCGAAGAAAAGCTAGATAAAAAAGGAAAAGTTGTTACAAGTCATACATTAAATCCTGTACCATTTTTTATCCTTGATCCAAACTATCAGGGTGAATATAAAGTTGATGTTAGCGATATAAAAACACCAGGCATTGCAAATGTTGCGGCCACATTTATAAATTTACTTGGATTTGAGGCGCCTGCAATTTATGAAAAGAGTTTAATTAAGTTCTAAATAGAGTTCTAAATAGTGCCAGGTAATTTTTGTTCGTCGTCGCGTTATACTGTTCGACTTTTTTGATATGCATGAAAAAAACGTCGGGTGAAATGTCTATTATCAGTTATTAAAGAATGATCTTCAAAAAGCGACGTGGCACAAATTGATAACCAAAATATCAAAAAAATCCTAGCTCCCACCCAAAGCAACAAAAAAAGAACCAGAAACACACCGCGCGGGAATACACCAGGGGGAAATCAGGAAATTTGCCGGCAAAGACAGGGGGGAAGACAACGCGCTTCCTGCGCGTCTAGGGAAACGTCATAAGATTAATATTTTCAGATGGTGAATTAGTTTATGAACTAATTTATTGTGGTGGCATAGTTAGGAAATAGCTATATATTGCCGGAAGTGTTAATAATTTCACCTTTGGATGTTGTGCGTAAAGCCTTCCAATGATGGCAATCCTTCTTGAATTTTTGTTAATACTTCCACTTTAATCGTTTTGCTTGAAAAATTTAAGACTGTGGTGCCTGTAATAACGACAAATAGTATCGCAACAAATATTTCAATTATGGCTTGCATGATTTTTCCTCCCGACTGACAATGTCAGCAATAGTTGTTTTATTCCAATTCATACCCAATTTTGATGGGATTCCTTTTTGATTTAGATAATCAGCAATGGCCCGAAATGACATTGCTTTGCGCCTTAGTTGCAAGATTTTTTGAATGACTTTCTGTTCTTTCTTATGAGGTATGCACTTGCCACTAATAAATTTTTCACCAAATTTGATTCGTGAGGGAAGCCGTTTTCTGGTGATACTATTCTTTTTTAGTACTTCAATGATTGTGGTTTTGGGCCAGTTATAATCAGATATTTCCTCAATTTGTGTAGCAGATAGCTCTTGATCAACGTACAACTTCCGCAAAATTGCTAAATTTTGAGTTGGCAGATTAAAGAAATGAGTAATAAAAATAGATAGATAGCTTGTGCGTGAATTAAGTTCGACCGGTACTTGATCACCTCCACCAATTTTTCCAAGCGAACCGGCGTCCAGACACAATTTGAACCTATTGATTTTCTTGAATTTTATTTTTTAAATTTGGGTTCGTCTGTTGTTGGGTTTGCTTTTAGGTGGTGAGAATTGAATACACTAAGTCGATAATTAATTTTCCAATGGTCGGATATAATTTTCTTATCCAAACGGCGTATGTCCCCCGCACTTGTTTTTTGGGCTTAATGGCCAAAACATAACAAGCAAATTTTGTGAAAAATGGAATGATATAACCATCGCTGCCATCATCTGTAGCAACAAAGATAAACAAATTGAAGGATTCATTCATGGATACTCTGATTGCGATTGTGGCTACTAGGGCTTTTTGTTAAGCACTGAATGTCTGACCGGTATCAATTGACTGTGATTTCAATGGGCCCTAGTATTATCTTGTATGAAAACATTCAATTGTAAAAAATGCGGCATCAAGGTCTTTAATGTTGACGAAAATTATTCTGAAGATACTCTCTGCAGTGAATGCCAAGAACCAAATCAACGCGAGTCTTTTGCCAATCCTGAATATTACGCTCAAAGGGAAAAAGAATATATAGATGCCGTGAACAACCCCAAACTTCCCGCCATAGGAAGATGGCTTGCCAAAAAATCACTGGAGGCCATGCCAAAATTTGCAGAAAAGGCGAAGGCCAGTAAGGTCAAATTAAAACGTTTGGTGTCCGCGCCACGTTTTATCAACACTGCGAAGAAAGGTGGCAAATTCGTTATCACGTTTAATAATCCACTTCTGTTGATCGGGCCACTTTTAGGACTTCTTTTTATCACGCCGTTTTATTTCGTACTCTGGCCTAAAATAGATAATGCCATCAATTCCAATCAACTATGGCGAGATAGTGGCATGCTCATGAATGTTGCCTTTTTGCTCTTTATCACTTTGATTTGTATTTGGAAAATGTTCGAGCAAAACGCAATCGTCATTGCCGGCAAAAACTTGCTGCTAGAAACAAGAATACTGGGATTTGCTATCAAAAAAATAACATTCAATAATATTTCGCAACTGTATTGCACCAAGGAAATAAGGGGAAGTGGCAGCACTAATGATATCAAATACCTTACATATACTCTGAAAATGATCTTATCAAATGGCAAAAAGCATGAACTTTTCAGCACATTGAACTATGAAACCGTGCGTTACCTTGAACAAGAAATAGAACGAGTGATGGGTATTACTGATACAGAGATCCAAGAAGAAGCGTAGCCGCGGAACATTGCTGACTATTTTAGTGACTCGTGCGTATAGCAATCACTTTTCTTCTTGTTATACTTTTCTTAAAACGGCTCTTCATATTTAATGGTGGAAACATAGAAAAAAGTTTTTTAATCACAACGAGTTAACAGCATAACTTCGATTCCCACATCACTCTTATCGTCATATTCTTTTAATTTTTCAACTGTTTTTTAGAACGAAAGACAATTGATTCCGGCCGCCAAGCAATTGGTGGGTGGATTACTATGCTCATTTTTTGTAACCCTATCTCGACACTTTTTAGGGTGTATGGAGATAATTGCCCTTACTCTTTACATCGTTTCAAAGAGAACCCGCAGACGATAATTCTTTTGGGATTTAAAACCATATGCTTTACGTTGGATGAGCTTGCATTTGCGATTAAATCCTTCAATACGGGCGTTTGTGAGGCCAGTTCCAAAGTATCTAAGTATCTTGTTTTAGATCGCCTTTTTTTGACTTTTACAGTTCTTCCGTATGCAGAGAAATTGATGCGTGCAATTTCCAAGGCCCCTAAAATTTATTTATATGATAATTCTGATGTGATTGATGAATCTGCAAAATTAGAAAATATTGTCGCAACCCACTTATTAAAAGAAATACAGTTTAGGCAAGATGTGTATGGTGAAAATTATGAACTGCGTTTTTTACGCGATAAAGATAAGCGCGAAATAGATTTTGTTATTTTAAAGGATCGAAAGGTTTATTCCTTAATCGAAGTAAAAAAAAGAGATGACAAAATTTCTACGGCCTTAAAATATTACAAAGAACATCTTTCTCCCAAAGAATGTTTTCAGGTTGTTTTTGAATTACAACGAAATTATACAGCAAACGGGATAACCGTAATGAGAGCTGTTGATTTTTTGGCATCTCGGCAGTTGCAATAATATATGATATTAAGTCGCAACTTTAAATATATCAATTTGCTGTTGCATCTTTATTGCTTGTGCTGATAATTCTTCAGATGCGGCGGCCAATTCTTCTGCCGCTGAAGCATTAGATGTTACAATAGATGTGTTTTCTTCCATTGCCGCAGCTTCTTCTTGAGTCGCCGTGGATATGTTTTGTAATTCGATAGCAACTTTAGAGAATTCATTAACAATGTTTTTTAAATTGTCTCCAACTTCTTTTGATAGACTTACACCACTTGCAACTTGGTTCAAACTTGTACTTATAACATTTGCAATTTCTTTTGCGGCAGATGCACTTTTTTCAGCGAGCTTTCTTACTTCATCGGCAACAACAGCAAATCCTTTTCCATGTTCACCGGCCCTAGCAGCTTCAATGGCCGCATTTAATGCCAATAGATTAGTTTGATCTGCAATATCAGTAATAATTTCTATAGATTGAGAAATCAGTTTACTGCTTTGTTCAATACCACTAATGGCGTTAAGAGTGTCTTCCATTTTTGCGCCTGTAGCTTCGGCAGTTTTTGTAACAAGCTGAGAAATTTCGTTAGCATTTTGGGCATTTGCCGCATTGGACTGAATAGTACTAGAAATTTCTTCAAAGCTAGATGATTGCTGTTGGGCGCCATTTGCAATTTGTTGAGCACCTGATGCTATTTGTTCTGAAGCTGATGTAACTTGAGATGATGCGGATTGAATCTGCTTAATGAGATTGCTTATATTTTCATGCAGGCTATTTAAAGCTTTGGCAAGTTCTCCCATTTCATCTTTTCTATCAATATCCTCGTGGGCAACTTTATTAAGAAAATCTCCTTCCGCCATTTTACTCATATAATGAATAATTTTTGTAACTGGTAAGGTTATTGATTTTGTAATAAACAATGCAATAAAAGTACTTAAAATAACAATTATACTTATTATTATTATCAAGAGAGTTACATCTTTTTTAAATTCTGCTGCGGCATTATTAATACCGGTCATGGCGTTCTCGTTAGAAATACCGATCATTTTATCGAAGGCATCCATTGCTTTTTTTAATCTGGGACCAACTTCAGTATCAAAAAACTTTAAAGCTTCTGCTTTCTTATTTGCCAATAAATATTCCTCTATTAGCGAAGCCGATTCGTGAAAATGATTATGAATATTTTCAAAATCTTTAAACTCGTTTACAAGATTTGGAAATATTTTTTCAACGTCAGTTCTCTTGTCGCTATAGTACCATTTTCCAAAATCGCATAACTTTGGATTTTTTTGCACAGGCAAAGTCGTCATACTACTATCTCTTTGAAATGTGCCTAAGGTAAGCCGCCAATTCATATGTGCCATTTTAAAATCAATGATTTGAGAATGAAAATCTTTGGCATTATACGCTGCTTTATTAAATTCATTAATTGAGTTCATGCCTGTATAACTCGTTATACCAAGTATGATTATAAGTATGGTGACGATTCCAAAACCTAAAAAAAGTTTTTTCCCGATAGAGATATTTTTTGTATTGAACATCAACGACTCCATTTGTTCGTTATAGACTTTATCGCTTTGTAGATAACAAAATGTTATTGTGCTTTTAATTAATATCAATCAAATAATTACTAAATAATTATTTAGGTAGCGGAAATGCTTCTTTTGCATGATCTATTTTGGGGAAATGGTTGCTACTTTTTCTTATCAAACATGAAATTATAACAAAGCATTCCAAACATCGATGCTAAACCAATAGCGGCAAAGATATACCAGATCTTTTCCGGATGATAAGTGTTAAATAAAAGAGTCGTTGTTTCACTAAGTGATGAATGATTGAGCTTACTTGATAAAACATTCATTACTTGCTCTTGAGGAATTTGTGCCACAATCTCTTTTGCTTCGCCAAAATTATTTACAAGATAATCTCTGGCAAGAGTAGTTTTATCACCTTGGTATTGATAAATCGGTCCTGCGATTTTACTGCCAACCATCCAGCCAATTCCTTGAGGGAAATTAACGTACCCCATGTAAAGACCTTTTTTATCAGGAGGGGCGATCATTGATAGATATTCGTTTTTTCTTGGAGAGGCCATCATCTCGCCAATTGCAAATACAAAAATACCCAGACAGCAAATCCAGCCATTCATCGTATATCCAGCAATAACAAGACCAGCTGTTGCAACAATAATTCCTAAAATAATTGCAGGAACTGCGCGCATCCGTCCAAAAAACCATCCAATAGGAAGCATAAGTAAAATGATCGCTCCTGCATCCAAGTTAATAAGCCACTCCGCAGGAAGCTGTTGGCCAGATTTTGCATATTCAATCCACTCTGGTTTATTAAACAGCTCTCCAAAAAACATGGTAATAGGTGCAGTATCAACCCAATCGGTAATAAAATTTGGTAAGAGATCAAATAGCTGCATAAACATTAACCAAAATCCAGAAAAAACAGTTAAAAACATTATGAGCTTGGGATCTTTTAAATTTTTAATAGCGTTTACAAAAACCATTAAGAAATCTTTTGCAAAAACTCCTATACTCTTTTTTTCTTTGCCTCTTACCACTCCATTATCTGGCTCTTTAAAAAATAAAAGCATAATAAAATTTAAAGAGTGCATTGCGGCACTTGCTAAAAAAACATATTTCCAACTCATAAGACGCAAATAGCCCGCGAGAAGAGGACCGGTAAATCCACCAATATTTACCACCATGTAAAAAAAGCTCCATCCAAGTGCCGCATTTTTTGAATTTGTAGAATTGGCAAGAATTCCTTGGATGCCTGGCTTAAAAAGAGCTGTGCCAAGAGCTACCATCATACAAGCGGTAAAAAATGGCCAGTATGATGTTTGAATAGACATGTTGATATATCCCAAGATTGTCAGTGCAATAGAAAAAGCAACTGTTTTTTTGTATCCGTAGTAATCAGCATAGCCGCCGATAAATGTAGGAAGAAGAGATTGAAATGCGGCCCACCAAAAAAAGATGCTGGCCTTCTCAATATGAGAAAAACCGAGTCCACCAAGAGCAACTGCGGCCACGATATAGACTGCAATTCCACCACGAACGCCATAGTAGGCCCATCTTTCAAATAGCTCGATGACATTGGCACACCAAAAAGCACGGTTATAACTAAGAAAGGTTTCAAAAAATCCCATAGGTTTGTTTTCTTGTGCCATAAAAATGATACTCCGATGTTTATAAATTAAAAGAAGGGTATTAAAGAATCATTGCCTTGTAAAGCTGACCAAAACAGATGTCATAAAGAAATCTTTAGGCCTATGCTAGGCATAAAATGTCACATTGTATTAATCCCTGTTAGAAGTAAAATTGAGATTAATTAAAGAGTTGTTTAAAATAAAAAAAATCACTCAAAAAAGCATTTTAGGTAAAAATTATGACGATAGAATCTCAAGAAGGAATAAATGATTTCAGACAAGAGGATGATTTGCTTGATCAAACTCAATGGAAAAACATCAAATTATCCGAAACTTTAACGGTTACGTTAACACAAATTAATGATTATGGGCATACTGTTTCTTTTAATGGAACGCCAAATCTTTTGGTCGCCAAAAAATATTTGGAAAAGCGAAAACTTTTTTTACAGTCGCAGTCTATTTTATCAAGACCTCAAATAGAGTATTATGACTATAAAAATTTTAGTGATTTGATGGCAATCACGTTTAGAGAGGAATTAGTAAAACATTGGTCGACTTCTTTGCAATCAGGACAGGTACTTGCTGTTGTCTTGTATAATTTGCCGCTTGTTTTAAAGCTAAGTTACGGGATTTATCTAAAGACAAAATTAAAAAATTTAAATGTTTTTATGTCGGAGAATCAAGAGACCGCTTTTTTAAAAGGTAAAGAGATTTTACAAAAAAGATATAGTGAGATTTCTCTTGAAAATGTGCTTGGTGATAAATTCACAATGAGTCATTGGAAAATGACTCGCCAAGATTATAATGTTTCTTTTTATACTTTACCAAATGATATTTTATATAACGAAGCATCCGGAGAACTGCGTTTAGAATATGTTGATGATTTTTTTGCTCTTCACGCACAAGTCTTAAGAGAGAGTAGTTTGGGAGATGGAAGGCCTTATTGGAAAATAATGAATTGGGGCAAATATGATAAAGTGAGTTGGGTTGTTCGGACTAAATATATTGAAAAAATTAAAGAACTTTTTTTAAATAGCAACTGTCAAGGGATTGTGATTTGTGCTCCAAATACAATGCTTAAAGCTATTGTAAGGGTTAGCAAAAGTTTTATTTCTCAAAATGTTGCGATGGTTGAAAATCTTGATGATGCGATTTTATGGATCAATGAAGATCGTCAACGCTTGGCCAATAAAGAGAAAGTTTCTTGGTGGGATTTGTGGAACTTTGATAGCGGAAAAGAAAAAAAGATAGAAAATGAATCGAACAAACTTCTACAATTTATAGGAAATATCAATTGGGATCAAACTGGTATGGATTTACCAAACCCTGAAAATATCGCACAAGAGATGTGGCCAATTTATGAAGCTATTTCAATAATAAAGCATGACTTTGATAACGTGTTAAAAGAGCGTTCGCATATTCATGAACAACTTATTATTAATTCTAGAATGGCCTCAATTGGTGAACTTGCAGCAGCTGTTGGACATGAAATCAATAATCCTTTAACAATAATTAAAGGTAGTGTTGATATTTGCGCAAGATTATTAGAAGAAAAAAAATATGAAGTAATGAAGGAACGTATTGGAAAAATAGAACAGGCTTCAGATCGTGTGGCAAAAGTTGTTTCTAGTTTGAAATTAATGGCATCAAATACAAGTGAAACAGAGCTTATACCTGTTGATGTGCACACTGTCGTAAATGAAGTAATAAATTTAATGGCCCTTTTTTATGAGAGAGATAATATTTGTATTGGAACAAATCTTTGTGCTCAAAAATCTATCATAAATGCCAATTCAGGTCATATAGAGCAGATAGTTTTAATGATTTTAGAGCATATAAAAGTTAATTTTAAGGATACTAAAGAAAAGACAATTTTTATAACGTCTTATAATCAAGGGCCAAATTTTGTTTTAGAGATTAAAGATAATGGGCCAGGAATGGAAGAAAAAGAGTGTGTTCAGGTTTTTAATCTATTTTATTCAACCTATTTAAAGGATAAAGGAACAGGAATTAATCTTGGAGTGGTAAAGATGATTGTCGAGCGTCTTGGTGGCAAGGCCGATGTTTTTAGTGTTCTTGGAAATGGAACAAGCTATAAATTTTTATTTAATACAGTGGAAAATTGTAATTAAATATCTTTTAAAATTTCTAACAATTTTTTTTCCTCGATGATTTTTAAATTTTTATTTGCTGTTATCACATCACAATTTTTTTCTTTCATCTCTTTGGAAAGTAAAGACGAATTGTTATAACCGATCTGTTCAACTAAAAGAGTGGTTATAGTTAGAGAAGATAGCATTTGATCTTTTTGAGCATTGCTAACAATGAATAAATCATCGATTAAATTATTTTTTAAAGAGTTACACGCTGTTGTAATTATTTCAATTGATGAAAGAGCCGAGTGGCCGATTAGAGGTAAGTATGGGTTTAAATCAAGGTTGCCACTTGCAACAAGTTTTGAAATTAGCATATCTGATGAAAAAATTTGTTCGCAGACACTTATTACAAACTCTGGAATAACCGGATTTATTTTTGCCGGCATAATAGAGCTACCAACTTGTTTTTGTGGAATGCTTACATTTTTTTCTTTTCCAAGAAGCTCTGATGATAAAAGGCGTAAATCAAAGGCGATTTTATAGAGCGTGGCCGCAAAAATTTTTATATCACTGTGAATTAGTAAAATATCATCAAAGTTGATCGTGGCATCTATGAGGGAATCTTTTGTAACTACTTCTAGCTTTAAATTATTTGCCAAATGTTTGATTCTTTCTTTTGTAAAATCCTTTGGGATACCGATTCTATTTCCAGTGGCCCCTCCACCTAAATTTATTTTCAAGAGTTCTTTTTTATCTGTTGATACTCTTTTGAAATCTCTCTTAATTGAGTGAATATATCCTTCAAAAAGTTCATGAAAAGTGGAAGGGAGCGCTTTTTGCATTTGGGTATAAGAGATTCTAAAAGTTTTTCCAAACTCTTTATCTTTTTTTTCTAAAGTTGCGATAATTTCTAAAATTGAATTTTCAAGGTTAAGTATATTTTTATAAATAGCAATCCTTAACGCTGATGGCATTACATCGTTGGTCGATTGAAAAATATTAGCATGTTCTATTGGATCGATAACTTCATAGCTCCCAAAAGATTTGCCTAAAATTTCAAGAGCTCGATTGGTAATAATTTCATTGATATTCATATTAAAGCTTGTTCCAGCACCGCCGCAAATTGCAGGAACTATAAGATGCTCAAAATGCTGTCCTGTAATTAACTCATCACAGACTTGAATAAGTGTTTTAAATTTAGTCTTATCGCCAAGATTTAAATCTATAACTGCTTGATACGCCGCCTTTTTACATTCCGCAGTGGCCTTATACCACTCTTTTGAAAATTTAAAATTTGTTTCAAAATTAAGCTGAGCTCGTTTGGCATGGATGCCGTATAATGCGTCAGCATCAATTTCAACTGTTCCTAGATAATCTTTTTCTGTTCTTGTTTTCATAAAGTAAAGATATAGCAGTAATTGCTCCCCTTTGTAAAAAATAAACAGTTGAGAATGAATGTTTTTTAAAGCAGAATATGATGTGCTAAAACACTAAAAAATTCATAAAAAATATCATTATTCATGGAGTATCTATGTCTTATCGCATTGAAAATCATCCTGTAATTGAGTTTTCAAAACCATCTCGAACTATAAATTTTAAATTCAATGGCAAAGAAGTAACAGGGAAAGAGGGGGAGCCCATTATTGTTGCTCTTCGCGCCCAAGGGGTTTTAAAACTAAAAGAGGGGGCAAAAAAGCATACTCCGTTTGGCCCTTTTTGTATGCAAGGTCGTTGCTGCTCGTGTGCAATGACTGTAAATAATAAACCAAATACCATGACTTGTGTGACTATGCTTGAAGAGGGAATGGAGGTTCGTTATCAAGGTGATGAATTAGATGTAGAAGTTTTTAAAAGACTGCCGACAAAAAGAATAGATATCTCTCCTTCTGCTTTATCTTCAGAGCATCCAAAGTGTGAATTGGCAATTATTGGTGCAGGCCCTGCAGGAATGGAAGCTGCAATTATGGCCAAAGAAGCAGGTGTAAAAAGTATTGTTCTTTTTGATGATAAAAATTATCTAGGTGGCCAGCTAACACTTCAAACACATACTTTTTTTGGCAATGAAGAACTTGGGGCAAGTGTTAGAGGTTATGAGCTTGCAAATTTGATGAAAAAAAAGATCGAAGGTCAAAAAATTGATACGCGTTTAAATAGTACTGTTGTTGGGTTATACCCACAAAACATGTTGGGATTTCGCGATGAAGATAGACTAAATTTTATCATGGCCAAAAAAATTATTTGCGCTACAGGAGCTTCAGAAAAATTTTTAGCATTTGAAGGAAACTGTTTACCTGGAGTTATGGGGGCAGGCGGTGCGCAAACTTTTATGAATGTGCACGGAGTTAATCCAGGTAAAAAAGCCCTCATTATTGGCGGGGGAAATATTGGGGTTATTTTGGCCTATCAAATGATTCAAGCAGGAATGGAGGTCGCAGCAGTTGTTGAAGCAGGACCGAAAATGGGAGCTTATGATGTACATGTAACAAAATTGCAAGCTTTAGGTGTTCCAACGTTGACGAGACACACAGTAAAAAAAGCGCATGGCAAAGATCAAGTTACAGGGGCAACAATAGTTAAACTTGATGAAAATTGGAAAGAAATTGCAGGAAGTGAACAAAAGGTAGAAGTAGATATTATTTGTCTTGCCGTAGGATTGTCTCCTCTTAACGAGCTTTTGTGGCAAGTTGGATTTGATTTTGTATTTGTTCCTGAGCTTGGCGAAGTACCAACCTTTGATAAATATCGCCAAACTTCTAATCCAGATATTTTTGTAGCGGGTGATTGTGCGGTAATTGGAGAAGCATCTATTGCAAGGCTTGAAGGGCGTATTGCAGGACTTAAGGCCGCGCTAGATTTAGGATATCCACATCCTGATTTTAATCAAAAAATTGATGAGGCCTTTACGCTATTAAATAATATTCAAACAGGAACTTTTGGTAGAAAACTTGGAGAGGGGAAAGCAAAAGTTACTAAGGGAATTTATAAAGACTTTGTTCCAAAGGAGTTGATGAAGCCTCTAACTGCTGATGATTTTAAAGGCAGGGAAAAAAAAGTGATTATTTCTTGCCCACAAGATATTCCGTGTAATCCTTGTGAAGCTGCATGTAAATTTGATGCTATAAAAATTGGCGAAAATATGACCGAAAGACCGTCTGTTGATTTTGAAAAATGCAGTGGTTGTGGCCTTTGTATACCAAAATGTCCAGGAAGAGCAATCAAGGTGTTGCAGTATAACTACAGCGAGGAAGAATCGGCCTTAACTATTCCATTTGAATTTGGTGAAACTTTTAAAAAAGATGACGCCATTTCGGTTAGAAATAAAGCGGGTCAAATTATTTGCAGTGGAAAAATTTTGCGAGTTATGTCTGCCAAAGATAAAAAAGATTGTGGCACGATAACATTTTTACTAGAAAAGAAATTTGCGTTTGAGGCCGCTACAATTAATATCTTAAAACCTGTAAGTGATGCCTTAGTAATTGCAGATGAAGAAAATAGCAACAACAGCTATATTTGTCGTTGCGAAGAAGTAACACAAAAAGAGCTAGTCGATTTAATTAAAGCAGGACACGATAGCATTAATGATCTCAAGAGAATTAAAAGAGTTGGAATGGGGCAGTGTCGCGGATTAAGTTGTACTGGCCTTGTTGAAAATCTTTTGAAAAAAGAGTTATCAAAAAAACCAGATAAACTTTTAAATATAAAAATTAATCGTCGAACAATGTTTAGACCACCGATAAAAAGAATTACTCTTGGAGAGGCCGCAAAGTTAAAATTTAGCCAAGAAGAGATTCAACTTTTTGAAGGAATTGAGCACACGCGGACGATTCCTCAAGAGATTATAAATACCTATTTAGAAAATAATCATCAAACCAAGAAAAATCTATCGGCAAAGACGGTGATTATTGGTGGTGGAATTGGTGGAGTGATGACTGCATGGTGGCTTGCAGAACTTGGTCACACCGACGTCATTGTGCTTGAAAAAAGTTTTTTAACTTCAGGAAAAACTGGTGCATGTCTTGGTGGAATTAGGACTGGTTTTAATACAGACAATAAAGTTGCAAGAGCAAAAAAAGGTTTAGAAATTTTTAAGGATGCTAAAAATATAATTGGAGAAGATGTTGGTTGGCACCAAGGCGGGTATGTATATCTTTCATTTGATGAAAAGCAAGATCAACTTTTTAAAGATAGTTTTAAAACATGGGGAGATGCCAAAGTAGAATATGGCTATCATAATGACAGATCAGTTTTTGAAAAATTTGTTCCAGGAATTGATAGTGAAAAGATTGAATCAATTGTTCATTTTCCACAGGCCGGTGGAGCAAATCCTTTTAAAGCAACTTATGAATTTGCAAAAGCTGCACAAAAAAAGGGTGTACGCTTTTTAGTAAATCACGAAGTGGTTTCTATTAAGGTTGAGAATAATAAGGTCTTGGGATTAACGGCCTTAGATAAAGAAAGTTCAGAGTATGTAGAAATTCAGGCAGAAAATATTGTTAATGCTGCAGGCACATCATGTGTTAGGGTTTCTAAAATGGCCGGAATTGATTTGTCTGATCAGATTTGGATTGAAAGGCATGGGGCCTTCATTACAGAAAAAATGCCGCTATGGCTTGATCCATTGGTTGTGTCCTATCATCCAACTCTTTCTGGTTACTGGCAACAAAAGCGCATGGAGCCAGGAATCAATGAGGGAGAGATTGTTGCGTGTTATAGTCCATCTAGAATAATAAAAGGTTTTAATACTCACTCTTATATTTACTTCTTATCGCGAATGGCAAAAGCAATTCTTTTATGTCAGCCAGGCATGGCCGATGTGGGGATTATTAGAAATTTTGCCGAGCACTATGTTGGTAGGAAGTCTGGTATTCCTTTAATTGGTGAAACTCCAGTGAAAGGTTTTTGGTTAAACATTGCCAAAAAGGGGCACGGTTTTATGTGCGCACCAGGAGATGCTTATGCTCTGGCCCATACCATTGTAAGCGGAAAAACTCATGAGTGGATTACTGAGTGCACGATTAAAGAAGATGGCAATTTAAAAGAGACGATGAAGTAATTTAGATTATACAAGTATGTAGTAAGAAGAGTAAGAAGTGCCAGTTACTATGCAGCCCTAAGTGCATAGAAGACTGATCTTTGCTTTATAAAAATAGGCATAACTATTTTAAGCTAAAATTACTGTTGCACAAAATGGTGTTTTCAGTGGATCTTTTTTTCAGGGATTCCTTAAAGAGAGCGGCCAACAAATTTTATATGCCTGCGTCATAGATTTGTCGAAATAAAAAGTGAATTTTCCTGTATGTATTTTTTTGAATACAAAGTACCTTGATATTTTTTTGTAGGTCATTGCGTTATTAATTTTAGCGCTGGAACTACTGGAGCTATTTTGCAAAAAAACAGATTTTTAATTTGCGATATAAAGCATTTAATTTTGTTTTTAATAAAAAAGTTTAAGCATCAAATATACTTGTTTTTTACCTATCATTAAAATCTCTTCTATTGCCATTTTATTTTTCGCATAGGCTTGTGTGATAGAAATCTTAGACCTGCATTAGTTTTTTTATCACGCAAAAAATAAAAATAGGGAAACTTTCGATAAATATTGACGTTATAAGCGATCAAGAACTTTTATCAAACACAAAAAAACTAATAAAAGAAGAAAAGAGTTTAACCTTAAAAGTTATAGAGCATTTAGAAGAGATTTCAAAAAGAAAACACCTACTACAGTTATAAAAAATAGCTTCGAAGCTAAAACATTAACTCCAAGTAGTCCCAAAGCTACTCGCTATATTCCTGCAAATTCTTTGCCGCTAGTTGCAATAAAAAAAAGCAATCATCGAATATTGCCAGCTTCACATGGATCAATTTTTACTCTGCAATACGAAACGCTTCTTTTATTCGTTCCTGTTCTTCTTTAGGAATTTTTAATCGTTTTGCAAGATTAGGCCATTTTGAAACTTCGGTTTTGATTTTAGAAATTATTTTTTCGGCCTTTTTCTTTTCCAATCTAAAGTCAGCACAAATTTCTAGCGCAAGCTCTAAACTTTGTTCATTACTGATTTCAGAGATATTGAGATTGAGACCATTTCCATATTGATTAGGGTTTATGTCATAGGCAGGTGATAAACACCAGCCTTCACCTGTAAGTAAAAAACCATGATTTCTGAGATGGTCATCTGTATTGGAAACACAGATTGAAAATATAATTCTTTTCCAGAGTTCTTCAAGGTCTTGATTTGTATTGGCCCCTGATTCGATAAGAAAATTAACAAGCTCCAGATAACTTGCGCCGTTTGTTGCACAATCACCATCTTTTCTTTCAAGTAGCGTCATAGCTGATGAAAAATGAATTCTCTTTCCTGAATTTGTTCTATCAAATCTTTTTGAAAGAAATGTGTGATGTCTTGCACCAACTTTAATTACTTGTGCATCTGGAACATCAAGTCCACATTTTTTGGCCAATTCATAAACAATATATTCCCAAGCGCCAACATCATGAGTGTCGTTTCGACTCGGAAATTTTGCTATCCATAAATGCCCATCGGGATCACATACTGTCGCTTTCGGTCTGGTCCCCCCAAGTGATGAACCTGGAGTAAAAAGCATCTGTAACCATTTTGAGTATTCAGGATTATTTTCAATGTTTTCTTCTTCAAGTTTTAAACTAATGCTCTCAAGTTCTCGGATTGATGACCATGGAGGAGTTGCGTATTCTTTATTGTTATCTAAAAATGGCCCTTCGGTGTATCTAAAACGAAGTCCGCCCATTCTGTGTTCATCAAATACTCCGAGTAAAAAATCAGATTCGAGAAGTTTTTTAGCTGGTCTTTTTTCTTTTCTAGCAAGTAGAGATTCTCTTCGCTCGATTAGAGTTCGACCCCATCTGTCTGGAGATGAATCTAAAAAGACAGAAAAATTTGGTTTATTATCGGCAAGATGCTGCTTACCAGAATAAAGTTTTAATGCTGGATCAAGTCCAAATGCATAGGTGCCTTTTAACCATGCTGGTCCATATTCAAAGGAGAAAATTTCTTTACCTCTTGATAAATAGGAGCTGAGTACTCCTACAAACATAGGTGAAGTTTTGGTCTGCCAGTCGGCCCATACTTCGATTTGTTTTTGATTGTTGCTACTCATTGGTTCCTCCGGCCTTTTTTATCTTGGGAGCTTTTTTTCTTGGCAATAACTCCATGTCTTGAAGCTTTCTGCCAAAGATATCATCCTTGGCAAGTAACCTGATATCTTCAGCTAAACCAAGAGCATGAAGAACATTGGCAACAACACCAATACTAACCCCTGAAAGACCTTTTTCTAGGGATGTGATGGTGTTTACAGAAACTCCAACTCTCTCGGCAATAATTCGAATAGATAGGTTTCGGCGTAAACGTGCAAGCTTGATGTTTTCACCAAATTCAATAAGAAGACGTTTTGTTAAGGGAGATGAATTTATTTGTTTTTTCATGATAATCACCTATTATTTAACTTTTTTTATGCGTTTTGTATTAATTAATTGTATGTTATCAGAAACAAGAATAAGGTTCAATCATAAAAATTAACCTTGGGCAATATAATCAATAATTTGAGCAAAGTGCGCGACACTCCTTTGTCGGTCATTGCATTATTAATTTTTAGCTCTGGAACTACTGTAAAAAAAATAGTTATTATCCACCAATGGCAATAGAATAAAATCATCAACTGTTCCGACAATAGAAAGTTTAAAGAGGAATTTCCCCGCGCTGGCCATTATTGCGTTTGTCGTTGTGATAGACCATACACAATAGATAATATAAAGCCTGTTGCAATTTTAGATTTTTTGAAAACTCTCTCTTAATCTCTATTTTTCGCCAGTAACTATGAAAAATTAATAGTTACTGGCTTTAAAATATCTTGATTTACTCCATAAACTGAGATATATTCATAGGTACTGGAGTAAGTATGGATGATGGCTTTTTAGAGAGAATTGAGAATACGATTAAAGATCGTTTTTTTACTGATGGCGATCTTAAGATTCTCTTTCGTGATAAGTCCGCAGCAGCGATTTACAACGCCTTAACCTATTACTTAAAAAAGAAAAACATTGAGAGATATAAAAGAGGCCTATATTCACTTTCTCTTAAAAAAAATAAAACATATTGTTTTTCAAAATTTAAATTGGCAAATAAGTTAGTTTTACATAGTTATATTTCATTTGAATCGGCCTTGTCACATCATGGCCTAATTCCTGAAGCAGTGTACGAAACTACCTCTGCATGTTTATTAAAAAATAAAGTTTTTACAAATTCTTTGGGGGTATTTAGCTTTACATTTTCTCCTTTAGAATTATTTTATCTTGGCGTTGAAAAAGATAAGCAAACAGATGCTAAAATCGCAAATCCAGTTAGGGCCCTCTTTGATTTAGTTTATGTAAAAAGAGTCTTGTATGCGGATGTTAAAGAATTAGAAAACGATTTGCGAATCGATCTAGAGGAATTATCAAACTTTCTGCATAAGTTTGCGGCAAGTGAAATTTTAGAGATTGGAGAGCTTTATAAAAAAAAATCAACTAGAAATTTAGCAAATATTTTAATAAGAGATTTAATATGAAAGATATTATTCAAAACAGACTTGATAATTATTACGCTCAAAATAAAACGGCAGAAGATGAGCTAAACTCTTTAAAAGAGATTACTCAAGAAGTGGCCATCTACGCCCTATATCAAACAGGTTTTTTTGAAAAAGTCTGTTTTATTGGTGGAACATGTTTAAGAGTTATACATTCCCTAGATCGTTTTTCAGAAGATTTAGATTTTTCAACAAGGAAACGTGATTTAAAATTTAATTTAGATGAATATTTAGAGAAGGCCATGAATATAATGTCACCTTATGGATATCGACTTTCGATAGATGAAAAAGATCTTAAAGATAAAAGTATTCAGTCGAGATTTTTAAAAGATGATTCTATAAAAAAGGTATTAACTTTTAAGCATAAGCAAGACGAGAGACAGAAAATAAAAATTAAAATCGAAATAGATACTCAACCTCCATCGGGAGCTGTAGAAAGAAACGAATACATTGATTTTCCTGATGATTTTCAAGTTTTAACTTATGATATTCCAAGTCTAATGTCTGGAAAAATTCACGCTTTATTATGCAGACCATACGATAAAGGAAGAGATTGGTATGATTTATCTTGGTATATAAAAAATAACCATTCGCCAAATTTTGTATTACTAAAAAACGCCTTAAAACAACTTGGACCTTGGGAAGGGAAAAATATTCAGGTCGATGAAAAGTTTATAAAATCGGCATTAATCAATAAAATAAAATCAGTTAATTTTGAAAGCATAAAAAAAGATGTTCGGAAGTTTTTAAATCATGAAAGAGTAAATTCTTTGGATCTTTGGGGATCGGATTTTTTTGAAAGCAAGATCAAAAAGTTAAAACTAAAAGAGTTTTAGCGTAAAAAGAAGTCGCATTATCCTAGTTAAGGCAAACAGCATTTTTTATATTTTTTTCCAGAACCACAAGGGCATGGTTCATTTCTTCCGGTTTTCGTTGAGATGATGATAGATGGTTCACTGTTTAAAGCAGCAAGCGATGCTTCACTTGTGTACTGAGTAAGTGGCCAGTAGGTATTTTCCCACAAATTCTCACACTCTTTTGCGATTTGTGCAGCGTTATCACAAAATTTTTGATAATCGTTAAAAATTAAAAGATTTGTTTCTTTATATTTTGCTTTTAAATCACTTACAAGCTTATAGATTTTTGGATGATGTCGTTCTAGATTCTTTGGCAGTCCTTCTTCTAGTCCCTCTAGGAAAAATGAAAAGGCAAGGCCGTAGCGAGTAACTTTAATCTGTTCAATGTGTGGAAAATCGCTTTCTTCTGGAGAAATTATCGGAAGTGGGTAGTGTGTATTTCTAAAATTGCTCAAGTGATTCCAAAGTTTTTGCAGTTGATCAAAAATGAGAGTCATTTGTCCTGTGGAACAAAACACAATTTCTTCGCCATCGAAATTCGTTAAGATTCGAGAAAATGCCTTTACAGGAGAAATGAAATTTATCGTATTAATAACTCCTAGCATATAAAATTTTATAAATGTAATTGAATCTTTAACTCCTGCGGCCCTTAATATTTTTCCAAGTTTTTCATCTGGATAGAGACCAATGTCGATCATTTTTTTTACAGATATTTCGTTGGGTATATTCAAGGAGGAAAGATTATTACCATCTTTAGATATATTATCTATAACATCTTTCCACTTTATTATTGACGTATCTAATAAATCATATTCAAAAACTTTTTGGACAAGAGGCACACTTTTTAAATCCCTAAAAGCTACAATGAGATGAGATATTAAAAAAGCATTAACAGGGGGAGAGTTTATTTCAAATTGCTCAAGACGATTCCTAAAGATTTCTAAAACCTCTTCTTTGTGCGCCGGAGCGTCTGTCGCAATAAATTCTAGAGCATTTAAAAGGGAGATAAATCCCCAGTCTCTGTCGCCAATGATTTCTTCGTTTTTGATAAAATCATTAATAGCAGGTAGTGCAGTAGCTCCAAAGTTTGCAAGGGCACAAGGGAGCTCTTCATGAGTAAAATCATCATCTGTTGATGCCGTAATCAAAAAATCAATTAAAAATGGAATGGCATTTTGATGTTTATGAATGCTTAAGATTCTCCATGCGTGTATCGGAATAAAGTAGTTCTCTTCAGAGTCGTAGTCGTATAATGCTTCAGGATCAAAAAGGGAAGTTAAAACTTCTAACGCCTCTTGATTCATTTCGATTGATGAGTATAAATTCGCATCTTTTTTAAAATCAAAACTAAATTCTGGTATTGGTAGATTGTAAAGATACTCAATTTTTTCTTTAGGTAGTTCTTTTTGCATGGTAGATCCTTTTCGATTACTCTTCTTTTAAATGCGGATACCCATATTCTGTCGGAGGAACAAAATTTTCTTTGATTGTTCTCATGCTTACAAATCGTAAAAGGTTTAGATAGCTACCTGCTTTATCATTTGTCCCACTGGCCCTTGCTCCTCCGAATGGTTGTTGTCCAACAACTGCACCTGTCGGTTTATCGTTGATATAAAAATTTCCAGCAGCATTTCTTAAGGCCTTGCTCATTTTCTCTATAACATATCTATCTTTTGCAAAAATTGCTCCTGTTAGAGCATAAGGGCTTGTTTCATCGACAAGCTTTAGTGTCTCATCTAGTTTGTTATCTTCATAGACATATACGGTCAGTACTGGCCCAAAAATTTCTTCTTCCATTAATTTGCATTTTGGATTTTTTGTTTCAACGATTGTTGGATATATAAAATATCCTTTTGAGTCGTCGCACTTTCCTCCAACAATGATCTGCATATCGTTAGAGTTTTTAGCATGGTCTACATATGACTTGATATTATCGAAAGATTTTTTATCGATTACTGCCCCAATAAAAGTTCTAAAATCGCAGATATCTCCAACAGTCATTTCTTTTGTCATATTGATAGCGTGTGTTTTTACCTCATTCCAAATAGAGCGAGGAATATAGGCCCTACTTGCAGCAGAACATTTCTGTCCTTGAAATTCAAATGCTCCGCGAACCATCGCAACAGCAACAGCTTTTGGATCAACATCATTATGAGTAATGATAAAATCTTTTCCACCGGTTTCACCAACAATTCTTGGATAGTGTTTGTAGATATTATTTCCAAGATTTTCGCCAATTGTTTTCCACATCTGCCTAAATGTATTTGTTGATCCAGTAAAATGAAGTCCAGAAAATTCAGGATGGGAGAAAATAACACTACCAATTTCTTCACCACTTCCTGGAATCATGTTAATAACGCCATCTGGAAGCCCGGCCTCTTTTAAAAGCTCCATGATGTAGTAGGAAGAAAGCATTGAAGTACTTGCAGGCTTCCACACAACCACATTTCCCATAAGAGCTGGTGCCGTCGGAAGATTGGCCGCAATCGAAGTAAAATTAAATGGAGTTACGGCAAATACAAATCCTTCTAAAGGTCTATATTCAACTTTATTCCAGTTTAGATTTGGACTATATGGCTGGTCTTTATAAATTTGGGTCATGTAGTGAACGTTGAATTTCCAAAAATCGATCAATTCACAAGCAGCATCAATTTCTGCTTGAAACGGATTTTTACTTTGGCCGAGCATTGTTGCGGCATTCATTCTTTCTCTCCAAGGAGATTGAGCAAGCATATCTGCGGCCTTTAAAAAAATTGCAGCACGATCTTCCCAAGAGGTTTCGCTCCATTTTTCTCGAGCTTGTAAAGCTTTGGTAATTGCCATTTTTGCATGATCAGCACTGGCCTTATGAAATTTTCCAATAAGAAGTGCATGATCGTGGGGGGCTTTTATTTCGGCCGTTTTATTTGTTTTAATCTTTTCGTTACCAATATAGATTGGAACTTCTATATTTGCTTTTTTTTGTCTTTCAAGTTCTGCTTTTAATAATTTTTTTTCAACACTGTTTGGAGCATAGGATTTTATTGGTTCATTGATTGGTGTTGGTACTTGAAAAAAAGACATAGACATAAAATCTCCTTGTGATGGCCGGTTTAAGTAATCTTTAGGCGATGTTAATTTTTTTGAAATTTTACTTTGCCTTTTGACCTTAAAAAAATATCATTTTCTTTTGAGTTTAGCTGCAAAAATATATATTGACCAGATGATGGAATGTTTTAGATGAAAGAAATTGGACTTTACGCCGTTTTTGCGAATTTTATTAGTACGACACTATTAACAGTTACATTTTTTTATCTATATAAGTATGGCAAAGAAAAATTTATGCAGTTATGGACCTTTGCTTGGGCCATATATGCACTTCGTTTTGTGTTTGAATTTTTGTTTCATATTTATAAATTACCAATACTTTCATTAGGAATGCTTACCGCATCTTTAATTAGTGCCCTTTTGCTTTTGTCTGGAGCAAGGCAAATGGTGCATAAAAAAGTTGAGTTTCATTGGTATCTTCTTACTATTTTAACGCTATTATTTTTAATTATAGTATCTTGTTTTAATTATCCCACCCATATCGCCGCAACTCCAATAATGCTTTTTTCAGGATTGATTCATATCTATACAGGCATAATTTTTTATAATGAAAAAGAGAGAGAGTTCTCTTTGGCCTATATCACCGTTGCCGTGGTATTTATTTTATGGGGAGTTCATAAATTTGATTATCCTTTTGCTCACTATCTTCAAAGCCGTTGGCCTCAAGAAAGTCCCGTTCGATGGCAGCGATCATACTGTC
>CAZCDT010000023.1:0-38059 GCA_964497525.1 uncultured Bacteriovoracaceae bacterium
TTTCAAAAAGAAAACTTTTTAGCGATCTTAAATATCCTTCACTTTTTGAGTACTGTGTTTATGAACTTGGATATTCTCGCGACGAGGCCTACCGCAGAATTGATGCAATGAAAACTTCCCAAAAAATTCCTGAGATAAAAAAAGAGCTGGCAAGCGGCAATCTTAATCTATCAACAATAAATCTTATGTCTGATTTTTTACGCGCCAGCGAGAAGAAAAATATAAAAGTAAATTCACAAGAGATTGTTGCTCAAATAAAAGACAAGTCAAAAAAAGAGGTTGAAAATATTCTAGCAACAAAAAAAGAGGAGTTAGGAATTCATAAAGAAGTTGCAAAAAAAGAGATAATTGTAGAATCCTTTAATGAAGTTCGTTTAAATATCACTCTAAAAAAAACCACAATGGATAAAATTAAAAAACTAAAGGCCCTACTTGCTCACTCTAATCCAACACTTGAAACATCTGATCTACTTGATCACATTCTTGATGATGCTATTAAAAAAGTTGAGGCAAAAAAGTTTGCTATAAAAAAGGCGCGCGTAAAAAAAGAATCTACTACAACTATAAAAAGTAGTCCCAAAGCTAAAATATTAGCTCCGAGTAGTTCCGAAACTACTCGCTATATTCCAGCAAATATTAAACGCGAAGTTTACAATAAATCAAATAAGTCATGCACAAACTGCGGATCTATCTTCTTTTTAGAGCATGATCACAAAAAAAGCTTTGCTAAAAATGGTGCTACTGCCGTAAATAACCTACAAATGCTGTGCTCAAACTGCAATAAGAGAAAGGCAATCATCGAATACGGCCAACTGCACATGGATCAGTTTTTGGTGCAAAAGACTTAGTTTTGAGTTATTTTGCGAAGCGCAACAGAAAGTATAACGCACTTTTTTACACTTTTTTAAAGAGTCTTACCTATCTCTATTGTGATTACAATTAGCGCGACAAGAATTATCAGGTGACGATTTAAAGTCATATACACATCCCTGTACAACAGTCTTTTCCATCATGGAAAAACCTCTTTTAAATTTTAGAAAGAATACCAAATAATAGTCAAGCAATTAAAAACTTTTTTCCTCTTCAAAAATCAGCGGAAATGCAGTCTTGTAATAACGATGAGTTATTATTCTAAAGATTGATTGAGTTTCATCCTCGGTTATATCATTTCCATCTCTACCTAGGGCAAATTCATCCACTTCAACACCCTCTCCGTAACTTAAGGCCTCATCAGCCTTTAACTCCTCATCTTTAGAATTCTTTACATCACTATCGCTTGTAAATTTAAAATTTCCAAAACTTGCCTCTTTTTGATTTCCTTCTCCACCTAAAACAGATTTTTTATCTTCTGATAAACTAGAAGGTGAATCTAATTTTTTAAAATTTTCAGAATATGTTGGAATGGCCGCAGAAATTGTTGATCCTGCAAGAGAACCACTAGCACTACCAACGACTGCTCTTTTTGCTTTGGCCAAGCTGTTTTCATAATCTTTTTTATACTCATCGCTTAATTTGTTTAAATTCACTTTACCACTACTTAACTCTTTAAATTTTTTATCGAGATCATTTACTCCCTTTTTTAAGGCAGCATTTTGCCCAAGAAGTTTGCTGCCACTTAAAGATGCACCTTTTATGTCACCGTTAAAAAGAGCATTGCCTGTATCTTTTAAAGCGACTGCAGAATTTTTAATCACGCCAGGAGTTCCAACAGGAAAGGTTGTTCCCAGATCCATCTTTGCACAACTATTTGATGCTCGACATGCACAGGTGGAATCGGCCGATAAATTATTTTGAGTTCCTGTAAAACAAATAAGTTCTGTATCCGGAGTAATTTTTAATGTGTCATCGCTCGTATTAATTTCTACTGGAGTTTGAATCTCTACAGGCACTCCATCTTTAATAGTTATCCCTGAATTTTGAGATTCAAGAGCTTGTCGTAAAATTCCATAACGCTTTGCCCTTGCATCTAATTTTTTTCCAACACTGCTAAAACGATCGGCCGCAGTTTTTGCTAAGGCGGCAACAGCTAAAAAGATCACCGTTCTTGTAACTCCACTTTTTAAAACTTTTTCCTCTGCTTTTTCAAAAAAAGATTCGGCAGTTTTTTTAGTAGCAGTTTCTGCTACTTTTGCATCAGCGGCATAGCTTATAGGAAGTAGTGTTTCAATAATTTTTTTAATTTTTAGCTGAACCATTTTATACATTGGGGCGTTGGTTTTACCTCCAGAACTTTTTAACTTAAAATTTAAATCTTTTTTAGGGAATGTCGTTTTATCTATTTCTATCACATCTTCTAGTGGCTTTGTATCGTTAGGCAACTTTAAGTTTATATTGCTGTCAGAAGCACTATCAATGCGACCAAAATTTGAACTTTCACTAAACTCATTTTTTTTCGGAACATTCTGGCCAAAACCCTTATCCTTTTCTTCTTGATACTTCAATTTAAAATCATTTCCGGCCACCTTGGTACATGCTCCTGGTGGCGATATAATACCCTTATCCTTGAATGTTTCAAATCCCGCCATCAGTGCTGCTGCCGTAAATCCGGCGGCCGCCAAATTTGTGTATTGCGCTTTTTTGTGTGCTTCTTTTGCCGCCTTTTTCGTCATCTCCTCTGCTGCCTTTAAAGCTGCGGCTTGGCCTTCAACATTTCCTTTGTAAATTGCAAGTTCTAAATCTGATCCTTTTTTATGATTTCCTTTTCCTAACAGTTCTGCGGCCACAAATAATGCAGCTGCTCCTGCAAAAATTTTTGCAGACATTCTATCTGAACATTTTTTGTAATAGGTATATCCTGCAACACCTGCTACTGCCATTGTGATATTTGAAAGCATGACTGCATCGCGCTCGGCACTTGTAATATCACCACTTGAAGGAGCATCGACATCTTGTGCAATCATCGCTCCGTCCTTAACATTTGAAAGCGGATCGAAAGTTGTTGTTGTTTGCGCAAAAACAATTGCCGAATCAACAAAAATTAAAGAGCAGATAACAATTGTCGCAATAAATTGTCTCATAACAGATTACTCCGATTTAAAAAAAACATTTTCGTAACTTCTAAGATAACTTCGTATCGGTCATTAAGGTGTAATTTATTAGTCAAAAAAACATTTTATTAAGCGCTTAGAACACAAAATGCTTATATTTTTTAATATCTTTCTGCCCATTTTTGTTGGCATTTTCTTTATTTTTGACTTGAAAATATCAGCTTCATTCGAGATACTGCAACATCAGACCACACAAAGTTTTCTTTTAGGAAAAAACCAAAATAGAAATATTTAAGGAGAATCGTTTATGAACAAAGAACCATCATGCCCAAAATGCAAAGACGAGAATAGTTACTTCGATGGATCTGTATGGGTTTGCCCAAACTGTTTTCATGAATGGAACCAAGATGAGCAATCTAGTACAAACACAGAAGTCGTTGTTGATACAAACATCTATGATGCCAATAAAAATATCTTGCAAAATGGAGACTCCGTCTCCGTAATAAAAGATTTAAAAGTTAAAGGTTCATCTTTTGTTGTTAAGGTTGGTACCAAAGTAAAAAATATCCGCCTCGTTGAAAGCGATGATGGCCACAATATTGCCTGCAAAATAGATGGTATTGGGGCAATGAATCTAAAATCTGAGTTTGTAAAAAAAATCTAATTTTAGGTTAAAAGACTTCTCGAAGTTCACCATGTACTTTTAAAACTTCTTCGTAGACGTTAACTCCTAAAAATTTGAAATAAATTTCTTGGGCCTTTGCATTTAGATCAACACTCTTAAACTCTTTAGGATAAATTATCTTTCCAATAGCATAAGCATCTACAAAAGCATTCTCGATATTTGTTGTATATTGGTTAAATGGAAAAAGATTATATACTCTGTTTGTTTTAAATGCTTTAAGCTCGTTATAAAACTTCGAAAGTTTTTTTATGTTTTGTAAGGCAATATCCTTACCTCCAGCGTCCATAAAAATATAATCAGGATCTAACTCTAAAAGTCTTTCTTTATTTATAAAGTGCTGGCCTGTTGCTTTTATTTTTTTTGCAACATTATCTGCATTTAACCACTCAAAAGCAGGATAGCTACTATTGGTACTCTCGATTCCATAACCTCCTTTAAAGCCTAAAGCTCCGATATAAACCAAAGGTTTCGTTTGCGAATTCTTTGCAATACTTTTTAAATTTTTTTGCAAATCTTGAATATATGAAACAAGCTCCTGTGCTTCTTTCTTTTTATTTAAAATCTCTCCTAATAAATTTAATGAGGTAAAAACAGTTTCATCAAAAGAGGCAAATGCCCCATAACTTAAAACCACTACAGGAATACCTGATTTTTTCTGCATTAAATCTGCTTTTTCTCTATCTAGTAAAGTTACAAAAATAACATCTGGTCTCACCTTCATAATCGGCTCTAGGTCTGGAATCTTATTAATTGTACTAGGTCCTCCTTGAGTAATTACAGGTAAAGCATGCATCTTGGGATTTGCAATCCCGTATGGTCTGCCACGACCAACCTTATGCTCCATATTCTCAACTCCAACAACTAAGTTTGTAGCTTTCACATAAGAGATAAGTCGCAAGGTTCCTGGAGATAAGCAGACGATGCGATCTACTTTTTCTTTGATAATAACTTTCCTATTTGCTAGATCAACAATCTCTTTAGAAAAAACAAACGTTGATAAAAAAATAAAAAATATAACTAAAATAATTTTCATATAACTCTCCAAAGCATATTATTCCCTAGACACTAACCCATAATTGGCATTAATACTGTTTGCCTAGAAATTTGTTGCAATAAAAATCTTACACCATAAACTTCATATAATATTTCCGATGTAAGAAGCTCGCATTTATCAAAAAATAAAATTTTCCCATCCTTTAGAATCAATAAACGATCAGCGTAACGCAGGGCCATATTTAAATCATGAATCGAAATTAAAGACGATATGTTATGAACGCTACGAAAATGAGAGATGATATTTAAAATCTCTAATTGATTCTTTATATCAAGATGATTTGTCGGTTCATCTAACAATAAAATATCTGGTTCTTGGGCCATCGCCTTTGCGAGCATAACTTTTTGATACTCTCCACCACTTAACGTTTTTACATCTCTGCCACTTAAATGAACAATGTTAAGCGTTTCAATAACTCCTTCGACAATTTCAAAATCTGTGCTCTAGGGAAATAGATTAAAATACGGAATACGTCCAAGCATAATAGTATCAAAAACAGTCAGGCCATCATCAATAGGATGCTGCGACACATAACTTATATGTTTTGCAATAGTACTTCTTTTTAAACTTATAATATCTTTATTGTGAAGAAAAACAGACCCACTACGACATTCCAATATTCGATTTATTGTTTTTAAAAGGGTTGATTTGCCTGAGCCGTTAATTCCAAGTAGTGCAACTATTTCTCCCTTTTTTATTTCAAAAGAGAGATCATTTAAAATCAAATTATTATCGTAAGAAAAAGATAAATTATTTATACGAAGCATTGCTTTTTCCTGTTAATAATAAATATAAAAAAAGTGGGGCCCCTAAAAAGGATGTAATTATTCCAACCGGCATATTGGAAGTCTCTACAATGACTCGGCCAATAGTATCTGCAACAACAAGAAGAATTGATCCCAAAAGCAAAGATGTTGGTATCAGATAAAAATGATTTCTACCTACAAGCTTAATCGCAATATGAGGTGCAAGAAGCCCTAAAAAGGCAATTACTCCATTAAAACACGTTATAAAAGATGCAATAATTGTTGCCAGCAATAATCCTTTAAAACGAAATTTTAAAACATCAACTCCAAGCCCTAAAGCGTTTTCATCACCTGCACACAAAGCATTAAATGAATTACTTTTTAAAAGAAAATAAACACTAGCAAGCAACACCAAAAAAAAGATAATCCATATTTCTATCCAAGATGCTCTCGAGACATCTCCAAAAGACCAAAAAACAGCTGCAATCACTTCTACTTCATCAGCAAAATATTGAATCAAAATTGTACCAGATACAAAAAGCGAAGATACTGCAACACCGGCCAAAACGACTGTTGCAGGTGTTGTTTTTTTTATTTTTTGCAGTGCCCATATAAATATAACAACACTTAGTCCTCCAAGAAATGCACAAAAAGGAATAAGATAAGGCCGCCACTCAAAAACAGAATCAAGCATTCCTATGGAATGTTTATTAAAGGAAAATCCAACAAAGATAATTGCAAACGATGCGCCAAAAGCGGCCCCTTGACTTATTCCCAACGTTGAAGGAGAGGCCAACGGATTACGCAAAAGAGTTTGAATTACAAGTCCAGACAAGGAGAGACCGGCACCAGCAAAAACAGCAGAGATAATCCTAGGCATTCGCAAATTCCACACAACCATCGATGCTCGATCATCTATTGGAAAAAAAATTGCAGATAAAATATTTGTAAATGACAAATCAAAGGCTCCTGTTTTAATTGCAAACAAGATAGAAAAAATAAGCAATAAAAAAAAAGTAAAAATTATTGCTATTTTCTGATTACTGACTCGTTTATGAATATGATGCTTTAAATTTGACTGGACATTTTTTCTTATATGATTCATAAATAATACAAAACTTTATATTAATAATATTTTGTGCGAGAATAATATGAACAATATAATAAGTACAGATTTGATCAAACAAACTATTAACTTCCATGGCCACCAATGCCCAGGACTTGCGATTGGCATTAAAGCATCTGAAATTGCGCTAAAAGAGATTGGTCATCACAGTCAAGACGAAGAGATTGTTGCTGTGACAGAAACAGATATGTGCGGGGTTGACGCCATTTCTTTTTTAACAGGCTGCACTTTTGGTAAAGGAAACTTATTCTTTTTTGATTATGGAAAAATGGCCTTTTCTTTTTATAATCGCGATACAGGCAAAAAGATACGCCTTGTATACTCTCCAAACTTTACAAGTACTCTTGAAGATAAAATTGCAAGAAGTGAAGAAATTCTTCAAAAAAATGCATATGATCTTTTTAAAATTGAAGAACCTCCATACGCCTTACCGTGTAAAGCAAGGCTACACGATAGTATTATATGTACAAAATGCGATGAAAAGACGATGGAAACAAGATGTAGAATCTTTATGGGCAAACACTACTGCATTCCATGTTTTGAGAAAGAAGAAAAAAGAATTGACTTATAATCCTCTACACTCCGAAACCTGTCGACACTCATTGGTATAATCGGAATAATCAACAAAAGATGCTTTTAAAACGTAATCAATCACTGGCATGTTTTCCATAACAGATGCCGAAATTATATACACAGGGTGCACCTTCCTGCATCTGTATTCACTAACCCCTAAAGTTGAGTCAGGTAAGATGCATGCGCGTCTTTCTTTAAATGTAGAAGCTGTTTTTTCGTCTTTTGCAATACAATATAAAACATTTGATAAATGGTCTTGGCCGATATGAATGCCTGCACTATTTGCACACCTATAGTCGCCAAAAGTATTTGTATCAAAAATAGTTCCCCAAAACATTGGTACCTTTATTTTAAAAGAATCGACAAAGTCATCTTGCAAATACACATCGATTAAAAAAATATTATCTCTAAAATCGACGAAAGCTTGATTTATTTGTTTATCAAACTTCAAAAATTTTCCATCAATTGTTTGATAATCAAAGTTTTTAGATTTTATTTCTATTTTTATGGAATCAAAATTAGCGATCGGTTTTGCAAATACACAAAAGGAGCTGGTGAGAGCAAAAATGACCAAGCAGTAAAAAACTTTTTTCATAAATATCCTCCGATAAAAACAAAACTATACTTTATCCGCCTAAAAAAATCAACAATGGTAGAGTGTTGGTCATCTTTGTTTGTGCTCAGAGGCTTCATGCGTTATAATTTTTTTATCAAACAAGGGAGCTTTATAGTGCAACAAACAAACAATGTCTTTCTTCTTGCTAGCATTCTTATTTTAAATTTTAGTTGTTCAAGCATTTTACCTATTCAAAAAAAAGATGAAATTACTTTGTTGGCCAAAAATTCCCAAAAAAATATGGTCATTAAAGAATCTGATTCAGGTCAACTAGAAGAAGCACAAGATACCGAAGAGATCTCTTCAGAAATTATTTCAACAATTACAATTCCGCAAGAAGAGAGTGGAAAAGATCCAATTCAATCACTTAACGAAAAAACAAGAAAAGAGACGCAAAAATGGATTGATTATTTTGCTAACAAAGATCGAGAGCGATTTCAACGCTTTTTAGATCGTGGAGCAAAATACAAATCTGTCGTGCAAACAATTTTGCAAGAAAATGATTTACCAGCAAACCTTTATTATCTTGCCCTAATTGAAAGTGGATATGTCACTCATGCCAAAAGCCATGCAAAGGCCGTTGGTGTATGGCAATTTATCGGAGGTACGGCCAAGCGATACGGCCTTAACTACAATCAGTGGGTAGATGATAGGCTTGATCCAATTAAATCAACTATTGCGGCAGCAAAATATTTAGAAGATTTACATAATGTCTTTTTATCTTGGGAACTTGCTATGGCCGCATACAACTGTGGTGAAAACCGTGTTTTAAGAGCAATTATGAAAGGTAAAACAAGAGACTTCTGGAAGCTGGTTGAAAAAAAACTACTACCTCCTGAAACAAGAAATTATGTACCAAAATTTTTGGCCGCAGCAATCATTGGCGAAAATATGGAAAAATTTAAATTTAAACAGGTTAGTAATTTAGAAGAGTATCCAAGTGTCATTAGTGTAGAAGTACCAACACCGACATTACTTGAAGATGTAGCAAGTAAAACAGCAATTCCTCTCACCACATTAAAAGAACTAAATTTACAACTAAGGAAAGGAGTGACTCCCCCATATGGAGATATTTACGAATTATGGATTCCAAAAGAGTTTGAAAAGCAGTTTCAAACCAACGTCTCACATATTAAGAAAGCTTCTGGAAAACAATATGCAAGTACCCCGGCCGAAGTAGATACAGAAACCACCATTTATCATCGTGTTAACAGAGGGGAAACTCTTGTAAAAATATCTCAGCAGTACGGTATAAGTATAAGAGAACTAAAAAACATTAACAATTTAAAAAACAGTACTGTTCGAGCTGGCCAAAGGCTAAAAATTGGCGAAGAGTCTTACACGAGTGCCAAACAATCCTCTGTTCACATAGTAGCAAAAGGCGATACATTAAGCAGTATTTCTCAGCAATACAATATCAGCTTAAGTTATTTGAAAAAAATTAATCACATTGCAAAAAATAGAATCTACGTTGGGCAACAGCTAAAAATCAAAGCAAAATCTTATGATAAAAACACTCAAAATCATTCAAGAGTACATAAAGTGCAACGTGGTGAAACATTAAGCAGTATATCTAAAAAATATAATATTACGATCCCTCATTTAACAAGGCTTAATAATCTTAAAAATAACAGGATCAACGTTGGGCAGCGGTTGATTATAAAGTATTAAAAATGAATAAAATGTTTCTTATAATTTATTCATTTGTATTTTTAAGTTAGATAGAGCTTTTGCTATTTCTTGTTTTGAATAAGATAAATCATTAACCAAAACAGCAACAAGATCTGCATTGCTTGCAATGCTCAACGAAGTGATCCCTGAATCAAACAGCGCTGCCTCGATTTTCTCTGCTTGGGTAAATTTTAATTTTCCTTTGATCTTGTTCTTATATTTAGCACATATACTATTGCCTATTTTTGCACCGATCATTTGTCTTTCCATCGCATATCTCGAATGAATATGCAGCCGATCTAATACACTTACCGCATCTTGAAAAATATCACGTGCAATAGTTTTTTGATATTTAAGCAATTTTTGTTTTTGTTTTTCAGGAAAATTTCCAGGGAAATTCCACTTCCCATCCTTAAACAAAAATGGATCGGTATACCCTTGCTCATATAATTCTTTAGAGCGAGGACTTAAATATTTTTGCATCGTAACATTCTTATAAGTATAGGCAGCCAATGCAGGAACATCGACAGGAACATTTAGTTGTATTTGGTTGCAGGACATCCCAAAAAAATTTGTTTCCACGACAGTTCGAACATCAAAGAATGACTCTATCTCACAAGAGTTACAGTTTAATTTTTTTGCTTTCTCTAATCCTTGAATTAAAGCAATTGCAGCTTTTGGAATACTCACATTTTCTAATCCTGCATTTGCCAACATACAACCGAGAAAAAGACCTGCTATCATATGATAGTTTTGAGGGATGCTCGAGGATATATCTTGAATTGATGATAAATCATCCAACATTTTTTTTGATACCACAGCATCTTCACCAATATTACCAAACATGTACAAATTAGAGTCTGTAGCATATTTTTCCGTTGTACGAGAAAAAAAAGATTTCTCTTTTTCTAGCTCTATATTGTCATGCCCAATACTCGCTAACAATTCAACGCCAAGTAAAACATCTCCCTCAGCAATAGTAATCGCAGAATTTAAAAAATCATCTGCTGCCCTGTAATGGTAATTCCTCTTTGCTGTATTTTGTCGATCAATTTTATGAACGTGCTGAATTAATTGATCTCTTTTTTGTTGAAAATTTATATCCATACTCATTCTATGATCAAAATAATTACGTAGGCCTTCATTTTTGGCATATACGCTATTTGTCTTCCCCGATTGATATCCATCACTCGTCTTATTAAAAATAAAATAATTATAAATTTTTAATGCTCTTACAAATTGCACATCACAAAGAGGTGCGGCAATTTTTGTTATCTCAGATAACAGTTGCCCTATATTTTGCTGAGCAAAAGACCTTTGAAAGATCAATGTAAACATGAATAAAAAAAACGAGAATACAACAAACCACTTGTTAAATCTCATATATCTTCCTCTATACACTGTTTTCGTCGCTATTTTTGCAGCAATTACATCTTTTCGGTATCTCAAATTTTTTCTTAAATAATTTTTATGTCGTTATTTTTAAGTAATTATGCGAACTAACATCCTATAATTATTTGATTTTCTTTATATTTAGTTTTATTTTATACCCCATGCTGTTTGCTTATGGAGGCAAATACGACAAGAGAATACGAGGTAAAAAAATGCTTAAAAAAATCGCACCATTTTTAGTCGCTCTTTGTGGAATTGTACGCAGTAGCGACCTCTATTTTAGAAATAATATGATTTTAGC
Source organism: uncultured Bacteriovoracaceae bacterium (assembly GCA_964497525.1). Lineage (GTDB taxonomy): Bacteria > Bdellovibrionota > Bacteriovoracia > Bacteriovoracales > Bacteriovoracaceae > CAZCDT01. The sequence continues at coordinate 11,152 of CAZCDT010000023.1, forward strand.
AATTCCAATTCCGGTTTTAATTGCGTGGGAGCATTTGATAAATTTAATTTTAGTAGCTCCAGTTCTATTTTTTAAAAGACGATTTTTTAAAAAGATAAATTTTGTAGATTTTATTTTATTCTTACTAATTGGAGTAGGAGCCTCTGCTCTTGGTGTTTTGTGTTTTACCAAAGCATTTACGTTCATAAATCCGGCACTTGCTGTATTGCTTCAAAAACTACAACCAATTTTTACAATAGGCCTAAGTCTTTTACTGCTAAGAGAGCGCCCTCCATTTTCATTTTTTATTTGGGCAATTGCAGCAATTATTTCTTCTTATTTTGTTTCATTTGGACTTACTAATCCATTTTCTGCACAAGGCAAAGAGCTCTTCTATGGTGCATTATATGCAACACTTGCTGCTTTTTTATGGGGAAGCGGAACTGTTTGGGGGAAAATTTTGCTAAAAAAATATGATCAGAGCTTTGTTCTTTCGATGCGTTTTTTAATTGGAGCAATTTTTACAATATCTCTGGCGTTTTTTATAAATGGTTCTCTTCTAGTAGAAAAAGTTTTTGATGAACATAATTTCTTATTCACTAATATTTTTTATATGGCAATTATCTCGGGGCTTATTGCCACAACATTTTTTTACTTTGGTCTTTCTAAAGTCAAAGCTTCTTGGGCGGCAATATTAGAGCTGTTTTTTCCTCTATCATCGGTTTTAATTATGTGGATTAGCTTTAACAGACCACTTTCTTTAATTCAAATTACTGCAGGGGTTCTTCTTTTTATTTCTGTCTATAAAGCAGGTCAAAAATGTTAGGGCCGATTTTTAAAAAAATAGAGGACAAAATAGATCTCTCTATAGAGGAAATCGAGCAGTTATTAAGTATTCAAAAAAAAGATGCTTTAGAAAAACTTTATCAAACAGCTTATAAAATTAAGACATCTCATGTTGGAAAAACAGTCTGGTTTCGTGGTTTAATTGAAATCAGTAATATCTGTGGCAAAGATTGTTACTACTGTGGAATTAGAAAAAGTAATCACGAGACAAAAAGATTTTTAATCCCAAAAGATGAAATTATCAAATCAGCACTATGGGCCTATAACGCTAATTATGGCAGTATTGTTTTACAGTCTGGCGAAAGATCAGACCATGAATTTATTGAAATGGTTGCAGATATTGTTAAAACGATTAAAGAAGAATCAAACAATAAATTAGGAATCACTCTTTCTCTTGGCGAACAAGATAAAGGCACATATAAAAAATGGTTTGATGCCGGTGCTCATAGATATTTACTGCGCATTGAAACAAGTAATCCGAAGCTTTATGAAAAACTTCATCCAAAAGATCACATATTTCAAAAACGCTTAGATTGTCTAAAAAGTTTACACGATCTTGGATATCAAGTGGGCACAGGTGTAATGATCGGACTTCCATTTCAAACAATGACTGATCTTGCAAATGATATTTTATTTTTTAAAGAGATGAATGTCGACATGATTGGTATGGGACCATTTATTTATCATCAAAACACACCTTTGATTCAATATCAAAAAGATCATAATTTAAGCAATGAAGAACTGCTAACTCTGGGGCTAAAGATGATCGCAGTTACTCGAATTGTTTTAAAAGATATAAATATTGCTTCGACCACGGCCTTGCAAGCATTAGATGACAAAGGCAGAGAGATGGGACTTTTGGCCGGCGCAAATGTTATTATGCCAAATGTTACCGATCCAAAATATAAAGAGAACTATCTCCTATATGAAAACAAACCGTGTACCGATGAGAATGCATCTATGTGCAAAGATTGTCTAAAAAGAAGAATTGAGGCAATTGGTGAAACAACTGGTTACTCTACATGGGGAGACTCGCCGCATTTTTTTAAAAGCGACAGAAATAAAAAGAAATAAAATGATTATCAATAAAACGTTTAATAAAACTAATTCATTATCATTTCCTCTGGAGATCAAAAGATTTGAAAACTGTTCATTTGAAAACTGTAGTTTTTCTCACGCAGATTTTTCTAACTGCTCATTCATCGAATGTAATTTTAATTCATGTGATATGGGACTTCTTAAAACAAAAAACTTAGTTTTTCGAAATGTTATGTTTAAAGAATGTAAACTCATCGGTATTGATTTTAGTTCTTGTAATCCAATTTTAATATCTTTTGAATTTCAAAACTCAATTTTAGATATGTCATCTTTTCAAAAATTAAAGATGAAAGAAACATCATTTACCAACTGCAAATTAATTGAAGTAGATTTTTCTCAAACTGATTTAAGTAACTCTTTATTTGATAATTGTGATTTAAATCGGGCCATTTTTCATCGCACCAAACTTGAAAAGTCAGACCTTTCGACTTCTTATAATTACACAATTGACCCTGAAGAAAATATGATCAAAAGTGCTAAATTCAGTCTACAAGGGGCCATAACCCTTCTTGATAAATATCAGATCCAAATAGAATAACTACAGGGAGAACGAATGTTAAATATATATATCGACGCTGATGGTTGCCCTGTTAAAGATGAAACTTATAAAGTTGCCATGCGATATAAATTAAATATTTTTGTTGTTGCCAATAAACATATCAACATTCCCCTTCATCCTCAGATTGAAATGGTTGTTGTTCCTGGAAAATTTGATGCTGCTGATGACTGGATTGTTGAGCACATTACAAAAGATGATATAGCAATAACTGCAGATATTTTACTTGCAGATCGTTTAGTAAAAAAAGAGGCACGGGTGTTAGGGCCAAAAGGAAAAGAATTTAATGAAGAAAATATCGGCATGGCAGTGGCCAGCAGAGATCTCATGGCCCATTTAAGACAAACAGGAGAAATTGTTGGCGGGCAAAAACCAATAAGTCAAAAAGATAAATCTTATTTTTTGCAAACTATAGACCAAATCATTCAATCGATAAGAAGAAAAAATAACATTATCTGAGATTATTTTTGTAATTATACCAAGCCCACTAAATAATGTCGGGAGAGAAATGGCAAGTTGTGATGAGATTTTGTTTTTAAATTTTAGCTAAAAACGCAGGCGTAGCCGTTGTTACGTCGAGTATTTTAGCAAAATTTAAAAGCAAAAGATCGTTACAAATCGCCATTTAAAAACCGACATTATTTAGTGGATTTGGTATTACTTACTATTCATACAACCATGAACTAAGATATCTTTCTCCATTATCAGGAAAAACAACAACAATATTTTTAGTTGCAAACTCTTGTCTTGTGGCAACAATCATTGCTGCATGCATTGCAGCTCCGCTGGAAATTCCAACCAAAAGACCCTCGGTAGTTGCTAATTTGTGTGCCATATTTTTTGCATCTTCATTGCTGACCATTAAAACTTCATCAATTATTCCACGGTTTAAAACTTTTGGAATAAATCCTGCGCCAATTCCTTGTATCTTATGCGGGCCAGCTTTTTTGCCTGATAAAACGGCAGAGTCTTGTGGCTCTACTGCAAATACTTTCAAGTTTTTATTTCTTTGTTTTAAAACTTCAGAAACACCTGTGATGGTGCCACCAGTTCCTACGCCTGCAACTAAAACGTCGACACTGCCTTCTAAATCATTCCAAATCTCTTGAGCTGTTGTGGCCCGATGAATAGCGGGGTTGGCCGGATTTTCAAATTGCTGCAATACTAAATAATTTGAATTTTGCGTGGCCATTTCTTGAACCTTGTTAACAGCTCCTGTCATCCCAAGAGTTCCTGGAGTTAATAAAAGTTCTGCGCCATAAGCTTTTAATACCTTTCTTCTTTCAATACTCATCGTATCTGGCATTACAAGTAATAACTTATATCCTTTCACCGCACAAACCATCGCAAGGCCAATACCTGTATTGCCACTGGTTGGTTCAATAATAATTGTATTTTGATTAATTAATCCCTTTGTTTCTGCATCTTCAATCATTGCTTTTGCGAGGCGATCTTTAACGCTTGAGGCCGGATTAAAATACTCTATTTTAGCAAAAATATTAGCGGAAATGTTTTTTGTTATTTGATTTATTTTCACAAGCGGAGTATTACCAACAAGAGATAAAATATTTTCAAAAAGCATAGATTGTTCTCCTAAAATTTATCACAAGATAAATAAAAAAATATCTTCGAAAAATCAGACGAAATAAGAACTATAAATTATCACCGGGGAACATAAAGCCTTCTTGGTAGACAAAGAAACGATAATCAACAGCACCAACACCAGCACCAACATTGGAATAAAGCTCGATAATGTCATCACTAATTTTTGCTTTCACCATGTGAAGCCCTAAAATAGAATTTGTTCCACCTAAAACCCACACCATATAAGATTTATTGGCAACATCTAAGGATGCAAATGCTCCTGCTTTTTCTAAACGATTCTTGGCGTTATTTGCAGCTCCTGTAATTGGAGATCTCATTGAGCCTGCCACTAAATTAGTCGTTAAAGTGGTATCAAATTTTATTGGAAACCATGTATCATTATCTGGATCAATGATCTCACCATAAGTTGCAGGAACTGCTGAAATATGATCACATCCGCCACCAGGAACTCCTGTTTGGCAATTGGCAATAAAATCTGGATCGTTATACATTATACATTGTGCCTTGTTAAAATATGGAACAAGACATTTATTCCCTGCTAAATCCTTATTCCATACTGCTTGGAAAGTTGCACGACACAGATTTTCATCGTCTATATTTATCGCGCATCTTCCTTGATCATCCCAAGAACCAATGTCGCTTAAAATTCCAAAAAAATCGCCATCTGGACCTAACTCCACTCGACTACTTTTTAAATTATATGGTGCTATTAAGGTAATATCGTTTTTACCAGAATATACTCCAGTAAAATTTTTTCTTGGTGCAACACTCCAAGATCGAACATAAACTCTAATTCGAGCAAGATTCTCATAGGCCGAATTTAGGCAATTAAACTCATAAAAAGGGTTCATTGCAGCTCTTCTTGGATCACCCACAAAAGCGTTATTTATGACTGGGTAAGGATCACCAACTGTTGTAAAATCTTTTAAACCTATTGTGTTATATACATAGGCACTTCCACCATCATTAAATGGTATTGAAAAATTACTAACATAGAGATTTGATTTATAATCTTTAGATACAGGAGACGCTACGCTAAATTCAAAAGGCTCTCCTGTTATGGCCTTTTGTCTGTCATATAGAGGATATCCCGTAATCGGACTAGTGATCATTGCATCATGATCTTTTGCAGGCCCTGCGATACAGTTGTGATACTCTCCTTGTGAATGCTTTATTGAAGGAGTCCATGTCGTTTTCTTACCTGTATCTCCATCGTCTTTACCACATGCACAAATATTTTCACCATCTGCATTTGTTGTATATCCACAAACAACCTGCTTGTAATGCATATATCCTTCATCGCATAAATACTCAGGATCTGTTGTTGTGTAATTAAAAGAGAATGCACTATTAAATGCTGCACTATCTAATAACTCTGGACTATCGCTTAACCCATCAGGCATTGTACAACCATCAGCGTGTGGCGAATATGTAGAATATGTAAAATCAGCAAACACTGCAGTATCTGGACTTGCTCCTGCCGGAAGACCAGGATAAGATTTTCCTGGTTGATATCTAAAAAATGAATAAGGCTTATAATCAACCCATGCACACAAATTAGCAGGCATATCAAGTTCTAATTTAAATCCTGTATTATAAAGTTCTAATTCATCAGCATCAAGATAACATGAAATATCAATCGATGAATAATCTGCAGTATTACTTAGTGCGGCAGCAAGCTGAGCATTTGTAGGATAGCTTCCGTTTGTTTCATAGTAATCATCAACGGCCTCACGAACAAGCTTTATGGTATTGGCAGAAATTTGGCAATCTGCTGTAGAATTATTTTGTCCTGTTTTATGCAAAACATATTTTTTTACAGTACTTGAATCATCAAATGTTGTTACATCTGTTAATTTAAAATAGTCCGTTGAAGTAAATGAACCAAAAGAACCATCGGTTGTGACATCTATATCGCTACTTGAATCTGTCGTTGCAGTGTTTGCAGTTGTTATTGCCTGTACAACAGCATCATCACTCTTTTGCATACACGATGCAAGTGAGAAAACCAGTAAAACACTAAGAACAATTTTTTGAATCATTGGATGCCACCCTTTTTTTATAAAGAAAGACCACACTACTTAAATATTAAGTCAAAATGATCATAAAAATAAGGAGTGCAAAAAGTGCCTGCAAAAAGTGCCAGATGACTTTTGTTTAGCGGCGCGGCATCGCCGGTACCAGACTGTTTTAATCTGTCTTTAGCTTTTTTAAGTCTTAAACTGTTCAACCATCTGCCTTAAAGTATCTGTTTGAGCGGACATCTCTTCTGCCGCGGCGGCCATCTCTTCGGATGTTGAGGCATTAGAGGTCACAATAGAGGTATTTTCTTCCATCGCTGCGGTTTGCTCCTGCGTCCCAGTAGAAATCGATTGAAGATCTGTGGCAATTGTATCGATGTTTGTCACAATGGCCTTAATACTTTCTTCTGATTGTGTTGCAAGCTTTACTCCTGTTTCAACTTGGCCTGCACTAATTTTAATTATTCCTGCAATCTCTTTGGCAGAAAGAGCACTCTTTTCTGCAAGCTTTCTGACTTCATCCGCAACAACGGCAAAGCCTTTTCCATGTTCACCGGCCCTTGCAGCTTCGATCGCTGCATTTAGTGCTAAAAGATTGGTTTGATCTGCAATATCTGTAATTACCGCAATTGTTTCTGTTATTTTTTTCGAACTTCCCTCGATTTCTTCAATTGCAGATAATGTTTCTTTCATCATCGTACCAGCTTTTGCCGCATCATTTGTTGATGTTTTGGCAATCTCATTTGCTTTTTGAGTTAATGCGGCAATATTTTGAATTGAGCTTGATAGCTCTTCATAGCTTGATGATTCCTGCTGTGCTCCAGTTGCGATTTGTTGTGCACTTGAGGCAACTTGGCTTGTTGCTGTTGCAATTTGTTCAGTCGATGCTTTAATATTGACAATAATTTTTGCAAGCTTATCAATAAAAGCATTAAACCATTTAGACATTTCAGCAATTTCATCACCACTTGATTCATCAAGTCGTTTTGTAAGATCACCTTCTCCTTGAGAGATATCTTTTAACATCTCTACGGTTTTATTTATTGGTGCAATAATACTTTTTGAAACAACAATAAAAGTTAATGCCAGCATTACAACTAGCATTATAACAATAAGTATAATAATTGGAATTAGCACTGCTCTTACTTGAGCATTCACACTATCTACGTACACTCCAGTTCCAACAATCCATCCCCACTCTTTAAAAAGTTTTACATGTGATACTTTTGGAACGGCCTTATCACTTCCCGGTCTTGGCCACAAATAATCGACATATCCTTCTCCAGATTTTTGGCAAACTTCAACCATTGCCTGAAAAAGGTTTTGCTTTTTTCCCATCGCCACATTGTAATTTGGATTATCTAAAACTTTTCCATCAAGAGAAGAGTTTGTGGAGTGCATAATCATATTAGGATATGGAGTTTGAGTATCATTAATCCAAAAATATTCAATTCCTTCGTATCGAATTGCCCTAATCGTCTCTTTTGCACCTTCTTGCGCTTTTTCTAAAGTTAATTTTCCACTTTTATACTCTTGATAATAAAAGTTGATAATGCCGTATCCTACTTCGCTAGCAACTTTTGCAGAATTATTTCTTGCTTCATGAATTGCTGAAACCAATCTTGAAGCAGAAAAAATCAAGGCCCCTATTAAAAAAACAATTATAATAGATACAATCATGTAAACTTTGGCTGAAATCTTTAACTTTAAATTCATGCTTAAAATCTCCTAACTATTTCTAAAAAATGTTCGCCACAAGTTCATGACTCGCTGCTAAACAAAAGTCATCTGGCACTTGACCACTTTTCAACACTCATTATCGTGTAGTTTTAAAAAAACATGACTTCATTTTTCTTAAATTTTTATTCTATACTTTCAGGCCAAACAAAGATTAAGGTTTGGGCAGATATAAATCATAGCGAGTGCTTTTACCCGTATAAGAATATGCTAAATCATCAGAAACTATCTGCGCCCAATTAGGACGTTTTAAAATAACTCTTTTTTTTGCAATTTTTCTTGCAGCAACAAGAAGTTCAAATGTATCTAAATCTTCTCCGACAATCTGATGCACCTGACGCATCTTTAAAGACCCCAAAGCGCTTTTTTCTCTTTTAGGATACATCGGGTCAATATAGATAACATCAGGAAAATTGCTTTTTAAAAGATCTCCATCATGTACTACTTGTCTAAAATCTTTAGCGATAAAACAAAATCGATCATTTAAAATATTATGAAAATCAAAATCTTTCCTAGCATTTTTGATTGCTTCTAAGATCAAATCAACCATTAAAGGGTTTCGTTCAAAAGTTACAATATTGTATCCATAAGATAACATCAGCATGCTATCTTCTAAAAGCCCACCCGTAGCATCCCAAATTACAACATCTTTTGATGGTTTTACGCTTAAGGCCTTTTTTAACAGACCATGGCCTGCTACTTTATTGCGTCTAAGATAGGTGTTATAGCTTGTTATTAAATTTATTTGCATACTAATTAAGATAATATATACTTTCTTGGTTTCAAATTTCAAATAAAGAATCAATCTATTTTACATATTGTTTTAACTAAAAAGGATGGTTAATTTCTATGAATCCTCAATTTAAAAATCTTCCATACAATCCAGAAGCTTTGCCTCGCGAACTAAAAAAGTACTATTTAAGTGCAACAGATGAAGACATTCACGAAATGCTTAATTGCTTAGGCCTAAAATCACTTGATGATTTATACAATCATATTCCAGAAAATGTAAGATTTAAAGAAACTCCAAATATCACTTCGGAATTATCATACGAGGAGATACTTAAACACCTTGTAGAGATTTCTAAAAAAAATAGTATCAAAACATCTTTTATCGGTGATGGATTAAAAAATTATAAAGTTCCATTCACCACAGAGTTTGTATCAAATCTTAGAGGATTAACAACCGCCTATACTCCATATCAACCAGAAAGAGGCCAAGGGACACTAATGAGTCTTTGGATCTATTCTTCAACGCTGTCTATGTTAACAGGCTTTGAGGCCGTTAATGCTTCTATGTATGATCGCTCTACTGCTCTTTTTGAAGCAATGAATACTTCTTTAAAATTAGTAAGAAATTCCGATACTGTTTTAGTATGCGAATCCATATATCCGCAAGATCTACATGTTTTATGCACGATGAGCAGAGATTTAAAAATAAAAATTTTGCCAATTCCACTTGATAAAAAAACAGGAAGAACAGATATCGATGCATTAAAAAAATTACTGCAAGAGAATAAAGGCAAAGTGGCAAGCATCTCTTTCCCTCAAGTAAACTCTCTTGGAATTCTAGAAGATGTAAATACTATTACTGATATTTGTCATGAAGAAAAAATCCAAGCAATTGGAATTATCGATCCAATGCTTCTTTCCACAAATGGATTATTAAAACCTTCTCTTTGGGGAACAAAAAAACTTGGTGCTCATATGATCGTAGGAGAAGGCCAACATCTTTGCATGGCACCAAACTTTGGAGGTCCTGGTCTTGGAATTTTTGGAATTAGGTTTAATGATCAAAATAAAAATGCCATTCGCTCTACCCCTGGCCGCTATGTCGGAAAAGGAAAAGATAAAGAGCAAAATACAGCATGGGCAATGGTATTAAGCACGAGAGAGCAACACATAAGAAGAGAAAAGGCAACCTCTAATATCTGTTCTAATCAAGCATTTATTGCAAGCTTAGCTGGGGCCGGAATTTTGGCACGTGGTGAAACAGGAATGAGTGCGGCAATAAAAAAAGCTAGAGATAATGCCCTAAAAGTTGCTAAAGTTTTAAGCTCACTTGAATCTGTTGATTTATCATTTCCGGAGTCTGCATTCTATAACGAGTTTGTTATTAATACTCCAATGAAAGCACAGGATTTAATTCAAAAAGCAAGACACGCAGGTATTCATCTTGGTGTTGATGTATCTGCACGCCTAAAAGATCAACTAGGAAATCACTTACTTTTATCTTTTTTTGATCTCCACAACGATTGCGATTTAGAACAACTTATTTCATTTTTCACATCTATTTTTCCTGTTAAACAAAAAGAAAAAATGATTCCAGAATTACCAGATAGCTTAATAGGGAAAGATGCGATCAATTTGCCTAATCTATCAGAAAAAGAGATTAAGGATTTTTATCAAAAGTTAAATGATCTAAATGTTAGTCCTGATGACAACATCTATCCTCTTGGCTCTTGTACTATGAAATATAATCCTTATATCAATGATTATGTTGCATCTCTTCCTGGATTTACAGATATTCATCCTCAAGCACCAATTGAAGATGCTCAAGGTTCTCTTGAGATTTTATATCAAATTCAAGAGATGTTTAAAAACATGACAGGCCTTAAAGGTGTTGCAACTCAACCTGTTGCTGGAGCACATGGTGAATATACTGGAATCAAAATGTTTCAGGAGTATCATCGAAAAAACAAAGAAGAAAACAGCAGAAATATTTTATTAATTCCTCATTCTGCTCACGGAACAAATCCTGCAACTGCATCTATGGCCGGGTTTGAAACCAAAGTTGTTGACGGTGTTAAATACGGAATTGTTTTACTTGAAGCAAATAATCACGGTCAAATAGATATGAATCAGTTTAAGGATTTAGTAAAAAAACATGATCGCCATATTGCTGGTATCATGGTTACAAATCCTAATACTTCTGGAATTTTTGAAACAAACTTTAAAGAGATTGCTGATTTAATACACTCTGTTGGTGGGCTTGTTTATATGGATGGCGCCAACATGAATGCTATCGCAGCTCAGATCGATCTTAGTAAAATGGGTGTCGATGCAATACATAACAACCTTCATAAAACTTGGTCGATCTCTCATGGTGGTGGAGGACCTGGAGATGCAATCGTTGCCGTTAGCGAAAAGCTTGTCGATTTCATTCCTGGAATTCAAGTAATTAAAGATGGCAATCAATACAAATTAAGTAAACCAGTGCACTCTATTGGAGAACTTCATCGACACTTTGGAAATTTTGCTCACAAAATTCGTTGCTATGCTTATTTAAAGGCCTTAGGAAGCGAAGGGGTAAAAAAAATGTCTGCGGTTGCAGTTCTTTCTGCGCGCTATCTATATCACAAACTTTCAAAAGTTTATCCAACACTTCCTTTAAATTCTGAAAATGAACCAAGAATGCATGAATTTATTTTAACAATTTCAAAAGAGACTTTTGAAAAGTTAGAAAAAGCAGGAACTCCACATGCTCAAGCAATTGTAAAAATAGGAAAACTATTTTTAGATTTTGGAGTTCACGCTCCAACGGTAGCATTCCCTGAAGTTTATGGATTGATGGTGGAACCAACAGAAAGCTATTCAAAAAAAGAGCTTGATAAATTTGCAGAAATGCTTGTGACTATTAAAAACATTTTAGAAGAAAATCCTGAAGTATTAACAACAACACCTCACTTTACACCTGTCTTAAAAGTTGATGAAGTAGAAGCAAATAAGACTTTAATATTAAGTGAAAAACTTACAGGATTGCCACCCGTTCCACAAAATAGAGTTACTCCATTGAAGCTTGCAAACATGGAGTTAAAAGAGGTTTATCAAAAAATTCTAGAAGCACATAAAGGGGCAAAAGTATAATGCTAAAAGAACACACAAAAAGATGCACCTTTGCAATTATCTCTCACCCTGATGCCGGTAAAACAACAGTCACTGAAAAGATTTTGTGGTTTGGCCAAGTTATCCATCAAATGGGACAGGTCAAATCAAAAAGTGGCAACTTTGCAAAATCAGATTGGATGGAGTTAGAAAAGCAAAGAGGAATTTCTGTTAGCTCCTCTGTTATGTCTTTTAATTACGAAAATCGTGCAATGCACCTTTTAGATACTCCAGGGCATAAAGATTTTTCAGAAGACACTTACCGCACCCTTACGGCCGTTGAATCAGCACTAATGATGCTTGACTCTGCAAAAGGTGTTGAGGCCCAGACTATAAAATTGATGGAAGTTTGCAGAATGCGCGATACGCCGATTATTACTTTTATGAATAAGTATGATCGCGAGGCGATGGACCCTTTTGCTCTTTTAGAAAATGTAGAAAAGATTTTATCTATTCAATGCATTCCGTTTTCGTGGCCAATTGGTTCTGGTGTTGATTTTAAAGGAGTATATGATTTTAAAACAAAAAAAATTAGAAGTTTTAAAGATTCAAACGACCCGATGAATCCTGTAGTAATCGATGCAAGCGATCTTGATGCTCCACATATAAAAGAGTTTATTAGAGAGGATTTGCTTAATACTTTAAAAAATGAATTAGAAATGGTTAAAGAGTTAATTCCTGATTTTTCGATGGAAGAGTTTTTAGAAGGAATCCAAACTCCAGTATTTTTTGGCTCTGCTTTAAATAATTTTGGCGTTAAAGAGACTCTTGATTTTATCGCGGCAAATGCGCCAGGGCCTAAACCTCGAAGTGTACGGCTTTATCCATTTGATGAACACTCGCAAACAAAAACAGTAGAACCAACAGATGATAAATTTTCTGGCTTTATTTTTAAAATACAAGCAAACATGGATAAAAATCATCGCGATAGAATTGCATTTTTAAGGGTCTGCTCTGGGCGCTTTGAAAGAAATCAAAAAGTTTATCACGTAAGGAGTGAAAAAGAGTTTAAAATTCCAACTCCTGTAATGTTTCAAGCACAAGATCGAGAAATTACTCAAGAGGCATTTCCTGGAGATATAATCGGATTATTTGATACAGGGAAATATCAAATTGGAGATACTTTAACAGAGGGTGAAAAAATATCTTTTACAGGAATTCCAAGTTTTGCCCCAGAACTTTTTATGAAAATTTCTCTAAAAGAACCTTTAAAGGCAAAACAGCTCGAAAAAGGATTAATACAGCTTTCTGATGAGGGAACAATTCAGCTTTTTATCAGACATAGTACGCAAGAAAAAATTGTTGGCGCCGTAGGACAACTTCAATTTGAAGTTTTAAAATTTAGGCTTGAAGATGAGTATAATGTAAAAGGAGACTACGGACCTTACCCATTTATTGGTATTCGTTGGGTCAAATTTAAGGATGAAAAAGCTCATGATGAATTTTTACTAAAAAATTCAAATGACATTATGTATGATCATAAAAAACGTCCTTGCTTTGCTGTGCGCTCAGAGTGGGATCTAAAACTTGCCATGGAAAAAAATCCCAATGTAGAGTTTTTTAAAAATTCGGACTATAGACAGTAAACTAAAATTGTTTTAAAAAAGTGGAATCGCTAAATCCATTTTTTCAGCAAAAATGGATTGACTAATTCCTTTTTTTTAGAAAAAATGGAATTATGTATTCAAGAAATTTTTCATTAAAAAGCATAAATAGCTATTTTATCTATGGCGCACGAGGCACTGGCAAAACATCATGGCTGAAAAATGCTTTTTCAAAAGTTCCATATTTTGATTTATTAGACGCTTCAACACTATTTGATTTAAAGTCAAATCCAAAAAACTTAATCAAGAGGATTGGAGATGATTACGCAGGTCAAGTCATTATAGATGAGATTCAAAAATATCCAGAACTCTTAGATGAAATACATCGATTAATTGAAGAAAGAAAGAATTTACAATTCATCTTAACAGGTTCAAGTGCCAGAAAATTACGCAAAGCAAACACCAATCTTTTGGCAGGCCGTGCCTTGGTGAAAAATCTTTACCCTCTTACTGCCGATGAACTTGGTGACGATTTTTCGATTAAAAAGGCAATCGATAGTGGCATGCTCCCAACCGTTTGGTCACACTCACAACCAAAACAATATTTAAAATCTTATGTCCAAAATTATGTTGATTTAGAGGTAAAACTTGAAGGATTTAGTCGTAACATAAATGAATTTTCTCGTTTTTTACAAACTGCTTCATTTTCTCAAGCATCCGTTTTAAACATTTCTCAAGTGGCCCAAGAAGCTGGCATCGAACGAAAAACGGTTACCAATTACTTTACAATATTAAATGATCTTCTCCTATCTTATGAACTTCCTGTTTTTTCAAAAAGAGCAAAACGGGATCTTATTAAACATCGTAAATTTTTCTTTTTTGATGTGGGCGTTTTTAAAACTCTCAGACCACAAGGACCTCTTGACAATGAGAGTGAGCTCAATGGCCCTGCACTTGAAACTTTGATTTTAGAAGAACTTGTCGCTCACAATAGTTATTCAGAATCTGACTACGAAATTTCGTATTGGAGAACAAGAAATCACATTGAAGTGGACTTTATTTTATATGGGAAAAAAGGTTTATTTGCACTCGAAGTAAAAAATTCATCTCGCATAAGACCTGATGATTTTTTAGGTCTTGAAACATTTTTAGCAGACTATCCTATAGCTAAAGCGATGCTTATATATGGGGGAGATCGCCACTACCTTCATGGAAAAATTGAAGTAATTCCAGTAACAAGTTTTTTTAAACGTCTTAAATCTGATATTTTTTACAGTTAACAAACTTCCAATTTGTAAAGATTAAACTTATCTTTCGCCATATTTTTTTGAAAAATCTAAACAATTATTTTCGATAAAAATATTACAAATTCTTTCACTTTTGAAAAAAGTAGGATTTTAAGATTCTAATTGATAGACTTTCTCTCGGCAAAAAAATGACTTTTTGCAACCTGCAAATTTAGAAAAAAGGTTATCAATGAAGTTAATACTTGTTTTCCTTTTAGCTTTCTTTTCAATTTCAAGTTTTGCAAACCTTATTTATTGGCCTTACGAACTTGAAGGCTGCATGAATTTTAAAGACCAATTTTTAATCAAATCAATTTCGAAAGGATCACCTAGTTTTGAAAAAGTAAACAAGCAAAAATGTCACGTAAAAGGTGGGGCCTGGGAAGATATATTTACCGGAGAAGTTATTACAAAAGCTGAAGATGTTATCGTAGCACCAATTATTCCTCTTCAAATGCTTGAAGTTGAAAATGCCTCTTTTGGGATTAGGAAAATTTATAATTTTGCTCACGACCAAGATGTTTTAATTACCTTTAAAAAAGGTGGCGAAGGCGAAAGAATGTATTTTGATAACATTGAATATCTAAAGCATCTGCCAAAAGATTCAATCTCTAGTTGCCATTTTGTTGCAACATGGCTCGACGCCAAGGCCAAAGCAGGAATAAAATTATCTCGTCAAGAGATTGAACTTGGAGAAAACTATGCTGTCTCTTGTACCGAGGGCAGTGTTTATGTTGGTAATAGAGAATTACTGTTTGGTCACTGGATGAAATTAGATGGAAGTGACTGCAATACACGAGTACAAGTTTTACGAAACTACTCCTATAATAAAAATTATACAACAGAGTGTGAATTAGATTGGAGTGATAAGTGGTTTGACTCTTATACTAATAAAGTTTTTACAAGCGCTAACGAACTCCAAATCGATCATGTTGTTCCTTTAAAAAATGCCTATTTTTCTGGTGCTTGGATGTGGCCTAGATGGAAAAGGGTTTTATATACAAACTTCCAACTAGATCCATTTCATTTAATGCCTGTGCACTATTTTGAAAATATTAGCAAAGGCGAAAAACATCCTGGGAAATATATGCCACCGAATCAAGATTTTCATTGTGAATATGTTGGCCAATGGATAGCGATAAAACTTCGTTGGATGCTTGCAATAGATCTTGATGAGAGAGATTTTATTTTATCTAAAATTCCAAGCTGTACTAATTTAGATCAAGAAAAACATCCCGCAATTGTTCACATGCTTGCGCGATTAAAGCACTAAAACTAAATAGTAATTGACTCTTTCAACAAGCATGTTCAATCGAAAATATGATTAATACCAAATCCACTAAATAATGTCGGTTTTTACTGGACGCCGGAGCATCAAATAGTGATATTAGTATTTCTCTTGCAAATACTTTAAAATTAAAAACAATTGGTAAAGTTAAAGTATCCGGTTCACAGCGAATAAATAAAATCTTCAATCTTTACACATTACCAAAGCTTAGAGTTGGATGAATTTCTTTCTTTGACCTTAAAGTTTCGGCTCGTGAGATGATTGATTGTGATGGTGTAATTGGACGAGATATTTTGTATCAAACAGAATCACTGTTTTTTGATTTCACTAATATGATGTTTGAATTTAACCCAGATAAAGGTCACAGCATCATTTTGGTTAAATTTAAGATATAAGTGTTTGATTTTAAACCAAATATAAGGCCAGCAATAGCTTGCCCAACTTTCGTTTTTCATCTTGTTTCATCTTTTCTCATTATTTTTAATCGTGCTCGCATGAAAATTGCGAGCAGTAGTTTAACATTGTTCGAACCCTCTCGGGACGGAACATTTCTACTGATAAATTTGGGCTTTTCCTTATAATATGATATCATATATTATGAACATGGGTAATAAAATGAGTAAACAAAATAATATGAAAAATGTTATAAAGCTTTTTGACTCGTTTCTCTTTGCTCGCAACCAGAAGTTTGAGGCAATCGTCATCGGTGGTGCTGCCTTAAACATTATGGATGTGATTGAACGCACAACTAAAGATATTGATTTTTTAGATCCCAATATTCCAGAAGAAATTAAAGAACTATCAATTCAATTTGCTAACGAAAATCCAACTCTCAATCTTAATCCTAATCACTGGATAAATAATGGGCCAAGAACTCTCATTCGAGATTTGCCTCAAAATTGGCGAAATAATTTGCAAAAAATTTTTGATGGTAAAGCTTTAACTCTTTGGACACTTGGACGTCACGATCTTTTAAGAACCAAGTTATACGCATGTGCCGATAGAGATATTGACTATCAAGACTGCATAGCGCTTGCTCCAACTTCCTCTGAACTTGATATTTGTAAAGAATGGGTTCTTTTGGGGGACGCTAATCCCTTATGGAAAAATCGTGTTGAAGATTTGTACATAAAATTAAAAAAGGACTTGGGACATGAATAATATACAAGATGGCCTATATGCTAAACTTGCATATATTGGGTTTCGTGTCGGGCACAATGAAAAACTCCCAAAAAATGAAAGGCCTGATATTGAAAGAACTCTGGTCCAAGCATGTTATCACATCGATAGTGACGGTAGAATGCTTGGTCTGGTCTTTTCATGGCTTAAAGTTCATGGAGATCATCTTATTGCAGATAAATTTTTTAAGGAATATGAGGCTGCTCAAAAATATCTCGGGGAATGCCCATGGTTTTATGCCATTTGCGCGTACCGTATGTTTTTAAAAGATCATCGCTTTAAAAAAGGAGTAGTAAAGCTCAAAACTCCTCACCACTTAGGTAACCGTGATCAGACATCTTTGATAAACTTAAAGGGATCAATTGATTATCTAAAAAAAATAAATATTTTTGTTCCTCAAACAGCATTAAGAATTCGAGAAGAAGACTGTCTAAAAGTTTCTGAATTAATAAAATCTAACGAGCAATATCGCAATCGCTTTATTTGGGGAGCAAATTGGCGTGCAGAAATTATTGGTTTAATGAAACGTGGTGCCAAAACACCTGGTGAAGTAGCTAAAGCATTAGGTCTTGCTAGATCAAGAGTTGGCGTTGTTTTTAATGAGTTTAAGTTGGCCCAAAAATTTTTGCTATTAATACTTTTTCTCTCAGCACATACAGTAGTATTGGCCAAACAAATGGCCATAACCTTTGATGATCTTCCAGGATGGGGATATATAAATCAAACGTCAGCTGAAGGATTAACCTTTCTAGCCCCCTATATACTTTGGAGACTTTTTCTTCGGAAAAAGTGTTATAATCAACTAAAATAAGGGGAATTTAAAATAAGAAAAATTACAAACTATTCGACAGAAGAAAAACAAATTGCAATTTTCGATAGTGTCCTTTCTAACAGTTGATGATTTTTAAAATAGTGGTGAAAAATAGTGGTATGCTTGATATCCGGGCAAACGGAGAAACTTGTAATGTGTTTTTCTACGAGCAAAAATCCTTCGAAAAAAAATGTCTTCTCCCCTATTTTAGATGTAGCTTTTTTAGTAAACGGAAATAATCTTTAGCGGATTCATAGGCCATAGCACTTATGAAATTAATAAAACCAGAAGAGTCCTTTTTTCCAGTCTGCGATCGTTTTATCAGTGCGATATAATCACTTCTTAAGACTGGTGGAATAACAGTGAGAACATATCCACTTTGAAATAACACTAGATTCATTAGCAATCTGGCAGTTCTGCCATTCCCATCAACAAATGGATGGATATCAACAAGACCTTTATGAAGAAGCGCCGCCGCCTCGACAGGATGATACTTTTTTCTGAAAATAGTAATGTCTTTTACAAATTTTTTCATTAGGGCAGGAACTTTAGAGGTCGGTGGTGGCACATAATCCGTGCCAGTAATTATCACAGGAACCTTGCGATATTTGCCGGCAGCTTCTTCATCAATTCGGAAGTAAAAGAGCCTGTGAATGTTTAAAATATCTTTTTCTGTTATTGTTTTCTTTTTAGCAAGATCATAGATCATATCGTAGGCATCACTGTGGCCTGTAGCTTCGTAATGATCTTTTAGCGGCTTACCAGCGATTGTCAGACCATCTTCGAGGACAACTTTTGTTTCTGTTTCAGTCAGCGTATTGCCTTCAATGGCGTTGCTCGAATACGTCAAGCCAACGCGATAATACTCCTTAATTTGCTTCAATAGGTTTTTATCAATAGGCCGAAATTTATCAATCTGCTTATTAAGATCGTCTATTTCTTTCAATTTGTTTTCGTACTTCAAATCATTTCTCCTTAACTTATTGAACCAAGCATAATTCCATTATTTTTAGACAATTGTACACTCAAATGTTCTGCTACATCGCTAACTACATGATTTTAGACAAAAAAAAAGCCAGCTTAGAGCTGGCTTTTTTTGAAATCACTAAAAGTGTAGAAAAAGTTGGTGCCCCCTCGCGGAGCAAAGAAGTACCGTTATTATAAAATAATGTCAACCAGCAGTAACCACAATTAACAAGAATGATTTTAGTAATTTAACAACGAAATGTCATGGACTCATCTTTTGTCTATTATTGCAGGAAATTGCCAATTTGGGTTTAAAGTCCCCCACTAATCCCCCACGGAAATTTTAGGATGAACAATGGACAACCCCTTGGCGGAAGTCTCGAACCAGACAAATTAAAGCAATTCGCACTTGTTTCCAGAAGGCGTCAATATGGTCGCTCGATTCATCGCACGCGTAACGGCTACCCTTAGCATTAATTTTGATTGGTCCACTTGTTTCCTATCATTTGGATCTCTAGAAAATCTTCCCTGTCGATAGCCTTCAAATAAAATGACTTCATTAAATTGTTTCCCCTTAGATTTATGAATAGTCATTATGGAGTGCGGTCGTTTTAATGGAGGGCATTCTCGTGCAGTAGTTGAATAAATGCTTTATGAGCAATGGTTTTGAGGAACTGCATGATATTTGGGGTAAGCGCACATATCTATGGCGAAGCAAGGCCTGTTTCTAAAACAATTTAAGTAAAAAAGTCTAGCAAATGAAGAACTTTTTTTATAGATTGTGCCCATGAAAACAACATTCCAATTGCTATGTCTTACCTTCTTTTTTGCTTGGGCCTCTGGGGCACAAGAAAGTTGCTCACACTTAAGAGCAGAAATTCTGCCTCTAGGTCAATACATCAAGGATGCACATGCCCAGCGTCCATTAATACTTCAAGCACGCAACCAGTTCGAACTATGGAAACATAAGCTGCTTACTTGTCCTTCGGTAGAACAAGTCGCTCTGCATGTTGAGGCCCATACTTATCTTGCAACAGCTTTGGTGGACTCAATCAAACTGGCCGGCATTGATTGTTATACCCAAAAAAATCCTGTCGTAATTGGAGATCTTTTGAGTTTATGGGATTGGATGATTACTGCCCCTGAATTTTTCATCCATATAGATATGCTCGGCCGTGCCATTGAAAAGTGTGCTAACTTTGAAATTGAATTTGAAGGTGAAGTACAAGTTCAAGGAGCAGAAATTAAGTACAATTATGCAGCAGAAGCGAAAGTTCCTTTAAAAGGCGTACTCCTTGGAAAAGATTTAAATTTAGAGGGAACAGGTGAACTTGCTATCCATACCGCCAATACCGTCGTGCCACATTGCTCCATCAGTATCACGACAACGCCCGGAGAGCTTTCCACTTATAATCTCAATCTTGATTGGCCCAATCTGCACTCTATTGCCCAAATTGCCCCTTCTCTCCAGATTGATTTCCAGTTTTTTTCTCCTCAGGAAAGCAATGTTTTTAACTGCCCACCTGCTCCACCTTGGAATGCCGAAAGTCAAAACTGGATGTCATTTATCTCCGTTCTCTATAGCTTAAACAACAGTGCAGGTCCTTATAGTTTCAATGAATTCACAGGTGGTTCTGGTTCTGCAATTGCAGAATATAAAGGCGAGCATTCTCATCAAACCGAAGAAGCTGTTTTTACCGAAAAAACCAAAATACGATTACTTCACACTCCGCAAATTTAGTTGCTCTTAGGAAGGATAAAGGCCCTACGCCAAATATCCACCCTACCCCAATCCTAAACGAATTTTGAACAAAATCCTAGCCGCCGCCAAAAGCAACCCAAAAACGGCCACAAATGGCCACCACGCGAAAATCAATTGCGGGAAAATAGAAAAAATTAGGGAATTTGCCGGCAAAGAATCACACGAGAGGGCGAGCGCGTCCTGCGCTTCTAAAAAAACATCATAAATATTGAAGTAAATGACTTCATTTCAGTACGCAATCAAGAAGGACATGAGATTACTTATCCTCTGAACTGCGAAAAATAAGGAAGCGCGTTACCATCCATGCCAACAGAGTAATCACCACTGCATAACAAAAAAGCGGACATAACAAAACCATGGCGTTTTTAATGCCCATGCTTCCTAAAAGTAGCATGCGCATATCAGTCAAAAAGAAAGTCATGGGAAATAGCATCGCCACTATCTTCAAATACCAAGGCAAGGCATAAACAGGCCAAGCAAAACCAGAAATCAAAAAGGCGGGCATAGAATAAAACATCAATGCCATCAAAGCATTGGCGACTTTGGTAAAAAAAGTTGAAAGCACAAAGGCAAAAGCGCCGACCGTCCACATAAATAAAATCATAAAAATGAGGAGCTCAGGCCAGTTATTAATTGGAATTCTAAATGCACCGCACACGGCGAGTAAAAACCAAATGCCAAAAACAAAGTTACCAATAATATAGGGCAATGACTTTCCCACGAACAAAACACTGGCACGCCTCTGACTAACCATCAAGAGTTCCTGCCAGCTGCTGCGATCACTGCGTTCTAACGCCATACTAAACGCGACCCCAACAATTAAGATTTGCTGAAGAACAACAAAAATAACTCCTGGTAGAAAAAAATCAGAGTAATTATAGCGCGGATTAAAAAGAGTATTTATCACTGGAGTTGGATTTTGGGCAAGCACCGTTGCACGTTCTTCTACTAAGGAGTTCTTACGCAAATACTTAACAAATGCCCCACTGGAAAGTGTTCCTGCTGTTTCTGCCATAGCTGTCATTGCCGGATTGGCCACTAAGATATTCGAGGAATTAATAGCGGCCTGTAGTCTCCCCCCCACTCCCCGCTTCACATCGTGAGAAAAGGCAAAGGGAACAACTAAGAAGGCATCAATGTTTCCATCTTTCATATCGGACATGGCCTCATCAACACTTAGGTAATTGCCCACCACTTGCAAATTTTGCGTAGCATCGAGACTTCTAGTTACCAAACGACTCAGTTTGGTATGATCTTGATCAACCACACCAATGGGAATTTGTGTTACACGCTCATGCCAATAGATAGATGAAAGTAAAAAACAATAAATCAGAGGTGAAACCAGACACACCAAGCGCAAATCGGAATTGTTCCAAATCCGCTTGCACTCGCGCTTTGTCACAAAGAATATGGCCTGTAAGCTAAGCAACATATTCCCTCACCTTTCGTTTAAGTTTCCATCCAGCCAGCGCCAACGTAGTTATTGCAATAAACAAAAGTGTCGCTACTTCGCGCCATAAAGAAATAATTCCAACATCTTCTTGATAAATCTTGCGCAAACCAGAAACAAATGCAGTCAAAGGAATGCAATGGGCCAGACATTGAATCCACACAGGCATCTCACGCAGGGGCCAAGTATAACCTGACATAATAAAAGCAGGGGACGCAATTAACAGCACCACTTTAATCGCATCGATGGTGCTCTTCGAGAAGACTGAAATCATAGTGCCCAGTGCCACCACACTTAAGACAAATACAAAAGAAAAAATGGCCAAAAGAGAAACAGTACCGCGGACATCAATGCCAAAGATCGGAAAAAAAATGCGCACATAAATTTCAAAGAGCAGTACTCCTAGCAGACAGTACGGAATTATTTTGCCGATTAACATGCAGGCACTACGTCCCTCAGCGAGTGCGGCCAAACGTCTAATTTTTCCAGTCTCAAAATCACGCACAAAAAGCAACGCGGCCAAAAGCAATAAGATTTGATGCAAGGCCGAGGCCCAAAGTCCCGGAGTCAAATAATTCATGTAATTAAATCCAGGATTAAAAGAACGCATCATGTCGAGAGAGATGGGTGAATGTAATACAACAGACTTCTCAAGAGTATTACCTGTTTTACGCAAAAACTTAATTTTAATCCCTGCAGTTATAGTACCTACTACGGTTTTAAATTCAGCAGTAACCATATTAGAAAGCAGTAGATTGGAACCATTTATAAAAGCATTGATGACCGCAGGCCGTCCGCGTTTTATATCGCGTTCCATTCCTGCGGGAATCACCACACCCATGGCAATTTCATTTTGCATCAACTTTTCCTCTATCGCAGCACGACTGCTGAGTTCGGCCACGACACTTAGGGAACGCGAAGCATCGAGATAGCGAATCACTGTACGTGAAAGCTTGGAATGATCAGCATCAAAAACAGCAATAGGAATTTTGGTAACTACTTTTTGAGAATAGATGGTAGAGAGCATTATTCCATATAAAAAAGGCCACACCAGCGCCAAGAACAAAAGCACGCGATCAAGTGCTAGACCTTCAATTTCATATCGAATAATATTCCACAATTTTCTCATTGCACTTTGACCAAGGCCGTCATACCAGGGCGCAATTGCTCGATAGGTTTTTCACTTCTGGCACGCACTTCAAAAGTTTTTAAATCAAATCCACCTTGCTCATTGGTCGCCTTCCATTTGGCAAAAGCACCCAATGCCGAGATGTAACTTACTGTGTGTTCCACACTTTGGCCGATGGCCGGGAAACGCACTTCAACTTTTTTGCCTTTCGCAATTCCTGGCAACAGATCTTCGCGAAGATTAAAAGTTACCCACTGATCTTTCAAATCAAGCACTGTAACAATAGGGTAGCCCGGCGAGACCAGTTCACCAGGATGAGAAACTATTTGCACTACTTCGCCAGCAATCGGGGCCTTAATCATTAATTCATCATTGGCAGCAAGCACTTCATTTTGTTGTCCCGTCGTGGCCAACACTTTTTGTCTGGCGGCCTCAAACTTATAGCGGGCCTCTTCAAATTGTTGTTTCGGAACCACCCCGGTCTCATACAAATTTTTTATGCGATTAAAAGTACTTTGCGCAAAATTAAACTGTTCTTTTGCCTCACTCACTGCAGCACGCACGGTAATGAGCTTAGCATCCAGCTCTTTACTCTCTAAGCGGCCCAAGATTTGGCCTTGCTGAACCAGTTCTCCTTCATGAACAGTGATATCTGCAATTCTACCAGGAATTTTGACTCCTACATCAATTTCTGTGGCATCAACTTCACCAGTCACCACAACTTCCTTTTGACTACACGCACTCACGCTCAGCAGTAACAACAGACTAAGAAAGATACGCATATGAACTCCTATTTGAATTGTAAAATTTTGGCAGCATCACCCGAAGCACGTAATAAATTGGCCAGGGCCACATCAAAATCGTATAGGGCCTTCAACTCTTCAGTTTTCACTTTTTCAAGAGCGAGTTGGGCATCAATCACATCTAGCGCAGTAGCTGCACCTTCTTTGAAAGATAGTTTATTAAGACGTAAATTTTCTTGTGCTAATTCTTTTGAAGTTTGTAAACTTTTGTGCTGATCTTTGGCGGTAGTCAAATCATGGTAATATTTTTTGATTTCAGTTCGTACTAATTCCTTAACATTCTGCGACAGATAGCTTACTGCGGCCTGTTCCATGGTAACCGCACGCAGATCATAGTAGTCACTGCCTCCATCGAAGAGTGCCATCTTTACATTCACACCTGCCGCCCATTCCGGCTCCAGTGTAGTTAGGTACTTTTTTTCCATTTCATATTTAAGAAAGAGACCAACCGTCGGCATAAAATTTCCACGAATGACATCATGCTTTTTATCCAGCATCACTGATTTGTGTTCGAGCATTTCAATATTGGTGTTATGCTCTAAAGCATCACGCAAATAGTCTTCTTCACTTACGACTTGCTCTGACAAAAAAAGCGGCGTCTGTAAATCAAAAAACTCATTACCAGTCCCCAAAGTATTATTGAGTAAAATTACTGCCAACTCGAAATCTTTTTGTGCCTTAGCATATTCTCTCTGTCCTTCGGCCACGGCCACATCAGCGCGCATTTTTTGTGCCCTAGAAAGTTGCCCTTCCTTCAACAATTTAGAAGCATAGGATTCATGCTCCATGAAACCATCTAATGCTTCTTTTTTTACCTCTTTCACTTGCTGCATGAGCTGTACCGCAAAGTATCGTGTAACCGCTTCTGCCACTACTTTATTACGCACTGAGCGAGTTTCATTTTGTGCAAGGCGCACCCCCTCTTTTTTTGCGAGCATATTCGAGGTCAATTTCCCACCGGTAAAAACAGGTTGGGTCACCAACAAAGTGGCATTAGTATAATGATCTTTTTGTACTTTTTCTTTAAAAGGAGGCAGTGAACTTTCTAGTTGTGATGTCAACGCCGTGCTGGCCCCTGCCCCTGCAGCTGCACTACCCATAGCGGTTGGCCCCGCCTTCGCTGCTCCCGCGCTAGATTGAATCATGGCGGTGCGAATGGAAGTGAGGTCAATCTCAATCGGTTTATCTAGCATAGTATATTTGGCCTCGGCGGAAACTTGAGGAAAAAACTTACCCCAGCTACTGTGATATTGATAAGTCGCCCCTTCTTCTTGGCTTTGTGCTGCTTGGATTTCTTTATTCTGATTTATTGCTAAATTAACTGCTTCTTCTAAACTCATGCTACGAACTGTCGCCCAACTTGGAAGGCCCAACAACATTGCACATATTATTGCCCAACGCCTCATATATCTCTCCCAACAATCCCCTGCACTAAAATTGAAAAGATGGTTTTGCCATCCCAGTTTTCAGGAGCATTCTCACTACTACTAACCATCTGAGTAAAAAAAGCATTAATCACACCCAAAATGGCCACGGCCATACTTAATGGCGGAATATCTGAACGGAGCTCTTTTTCTTGTGCGGCAAGTGCTAAGCGTCTCTCTAAAACACGTAAAAAATTCTGATACCGTTCATAGACGGATGCTTCAATATTATCTTGTAAGCTCCACTGGAATCCTTTTACTTCATTAACGTATATGCAAAAAAAGTTTTTGTTTTTATGAAAATACGATATTAGTCCCATGATCAAATCCTCAAGCTCTTGCAAAATTGGCCGCTCACCAGTCAAGGCATCAGAATTTAGTTGGCGCATCTCATCTAGTCTGCGATTAATTAGTGTCCAATAGATCTGATCTTTGCTCTTAAAATATTTGTAAAGGGCACCCACCGCATGTCCGGAATTTTCGGCGATGTCTTCCATTTTGGCGCCGTGAAATCCTTTCTTTGCAAAGACTTCCTCGGCCGCATTTTGTATATTAACCGAGCGCAGCTCTTTTTCGGCCTCTTTGCGTTGGGCCTTAGACGTAGCTTGACTGTTTTGTGAATTTGTATTCATATTTGTGAATATTAATTCATTTTTAGCAAGTGTCAAGCTAAGATTGAGCAAATTGTTCTTAGGAAAAATAAAGGCCCTCTGCCAAATACCCACTCCCCTTGACCCTAACCGAATTATCCAAAAAATCATAGCCGCCGACAGAAACAGCAAAAAATGTGACTCCAAAAGACCGCCACGTGGGCAAATACCAGGAGGGAAACAAAAAAAAGGAAAATTTGCCGGCAAATACTAAGACGGGAGGTCGAGCGCGTCCTGCGCTCGACAAGAGAAACATCATAAGATTGCTAAAATAAAGGGGGTATTCGCATTACGCTTCTTTGTATCCTGTTCCCCACTCATCAGGGACAGGTTCGTAACGGTATGATTCCATGGGTGGCCCAATGGCCGGTGGCGCCACCACTATTATTTCGTGGCCAAGCTTCGTTAATATCTCCCGTACTTCCCAGGGATCAGCGACATAGTTGACCAATTTCATTTGCCCCGCGCATTTTGTGCATTTTAATCCATCAATGTTGAAGGTTTTCTTTAGAAGTTCGGCCCAGGGAATCCAGTATCTTGGTTTAACCGGAACCAGCTCTAAAATATTCTCATTATCTGCAATACCTACTTTCGGATTATTTGCATCGTCAATCTCTTGTACAAGAATTGGCCTGCGCCGAACCATGTCAGTCACTTCCCCTCTTGATTTGTGATGAGGCCCAAATACACCAAAGAAGCGTATTAAATTTTTTCTTGGTGGCGGAATTAGCGCGATCAGCTTCTCAATAAATTCTTCAGGCGTAAAACGAAGATGGGTTGTGCCATCGGTATATTTATTTTTTAGTTCATAGATGATGTTGCCGTCAACATCTTGCCTGTCAACCCCCTATAATTGGATAACTATACTTCGAGAGTCGGATATTTTATT
>CAZCDT010000024.1:0-36676 GCA_964497525.1 uncultured Bacteriovoracaceae bacterium
CTATTATATCGACTCCTTTTCTTTTTACCTCCTCCCAGTGGAAGCCCCATTGAGGACCAAGCAAACTTAAAATCATAAAAACAATCGATACAAGAATTAAAAATCGCTTAAACTTTTGTCTTTTAAAAGAGACTGTTGCTAAAAGTTTTGAATGTAGTTCTTTTGAAATAAACAGCTCTAATAAGTGCTGCTTCTTTTTTGATGCCCAATGAAAAAATACAATCACCACTGGAATGATCCATAAAAGCCATAAAAAATTAAGATGAGCAAATTTCATCGTTTTCGTCCTCTTATATTATGGTAATTTACGAAGTACTGTATTACTTAATAAAATTTCTAACAATATCAATGCCAATCCTGCCAAGATAAACCAAATATATAATTCATCATATTCAGCGTATTGCTTTATTAAAACTTCAGTTTTTTCCAACTTGTCTATTTCTGTATATATATTTTCAAGCTCAGTTGTACTGGTTGCCCGATAATATTTACCTCCAGTCATCTCTGCAATTTTTAAAAGAGAATCTTCATCTATATCCACGTTTTGATATTGGAAGGTACTCCCAAAGAAACCATCAACTAAAAAAGGAGCCGGGCCTCTTGTTCCAACCCCTATCGTATATATTTTTATATCAAAACTTTTTGCAACTTCGGCCGCTTGCAGAGGAGGTAGATTGCCTGAATTACTTCGACCATCAGTTAATAAAATTATGACTTTTGATTTTGCTTTTAAATCTTTAAGTCTTTTTGTCGCGACACCAATTGCAGACCCAATGGCGGTAGCATCTCCTGCCATACCTATGCTTAGTTTATTTAAAAATTCTGAAACAATTCCATGATCAAGAGTCAATGGGCACTGAGTGAAAGCTTCTGTGCCAAAAACAACCATCCCCAATCTATCACTGGCCCTTTTTTTTATAAAATCTGTAACAACATTTTTTACAACTTCAAGTCTCTCCACTCTCTTTTTATCAACCACAAAATCCATTGCCCTCATACTTCCTGAAGTATCAAGGGCCAAGATAATATCAACACCATCTGACTCGACCTGTGAATATATTTTTCCCGCTTGTGGCCTTGCTAGTGCAACAATTAGTAAAGAAAGAGCAATAAAACGAACTATTTTTAAAATAAATCGCGGATTTAAAATATTTTTAGAAGAGACTTTTTTTATATTTTCAATATTTGAAAATAAAATTTTTGCTTTTAACTCTTTCTCGTAAATCCATAAAGGAATCAAAGCAAAAAGGAGAATTAAAAACCAAGGATCAACAAAGCGACTCATACAACAGACTCCTCCTCTTCTTCTTGGTTTTTGGGACTTGTTTCTTTGATTATCTTTTCAACCAGAGAAATTAAATCACTACCTCTTTCTTTGGATAAAATAGTATCAGTAAACTTAATCACATCACATTCTTTTAAAATTAGCAGTAGCTGATCTTTTATTTCCTCTGCAATCTCTTGTCTTTTAACCAACTCTTTTTTGATTTCTTCATATGTCATATCAGTTAAAGCAACAGCGTAGCTATCTTCAAAGTAGTTGCGAATAATCTCAGATAGCTCATAACAAAAAAGTTTATACTGCGCTTTATCTAAATATTGCATTTTTATAAGATGTTCAAGGTGTGATCTGGCCACTTGATCGGGTGGAATATTAGTTTTTATTTCTTTGTTTTGTTTTCTTTTTTTGTAAAATCTATAAAATAAAAATCCTACAATAAGTAAAAACAGACACGATACGAAAACATATCCCCATATAGTTAGCGAATATGGAAGAGAAAATAGAGGATAGATATCTTTTATGTCACTGTTTTCGTCGCCCTCTTTTAAAACAGAAACAACTTCAACAAAGATCTCATTTGTTTTAATACTAGTTTCTTCATTTTTATTGTTTAAATATTTTAATTCTATGGCCGGTAAAATATAAGTTCCGACCAAGTCTGCCTGCAATTTATAAACACTTACAAGCTCAACTTTTTCATCAGAAAGCTCTCTTTCTTTTTCATTAAAAAATTCTATAATTCGAAATCCAGTTATTTTAGGACCGACATCAGGAATTTCTAATATAATGTCTTTTTTCTTTTTTAAGGTAATTTTAAATATGGCGACATCGCCGGTTGTGAGCCGGGCCTTATCAATACTAGATAGCAATTCGACTTCGCTTGCATTTATGGTAAATGCAAGTATTAACAAATAAAAAAGTGCTGCAACTTTTTTAAGATTCATTTTATTTTATCCTCAAAAATTTTCACTTCTTGATTCTTTGCAATATCTTCTATCATTTTTTGGTATGCCATAGAAATTTTTTGAACTTTATAATCTTGTTTTACTTGTTCTTTTATCTTTGCAAACTCTAACTTTTTTTTGCTTTTGCTATCGATATATTTATCTTTATTGGCCGAGTAGTAGTTTTGAACATCGCTTTCATCTATAACAATTTTTTGTTCTACTTCCTCTTTTATTACCTGATTAACAAGGAGCTGGTCTTCAATTTCTTTTAGCTGTTTTTTTATCTCAGACCTTTCTCTAATACCTAATTTTTGTGCTTTATATAGCAATAATTTATCAGCAACAATCTTTTGTAATAGTTTTATCTTACCCTCTCGTCCTAAAAAATCTTTTTTCATGCTATCTGGTAACTTATCTTGATAATCATTTATTTCATATAGGTATACAGGAGTGTTATCAACTGTTGCAACAATATCTCCTCCATTTTTTGTTTCGTTTTTATTTAACGAAGTTACTTCTTTGAGTGTATAGTTCGCTGCGGCCGTCTTTCCTAATTTTTCTAAAGCATTAACAATATTTTTATTAACCTCATTTATCTGATTTTCTTTTAGATTTGTTGCAAGGGATTTGTAGTACCAGCTAATGGCCAATTGATATTGACCTAACTGCTTATATAAATCTGCGACAGTCATCGCAATATTTCCTTTTTCTTGATTATCTATCGCTAATTGCTCCCAGTATTTGATATAATTTAAAATAGCCTCTTCTAAAATTCCTGCTGCCTGAAGTTTTCCTGCGACATCTCTATAAATTAAATTATCATCAATTTTATTCTCGCTATTTTTTAAATAAAGTAGCGATGAGGCAACCACCAAAATAACAAGTAATTGTCCAACAATAATAATCGCCATTCTAGAATCTATTATTTTTCTTTTTGGTTGCTGTTGTTCCATATAATCCTCATTATCTTTTCTTTTGTCTTTGTCTGAAAAATGCCACTAATGGGCCAATATATTTTTCAGCATTACAAATTGCGATATAATCGATATTGGAAGATTCAAAGAATTTCTTCTCTAATTTTTTATTTTTTACATGTAATTTTTGAAATTGTTCTTGAAAAAATTTATTTGAAGTGTCAACCAAGATGGACTCTCCAGTTTCAGCATCCTCCAATTCTACATAACCACAACTTGGCATAATCTCTTCCCTTGGATCAGAAATTGAGATCGCAATATAATCATGATGTTTGGCAGATGTTTTAAGTTGTGTTTCGTAATCTTGTGCAAAAAAATCTGATATTAAAAATGTTATCGCACGATGCTTAATTACTTTTCCAATAAACTCTAGAGGAATATTTAAATTGGTTCTTTTTGAATCAGACTTAAAGGTTAGAATTTCTCTAATGATCTGCCAAACATGTCCTCTTCCTTTTTTGGGAGGAATATAGTGTTCTATCTTGTCTGAAAATATAACCAATCCAACTTTGTCGTTATTTCGAAGTGCGGTATAAGCAAGCAGAGCTGTGATCTCTGCGGCAATCTCATTTTTTAATTTTTTTACAGATCCAAATCGATTGGATGCTGAAATATCGACCATAAAAATAACTGTTAACTCTCGTTCATCTTTAAATATTTTGATAAAAGGAGCTTGTGCTCGAGCTGTTACATTCCAATCAATATTTCTTATATCATCACCAATTGAGTACTCTCTGACCTCATCAAATTCCATTCCTCGGCCCTTAAAAGCACTCTGGTACTCGCCAGCAAAACTAGCGTTAACCAAATGTTTGGCCTTAATTTGAATGCCTTTAATCTCTTTTAAAAGCTCTTCATCTA
Organism: uncultured Bacteriovoracaceae bacterium; assembly: GCA_964497525.1. Lineage (GTDB taxonomy): Bacteria > Bdellovibrionota > Bacteriovoracia > Bacteriovoracales > Bacteriovoracaceae > CAZCDT01. The sequence goes on from CAZCDT010000024.1 coordinate 4,065, forward strand.
GTAGTTGTTCGCTTTTCACAAAAACATTCCTCTATGGTACATCGATGCGATCAAAAATTTTCATCAAAATATCATCGGAATTTAGACCTTGTGCTTCAGCTTCATATGACACAATCACTCTATGTCTTAACACATCAAGTCCAATACTTTTTATATCCTGTGGGGTTACATATCCTCTACCTGATAAAAATGCATGACACTTGGCGGCCTTCACTAGGCCAATAGAGGCACGAGGAGATGCGCCATACTCAATGAGATTTTTTAAATCTTTTAAATTAAATCCTTCTGGATTCCTTGTGGCAAAAACTAAATTTGCAATATAATCATAAAGTTTATTGTCGATAAAAATTTGATCGACAAGTTTTTGTAATTCAAGAATTTTTTGCGGCGATAAGATCGTTTGAATTTTTTCTGCAAATCCTTGAGTCATGCGCTTCATAATAGAAATCTCATCATCTTTGGTTGGATATCCAATTATTACCTTTAATAAAAAACGATCAACCTGTGCTTCTGGTAGAGGATAAGTTCCCTCTTGTTCTAATGGATTTTGTGTTGCCATTACCAAAAATGGTTCCGGCAGTTTAAAGCTTTCTTCTCCTATTGTAATTTGTCGTTCTTGCATTGCTTCAAGTAGTGCACTTTGAACTTTTGCTGGTGCACGGTTAATCTCATCTGCTAAAATAATATTTGCAAATAAAGGACCTTTTTTTACACTAAATGATCCATCTTTTGGAGAATAAATTTGTGTACCAATTAAATCTGCAGGCAAAAGATCTGGAGTAAATTGAATACGACCAAATTTTGCATTAATTGCTTGAGATAAAGATTTTATCGCCGTTGTTTTTGCAAGACCAGGAACACCTTCTACCAAAATATGTCCATCTGCAAGTAGGCCAATAAGTAGCCGATGCATCATTTCTTGTTGGCCAACCATTACTTTAGAAACCTCTGCGAGTAAACTAGAAATGATTCCAGATTCTTTATTAACCATTTCACTTACTGCTTGAACTGATTGATTCATCTCTTCCTCCAATTAGTGTGCAATATGCATATCTTTTAACTTTTCAAATTGTCTTTCATAAAAAGATACTTCTTCTTTACTTAAAACTTTACCAGCATAGCGAATCTCATTTATCAATTCACTAATTTTATTATGCTCTCTTTGCATTTCATATTTTATACACAACTCTAACAACATAACAGTATAGTTTCTATAAGAAGAATTTATTTTTATCTCTTGCAATCTCTGCCAAGAATTCTCTAGTTCTATTTTTTTATTTTCTAATTTCTTTTCTTGCTCTATTGCAAGAAGCTTTCTTTTTTGCTTTTTTTTATAAAATAATATCAAACTTGCAATAATCAAGAGTGCTAATATAAAAATAGTTACAAAAATATATGTGCGATTCTTTCTAACCGTAACATCTATACCGTTAATCCGACTATGCAACTCACTTATTTTTCCTTCTTTATCTTTTGTTGCACCATAGACCATCTCAACAGGGCCAATCTTGTAGTCTCCATCTTTGGCAATTTTTAGTTTATATACATATTTTAAAATTGGACCATTTGCAGTCATCAAACTTTCAGATGATGGATCAAAAACAAAAACTCCTTCAGGCACAATAATCTTTGGTGTTTTTATTCGATACTGATATGCATCTCCCTGCCAAGAGACCAAGACCTCAAAAATAAATTCTTCGTTTACAATAAAATCATTTTGAGGCAAGTTAACTTTTAATAAAGGAGGAGTTAAATTACTTTGTAATTCAATTTTTTCTTTTTCTGTTTTCTTGCTCGAATAACCTGCAAGTACCTCATTATCAATTTTTTTAATTTTTAATAGCTCTTTAACCTTCTCAAGAACCGATGTCTCTTGCCAATTTTTAGCACCTCTAACAATTCCCACAATTTTATAATCAGGAGAAATTAAATAGATTACAGGAACTGAATGTGCTTGGTAGGTAGAAGCAACTGTTGATTGTTCATCTAATAAAATTGGAAAGGTTATACTATTTTTGGACACAAAATTTCTTACGACACTTAATCCTTGTTGATCAATAGATACACCAATAACTTTTAATCCAGCATCTTTAAGTTCGTCATAAAGTCCTTGCAACATAGGAAGTTCATATTGGCATGGCGAACACCATGTGGCCCAAAATGCTAAAAAAATCCAATTACCTTTATATGATGATAGCTCTTCTTTTTTTCCGTGAATATTTATTAAAGAAAAATCAAATACTTTAGAATAAACAATATCTGCATCAAGAGCGTCTAATGTTTTTACAACATCAACCTCTTTTGCATTAATATTTGTAAAACAAATAAACGGCAAATACAAAATGCAATAAATGAAAAGACTTTTTTGAAAACTCATAGCTAAATATACCCCCATAAGAAAGAAAATACCCTACCAAATAGAATCAAGAGTACATAAAAATATCAATGAGTTGCGCTTAATTATGATATAAATAGTTTTTTAAAATTTCAAGAATAACCAAGTTATGCTTAATAAAGATTCTGTCTATTATTTATACAACTATTTAAACAATGGTGAGCATAATACTTTACAGTTTTTATAATATATTGATTTTAGAATCCAAAACATTGGCCCCATCCTTGCTTTATAGTTAAGTATTAGTCTCAGTTGGCATTACGCATTGCCAATCGGGGATGATCCTTTGTTTTGTTACAGATCAACAAAACAAAGGATACAAATATAAAAGAATAATTTAATATATAAACCATATCTTAACGGAGTAAAGATGAAAGCACGTAAGGAGAAAATTCAAGCAAGAAGTAACACAACAAAAAGCTTGATGCTTTCACTCTTTATCATCGCCTCATTATCCTTATCTCTCCCTCTATGCGCTAACGGCCAAAAATTAAATTCATCTATAGAAAAATCTTACAGTTCAATTGTTAATACTAAATATGCTAGTTGGGGAATTGATCCAAAAAGTAAAGCGTCTATAAACATTGTCGATGCTTGGAAAAAATTTACCAAAAAGAAAGAAATTGTTGTTGCAGTAATAGACACTGGTGTTGATCCAACGCATCCGTTTTTAGCTGATAATATTTATCTTCCAAATCAAAAAAAGACATCTACATCTTCTTTTGGGGTAGATTTTTCAAAAAATAGAAAAGATCAATTTAGACCTTTAGATACGCATGGACATGGAACTCATGTCGCCGGCATTGTAAAAAGCATTTTCCCTGATGTAAAATTGCTTATTCTAAAATATTACAATCCAAGCGCTAGCGGACAAGATAATTTAAACTCTACAATTGAAGCATTAAAATTTGCGATAGACTCTAATGTAGACATCATCAATTACTCAGGTGGTGGACCTGAGCCAGCAATAGAAGAGTTAAAAGCGATGAAACTTGCTGAGAAAAAAGGAATATTGGTTGTTGCAGCGGCAGGTAATGATGAACAAAATATAGATAATAAAGCACATGCTTACTACCCTGCAAGCTATGGTTTATCAAATATTATAACAGTAACAGCACATGACGAATACAAAACAATTCTTCCATCTTCAAATTATGGAATGAATTCTGTAGATCTCGGTGCTCCTGGTGATCGTATCCTATCCTCCACTCCTCAAGGCAGGGCCAGCTATCTTACAGGGACAAGCCAGGCCACTGCCTTTGTTACAGGAGTTGCGGCACTAATAAAGTCAAACTATCCGGAGTTGGGACCTCAAGAAATTAGAAGAGTAATTTATACTTCAGCAAAAAAAGAATCTGGGCTTTTTGGAAAATGTGCTTCTGGTGGTAGATTGGATGCTAAGGAAGCTTTAACTCTTGCGCAAAAAGAGTATTCAAAAGGAATCAAACCTATTCGTGAAATTGCAACAAAACCTGGTAAAATCATCTATCGTAAAAAATAATCCTATATCGTTTTAGCTCTTGTGTTAGATCATTTAATTCTATTTGAAACCAATTTTTTTTTGTATCAGAAAACTCTTTTGACGCTTTATTAATATCATTACTATTTAAAAAATAATCGCTCAAACAATCGTATCTAAACTTCAAAGCTCGAACATATTCCTTCGTTTTTTTACTATATGGATCTTCAAAATCTGGATATAACTTTACCCAAAAAGGCAAAGATAAAATATATCTTTCTTTTAATGCATAGAAGGATCTTTCTCCAAAAGGCTCTCCCGGCCAATCAAAACTTAAATTAAGACCACACGCTTCACAAACATCATTTTCAATATATATCGATTTGCAATTTCTGCATTTTAGAACCTCTTTTCCTCTAGGAATGTACTTGTAAAAAGTTTCTGCACAAAACTCCATGCACTCTTTTTGCAATATATGTCTTTTTGTCTCTAAATTATCGTCCATAATTATTTTCTCCCTCAAAATCGCTCAAAACTTGAAAACTCAACGACAATAAGGATACACTTAAAGGGTATACTTATATTTAAAAATTCACAAGTCGGTATTATTTCTGTCGTATTGTGGTGCAAACAAAGGAACACGATGTTTCAATCTGCGTTAGTAAAAAATATCATTTTACCATTTTTTTCTGGGATCTTAATCGTGATGGGATTTCCATCATCATACTTACCTCAAATCTTTTTTGCACCGATTATTGGTATGGCACTGTTTTTCTTTTCAATAGGAGTTTTTGAAAAAAAAATATACCCTAATAAAATATTTATTATAAAATATCTAATCTCTTACTTTTTCCTTTGTATTGGATATACCTTTTCTGGCTTTTACTGGATAAGCTTTACCTTATCTGAATTTGCAAATATATCATACCCACTTAATTACCTAGCACTAATACCATTTGCAATTACAACCCTTCCTCATATTTTTGCTATTGTTATTATTTTAATTTTAAAAAAATGGCGTAACAAACCATCAAAGTGGCCTCACAACGATACAACATTAAAGATTCTATTTTTTTCTTTCTTTGTCACAATGCTTGAGTATTTTTTGCCAAATCAATTCCCGGCCCCTCTTGGAAGTATATGGATTGTTTTTACACCATATCTCGGTCTTGCACCGATTATAGGTCAAGTTGGATTCTCTTTTTTAAGCTTCACTTTCGCAGCAATTTTGGCAAACTACTTAACACAAAAAGTCTTTGATCGCTTTGCCTTTATTTTGATTGCCACTATTTTAATGTGTAACTTTATTATTCCGGGGCAAATCGCAGAGGATACAAAAAAACACTTAAATATAAGAATTGTTCAGGCCAATATCGATAATCATTTAAAAATAGAATCCGAACAAGGCCACAAGACAGCAGAAGAAGAAATTTATAATCGTTATAAAAATTTAACACTACAAGAAAAAGAATCGTTTAAACCTGAATTAATTATTTGGCCAGAGACAGCAGTTCCTGTTCTTCACTATTTTTCAAACAATCGTCCTTTTAGTCTTCCAACAATTATCAAAGAAATTGTTAACCAAACCAATGCCGATATAATTTATGGTGGCTATGAGCAAAAAGTAGATGATGTCTCTTTAACCGATTTTCAGAGATCTTTTGAAACTCAATACAACAGCGCATTTTTTGTCGGAAAAGATGAATCAAAAATCGATATTAATCTAAAAGATCGATATCATAAAATAAAACTTCTTTCTTTTGGAGAAACTCTACCATTTGGTTCCCTTAATAAACATATTGCTCCATTTATACCTGCAGTCTCTTTTTTTGCAACAGGAGAGCGATTAAATTCATTCACAATTAAAAATGATATTAATTTTGTTACAAATATTTGCTATGAAATTCTTTTTCCAATGCATATAAATAAACATTTAAACAATCTTTATACTAAACCTAATTTTATGATTAATCTCACAAATGATGCCTGGTATGGAGATACTAGCGAACCATTACAACATCTTTTTTTGGCCAGATGGCGAGCTGTTGAATTAAATATGCCGATACTAAGATCTACAAATACGGGTATAACGGCCATAATTAATGGCGATGGCACAATCAAAGAGATAACAAAAATTAATGAGGCAATAAATCTAGATCTTAGTTTGAAAATTAAAACATCCAAAGTAACTCCATATCAAGCGTTTGGAAGTTTGTGGACGATAACTCTTTTTGTTATACTTATTGTTATTGTACAAATTCGCAGGTTTTTATAATATAATAAAGTAGAATCATGTTTTGATCTTCTACAAGGATTTTTAAAAATGTCATATCGATTGTTTTTGTATTATATTCTACTTTGCTTTTTTTTATTTTTAACATCATGTACATCCTACGAAAAATTTCACCACATTACCCAAGAGTTTGAACTGCCAAATAAGGTTTTTAATGCAACATACGATCAAACATGGAAGGCCGTAATTGATTACATGAAACGTTTCGATTTAGAATTACAAAATCAAGAAGCAGGTATTATAAAAACTCGCTGGATAGATAATACAACCGAGTTAAACTTTGCAGACTCATTTGATGGGCAAGATACAATAAAATCGGCACGACAAAAAATAATCATTAATATTGTAAAAGGCTTTAAAGGTAGTAAAGAGGTCACAAAAGTTAGTATCTACAAAAAACAGATGGTTGAGCAAGATTTTTTACAAGGACAAAAAGTTATTCCAAGCGATGGTATTTTAGAAAAAACAATTTTATACAGAATTGAGCAAGCATTAAAAATAGACAATCGCCTCAAAAAAATCGATGAAGAAAGAGCAAAAAAAATAGAACAAAGTTTTTAACCTCTAGACCTTAATTCTACTCCAAAACTCTTTTTTGGCTTTTTTACCACCAACTGGTGAAGGCTTTTTTGTTATGCGCGATAGAGAATAGTCTAATTCATTAAAAATATCTGCATATTTTTCTTTTTGTACCATTTTTAACAAGATGGGCCTTGCTTGACTAAATTCCAACTCTCCAACAGTTGTTATTACATTTTTTATAATACTGGACCTTTTATTTTTATTTTTTATAGAGTAATAATTTTTTTTGTCATACAACATCGCCCAAACAGATGGAGCGTACTTTGTTAAACTTAAGGCCCTAATATTTTCTAATGCCTGATAGCGCACCAGCAATGAATCATCTTTTAAAAGTTTTGCATAAATTGCACCATACTTTACCTGTTTTAATGCAAGCAGGGTTTTTAAAGCACTTAGACGCATAATCCAATCAGGATGCTCCAAAAATTTAGCAATAAATGGAGCAGATTTAATTCCCATAATTTGACCAAGTAAAAATGTTGCCATCCAACGATTTTTTTCAGGATACTTCGAATCTTTCATTACTTGAATTAAACCAAAAACTGCATTGCCCTTTAGCTCCAACACCTCTGTTTTAAGTTTTTGTAACTCTTCTTTACTTGCATATTCTTTTGAAAATTTTTGCAACAAAGTTTTTGTAGTAATTGCTTCATCAAGTTGAGATATTTGTTTAATCTCTTTTGTTTTTTTAATCGGAGCAGTTTTTGCAAAAGAAAAATTTGCTGTTAGTAAAAATAAAGCAGAAACAAGAAGTAATATTTTCATAAATTATCCAAGCATTTTTTCAAATTCTGACAATAACTCTTCAGCGGTTTTAGAATCACCAGAAGCAGCTGTTTGAGGAGGTGGACTACTTGCATTCTCATCTGCACTTGCAGCCTCTGAAGCTTGAGCGGGTTCTTCTACGTTATTTGAAACTTCTGGAGCTTGCTCTAAAACATCTTCGGCCCCTTTACTTTCTTCTTCTGCGACTTCTTGTTGCTTGCTGGCCTCAACGTTTTCTTCTACAGCTACCACCTCTTCCTCTTTTGGAATTTCCTCACTGTCTGTCATTGATGATGCAATATCATCATCAGGACTTGGAATTGGTGCTCCTTCAATTTTATTTTCTACTGGCCCTGGCCCAGAAGCCTCACTATCTACCGTTACCTCTGCTGCAACAGCGGCAACTCCTCCGGCTCCAGCAGCAGTAAGAGATTTTCTTAGTTGTTCATTTTCTTGCTGTAAGCGTTTTAAATTAGCTAAATCCTCTTCAATAATTTCATACTCCATTAAACGCTCTTGAAGCTGATCTCTCTCTCTTGTAACTTCTGCAAGCTTTGCCTCAATTGCTGCAGTATCACCACCCTTACTCTGAGCACCTTTTAATGCTTTCTCTGCTTCTTCTAATTTCTTTTTTAAGGCGTTAACTTCTTCATTTGAAACACTATTTTTTGCACTACTCGCACCATCTTTAAGTTTTTTTTCTAAATCCGAAATGATGGTATCTTTTTCTAAAATTCTAGAGTTAAGAAGTGCTATCTCTGCATTCTTTTGAGCTAAATCTTCTGAAGCAACTCCAATTGTTGTAGATGCTAAATCGGCAACTGGAACCACTGACGGAATACCATTTCCAAGCTCCAATCCTCCTCCTCTAAAAAGAGATGATTTTAAAGCTGTAGAATTTTGAATTATTGAATCTAAGTAATTTTTTACAACACTTGCAGGAATTTGATGTGATAAGCGATGAAACTTTCTTCGATTATAAATCCAAAATGCAACAAAAAGCATCCCAACTAATAGTAAAATTAGCGAAGAAATTGCGATCGCCTCATCGGTAAATTGAGTTAGAAAAATATGAATGGAATTTAACACTGTCTCCCTCCGTGGAAACATGCTCAAAAGCATCTATTCTAAATTAAAAATACACACACTTACTATTATATCTTAAATTATCATTTTTACTAAAATTTTTGTCAAATCATTGCCTTATAATGTCGTAGCATTTTAATACATTTTTCTATATCCTATGATTCTATCTTTAGTAGCAATCTTAAGGTTATAAAATATGTTCGATGATGAATTTAAAATTGATAGAAAAAATACAAAAGCAATGCTTGTCTCTATCGCATGCCCAAAATTAGCAAGTCATGCAACTCTAGAAGATGCCGATAGATCAATGGTTGAACTATATGAACTGACTAAAACACTAGGGCTCTCTATCTATAAAGATGTTATACAACAACGCCAAGAATTAGATCCTGCAACAGTATTAGGAAAAGGCAAAATAGAAGAAATCGGCAAAGAAGCAAGAGAAAACGATGTGAATCTTTTAGTCTTTGATTTTGAATTAACTGCAGGACAGATAAAAAATATAAAAAATATTTCAAATATTTTATGCATTGATCGGTGTCACGTTATTCTAGAAATTTTTGCCTCTCATGCACACACCAAGGATGCAAAGATTCAAATCGAGATGGCACGACTTAAATATCTTCTACCTCGCTTAACTGGTTTCTGGGGACATTTTTCAAAACAAAGGGCCGCAAGAGGAACAGTAAGTGGTGAAGGCGAAAAGCAAATCGAACTGGATAGAAGAATCATTAAAGATCGAATTGAATTTTATAAAAAAGAATTAAGGGCCATTCAAAGGGCAAGATCCGAGCAAAGGAAAAAAAGGGCCAATCAAGCAATAACAGCTGCACTTGTTGGATATACAAATGCAGGTAAATCATCCATCATGAATCGTTTATGCAATGTTTTGGTTTTAGAAGAAAACAAACTCTTTGCAACTCTTGATTCAACCTATAGAACACTTAATCCAGATTCAAAACCACCAATGATTATGATCGATACAGTTGGTTTTATTTCTAATTTGCCAAATACTCTTATCGAAGGATTTAAAACGACACTCGAATCTGCACAAGAAGCAGATCTTTTGGTTTTAGTATGCGATGTATCCGACCCTCACTTTAAAAAACATTTAGATGTAACAAAAGAAGTTTTACAAGATTTAAAACTAAATGATAAACCAACTCTCTTAGTTTTTAATAAAAAAGACTTGTTACAAGATAAGCTAAAGCTATCCATTATCCAAAAGAGCTATCCAGGATCATTTATCGTTAGCTCTTTAGATGTAAATGATATGACTGCCCTTAAAGATCACATCATAAACTATTTTTTATCAAAACAAGAGCACTATGATCTTTTTGTGCCATATCAAGATGGAAACATTCACTCAAAAATTGTTGGCAAAACCAATATCATCTCGACACAAAATCACGAAAAAGGAATTTTTTATAGAATCAAAGTTCCTGATTTTATCTTTAACTCTCTTGGACTTTGCTCATATATCTTATCTGCTGATAATCCACTTTATAAGGAATTATTGCGACTAGATGAACTAAAATAGATGTCCACTTAGATAAACAGCAAGAAAAAAAACAAAAATTGTGGCCCCAATTCCAATAATTAAATACCATCGATCTTGATTCATAATACTGCCCTCAATTTATCAATGCTTAAAGGCCAATCAATCACGGTCTTTTTTGGATGATTGATTTGGTGATTATCATCTGTACCTAAAATTATAGGCCTAATTTTTTGAGGATCAAGGGTATTAAACCACTGAAAAAAAATTTCACTTCCTTTAGCATCCTGTAAAATTGCCTTATCAACAATAACAATATTTACAGAAATATTCTCCACGATACCTGGCCAACATTCAAAACTTTGATAACTAAAAACTTGAATCTGTCTTAACTTTAAAAAAGATTCAATTATACTTTGGGCCACGACATTATCGGTAACTAAAATAACACTCACCTTCTCTCCAACGCCGACTTGTCAACCATCCTGAACTTTGTCGGGGCATACAAAACATCCTGTTTATCGCCGACTTGTCAAACATCATGTGCTTCGTCGGCATACAAAACATCCTTATCGCCGCCTCTCGCACATCACGTGCTCCGGCGGCATACAAAACATCCTGTTTATCGCCGCCTCTCGCACATCACGTGCTTCGGCGGCATACAAAACATCCTGTTTATAAAAAAGGCCATCTATAAAAGATGGCCCTTTGAATAAACTTTTATTTTAAAAGTTATTCTTTTACATTAAAGCCTTTAAGCTTTTCTGCCATCGTTGTTGTTCTAGATTCTTCTGCTTTATAAGAACCAGCAGAACCTCTCTCTTCTGCATGAACTGCAGCTTTCATAGAAAGTGCAATCTTTTTTGATTCCTTATCTACAGAAATAACCATTGCTTTTGGTCTATCACCTTTCTTTAATACATCAGATGGTCTCTCAACTCGCTCCTCAGACATTTCCGAAATATGAATAAGTCCTTCAAGTCCTGTTTCAAGCTCAACAAATGCACCAAAATCAGTAACTCTTACAACTTCAGATTCAACAACTGTTCCAACAGGAAGACGCTCTTCGATTTTCTTCCATGGATCTTCTTCTAGTTGTTTGATACCAAGGCAAAATTTTTGGTTTTCTTTATCAACTGAAAGAACTAAAGCTGTAATATCCTGACCATTTTTAAACTCTTCATTTAAATTAACATTTTTTCTTGTCCAAGAAATATCAGAGATGTGAACTAAAGCATCAACCTCTTCGCCTAGGTCAACAAAAAGTCCAAAATCAACAATAGATTTGATTTTTCCTGTAACTTTTTTGCCTACAGCGTATTTAGCAATTAATGCATCCCACGGATTTTCCATCAACTGTTTAACACCTAGAGAGATTCGTTTATTCTCAACATCAACTTCTAGTACTTGAGCTTCAATTTTTTCTCCAACAACAAACTGTTTTCCTGGATTTTTAATTTTTCCAGTCCAGCTCATTTCAGAAATATGAATTAAACCTTCAATACCATCATCAAGTTCTACAAAAACGCCGTAATCTTTTACTGATACTATTTCACCAGTAACTTTATTTCCAACAACATATTTATCTTTTGCAGCTTCCCAAGGATTTGGTTGAACTTGTTTAAGACCTAAAGATACTCTCTCTTTTTCAGAGTCAAATTTTAAAATCTTAACTTCGATTTCATCGCCAAGTTTTAAAAGTGTATTTGGATGTTTTACTCTACCCCATGACATATCTGTAATGTGTAATAAACCATCAATACCACCAAGATCAATAAATGCACCGTAATCTGTGATATTTTTTACAACACCTTTTACAATCATTCCTTCTTCAATCTGCTCAAGGATTTCGCTTCTTAGCTTGCCTCTTTCTTCTTGCAAGATTGCTCTACGAGATAAAACAATATTTCCTCTTTTCTTGTTGAATTTAATAACCTTAAATTCCATGCTTTTTCCAATATACTTATCTAAGTATCTTGTAGGTCTCAAATCTATTTGAGAACCAGGCAAGAACGCTTTAACGCCAATATCAACAGAAAGACCGCCTTTTACTTTTGCAACAACTGTACCTTGTATTGGTAGGCCTTTTTCACATGCTTCAGAAATACGATCCCACGCTTTTAAAATTTCTGCTTTGTCTTTAGAAAGAATTAAATTCCCCATGTGAGATTCTAATTTTTCTAGATAAACTTCAATTTTATCTCCGGCCTTAATTTTTAAAGTACCATCAAAATTTTGAAATTCCTTAATTGAAATTAGACCTTCTTGCTTGTAGCCGATGTCTACCATCACATAATCAGGAGTAATAGAAATTACTGACCCCTGAAAAACTTCGCCTTCTGCGAAACTTTTTGTTTCATTGGAGTTTAAAATCTTTCCAAACTCAGAAAGTTCTACTTCTTCAACATCTTCTCCGTACACGACATCAAAGCTCTCCATCCATTTTTGTTTACTCTTGTCTACCATAAATACCTCTTACACGAACATCACTATCCCTTCGCAAAGCAAAGGGGCACATCAAAACTCAAAGAATCTATCAATGCAATCCGCCAAATTTAAGATAAATAAGCCTTTAAGTCAACGAAGATGGCATCTAATTTTGGAAACTATTCAATGTCGGAGGCATTTACTGCACTACCCTCAATTGAACCAATTTTGATCTTCGCAGAGAATTTAAGTAACGCCCTTGAAGAGTCATTTGCAAACCAGAATAAAATATCGCCTTTTCTCTCAAGAGCACCGGGGAAGTGGGTTTCTGCTTTTATTTTTATGGCAGGAATTTTTTTCCCTAAAAGCTCTAAAGTCTCTATTTTGTCTACAAAAACCTTTAAAATCCATATTTTATTCTTTGTAACTACAGGAAACTCATACTTCTCGCCAACAATTAAAGGAAGACCTCTTACAAAATACAAAGCCGAAAAGGAATCTTGAAAATATTTTGGAATATATCCCTCTTTTTTATCCTCTGTTTCCTTTTTTTTCTTAACTTTTTTATAAAATGTAAAAGCCTTTAGATCTTTATGAGAAAATAGTTCTAAATTATCTACACTTTGCTTTGTTTCCCTTTGAATTAGGGAAAATTTAATAGGTAAAAAGGAGTCCTTCTTAACGTAACTTTCTAAAACATCATCTAATTGATAAATATAAGAATAAAATTTTGCTGTTTTTAAATGAGCTTTAATTGAATAGGCTTTTTCGTTTGCAACTACAACGCTATTTTTTGTACTAACAGTAAGATATCCGGCCGTTACACCTAAATACTTCACAACAAAATAAAAAGATTCTCCTGGAACTAAAACTGGTGAAAAAAGTTCCCAAAGCTGCTTTGACTTCTCATCATATTTTTTTAATTCCTCTGGATAATCTTTTGGGTATGGATATTCTGGTAAAGATTCAATCGGTTTAGCTATTACTTCTTTTTGCTCTACACGCTTACTATTTTTTATGTTTGTCTTTTTGGCATTTTCTTTTGAATTTTGTTCTTTTTTTATTGCAGTTTTGTTTTGTGTTGCGACCATAGGCTCCACCTTTTCATTTTCGTCAGAATAAACAACTAGAAAGGTATCCGTTTGCTCTTTTGAAAGTTCAAAAACCTTGGATAAATCATGGTCTGTATGGTCTGTTGCTTTATTTGTAGATGAACTACAAGAAAAGAAAACAAACAAAAATAAAGTAATTGTGACAATTCCATTAAGCATACATTATTTCCCTATCGTGTTTTTTACCAAATTAATTAACTCATCTTCTCCGCTTAAAAATTCTACACTAATTTTTAAAAAATATAACCTTTCATCACTAACAATTCTCTTTAATTTTACCATATCTTTTTCTGTCGTAATTATCAAACAATCATCTTGTGTTGCTTTTGTAATTATTGGCAAAATGTCATCAAGTAAAAAATAGTGATGGTCTGTAAATGTATAAGAGTCTACTATATTTGCTCCAAGAGATTGGACTGATTTAAAAAAAGAGTCTGGCGACGCAATTCCTGAAACACAAATCACTTTTTGATCTTTTAATTTATCCAACGCAAAACAATTACCCATACAATCAACTAAAGAAACTGCTTTATATTTTATTTCAGCAAAAGGCACATCTAAAGGTAAATATTTCTTTAAAAAAAACTTTAATTGATCTAATTTTTCAAATGAAACCATATCAGATCTGCCTAAAACAACAATATCTGCAGAAGATAAGGCAGATAATCCCTCTCTTAAATAGCCTAGAGGTGGATTCTTATATGCTTCAAGTGGCATCATCGCATCAAATAAAACAATATTTAGATCTCTTGCAATTTTTAAATGCTGATGTCCATCATCTAAAATGACAACATCTGGCAGCTCTTTATCAAAGTAATGTTTTAAATTAGAACTTCTATTTTTGCCAACAACAACAGAAGCATTTTTTAGTCTTTTTATAAGTAGAATTGCCTCATCACCGTAATCAAATGGGTTATAACCAATCATCATACTGCTTTTTAAAATTCCTCTACTATTTTCAAGCCCGCCCTTGTAACCTCTCATAACAATCATTACTTTTTTATTTAATGAATCACAAAACTCAGCAAGCCATAAAGTAAAAGGAGTTTTCCCTGTACCTCCAAAGACTAAATTTCCAACCGAAATAATTGGTACAAAAAAATCACTCTGTTTAAAGATTCCATAATAATAACAAAAACGACGTAAGCGATAGGCAAATTCCCACAATAAAGAAATTGGTAAAAAAATCCAATATAATATGATGAGTAACTTACTCTTTATCTTCTTCATGCTTGCTATCCGTAATTACTTTTAAAATGTATGAACAAACATTGACATTTTCGCCAACTAATAATTCTTTAGTATAATTCAATTCTTTTTTTATATCATTTAATATTCTACGTTCTTGTAACCATAAAGAAGCGGTATTCACAATATTTTCTACTGTCATTTTTTGCTGCAATAACTCAGGTAAAACCATCTTTTTATGGATTATATTTGGAAGAGACACCGGCCCGAAATATCTAACAAACAAGCGAAACATTAGTTCATTAAAAATAGATAGTTTATAACAAACAATTGTAGGAACACTATACAATGCCGCAGTAAGTGTAACCGTTCCACTGGCCGCAATCGCAAAATCTGCTTTTTTTAAATAAGTGGCAAGCTCTATTCCTGACACTATTTCATCCACATCGCCAGCAAAAGCAGTCATAGACTCTAAAGGAATCGACTCTGCACGAACTAAAGAGACTTCTATTTTATATTTTTTTCTAAGCTCTCTAATTGCACTTTGGAAAACAGGTAGCAGCGTTTGTACCTCAAATTTTCTGCTTCCAGGTAAAAGTAAAATTTTAGGAGTTGCATTAAAAAATACTTCATTGTGAGTTAAATTGTTCTCATGAGTTGTAAGTAGAGGATGTTTTAACAAAACAACATTCTTTACACCTCTTTTTAAAAACCACTCCTTTTCAAAAGGTAATAAAACAAACAACGTGTGTATCGAATTAGCAAGTTTATAAGCTCGATTTTCTCTCCAAATCCATGCTGTTGGAGCAACATAATATAAAACTTTCACTCCATGTTTTTTTAGTCTTTGAGCAAGTCGCATATTAAAATCTTGAAAATCGATTAAAATTGCGACTTTGGTTTTTCGCCTAACAACTTCTTCTTCAATTCGATTTAAAGCTTTTATATAATATGGCAGCTTAAAAAGTACCTCACTAACACCCCATGCACAAAAATCATTGATGTGATAAAGTAATTCTACTCCAGCATTTAAAAGATCATCGCCTCCAACACCGTAAAAACTTAAATCAGGTAATTGTGTTTTTAATTGTGGTAAAAATGTGAGGGCATGTTCTTCGCCTGATTTCTCTCCGGCAATTATTAAGCAATTCATTATTTACCCTCAAGATTTTTTAAAAAATCCGATTTGCTTTAGGTCGCAAATGGAGCAATACCTATTTCACTTGTTTTTATCTGTTCTACCATTTCTTTTACAATTGAATTGTGCACAAATGGCTTCATCGACTCACTATCTGAAATAAATACCGCAGGAGCTAAAGAAGATGATTCCATGGCCCTTAAAAACTCAACTAATTCTGAAATAACTTCTCTAGAAATATTTAATCTTTTCATACCAACAATATTGACACCTTTTAATTTAATTCTATTACCATATGCTGTACAAAAAACAGGAATATCTTTGTCTACTGCAGAAGCTCCTCCAATATAAGCTCCTCTTCCTAATCTAACGAATTGGGCAACACTTGAACTTCCTCCAATAATAACTCTATCACCAATTCTTACATGGCCTGCAACATTTACAGAATTTACAATCGTACAATGATCTCCAATTACAACATCGTGAGCAATATGAACATAGGCCATAATTAACGAATTATTACCGATTTTTGTAAGGCCTACTTCTTTCATTGTGCCTCTATTAATCGTAACGCACTCTCTAAAAGTATTACCATCTCCAATTTCTAAACGAGTTTCTTCTCCCTTATAAGAATAATCTTGTGGAGAAGCCCCAATTGATCCAAAAGGAAAAAATACATTATTCTTTCCAATTTTAGTATTGCATTCAACAAAAACATGAGAATGCATAATGGTTCCATCACCAATCTCAACCTTTGGACCAATAACACAATAGGGCCCAATTTTTACATCTTTTCCAATAACAGCATCTTCTGCAATAATTGCACTTGGATGGATCAAAGAACTCATAAACTCTCCTTATAATTTAACCGTGGCCCAAATACTTGATTCAGACATAACATTATTTTCATGTAAAATTTGACAATCATATCCCATAACAGGACCTCGGGCCTTTGAACAAGTGGCCATAATTGTAAGATGCATACCTGGAACAACAGGTTTTCTAAACTTGGCCTCATTTACTCCCATGAGTGCAACCTCTAATTTTAAATCTAGTGGATTTGCGTAAAGCTTAGAAACTAAAAAACAAGCAGCTTGCCCCATCATTTCAACTTGAACAACTCCTGGCAATATCGGATTACCTGGGAAATGTCCTGCAAGAATAGGCATTTTTGGATCGACAAAAAAATTTGCAACCACAGTCATTCCGACAAGGTCTTTTGGTGAAATCAATACTTCACCATCAATTGCCTCGGAAGTATTGCCACTCTCTATTTTTTCGACACTATCTATAAATAAAAATGGATCTCTATGAGGCAAAAATTTAAGCACGGCCTCTTTATCAAATAACATCGATAACTCCTTATAAGCAAAATGAGGATTTCCTTTTTTTAAATTTTCTCATCATTTTTTAGTGCAACTTTTCTTAAATACGCAGTACAACGCAACCACTCTTTTAAAGGACGAGCAGGATACCCACTGATAATACTTTTATCGGGCCAGTCACAATTAACACCAGAATGACCACCAATTTGACATTGACGCCCAATTTTTAAATCGTTTCCAATAGCAGCTTTTCCGCCAATAACACTATAATCGCCAATGCTGGTACTTCCTGCAATTCCAACTTGGCCACAAATAATAACACCTTGGCCAATCTGATCGTTGTGTCCAAGCTGAACTTGATTATCTATTTTTGTACCACGGCCAATAATTGTAGGAGAAAATGTTCCGCTATCAATTGTGGTATTTGCACCAATTTCAACATCATCACCAATAACCACACTACCAAAATGCCAGATCTTTTGATGAATACCATTTAAAAAAACATATCCAAAACCATCTGCACCGATACGAGAGCCTGCATGAATTCTACAATTTTTTCCAACCACAACATAAGGATATATTGTAACCCCAGGATAAATAACGCTGTTATCCATAATTTGTGACTTAGACATAATCACACAACCTGAATAAATTTTCACATCTCGACCGATTACAACATCTTCACCAATAAAAACATTTTGAGCAATTAGAGCAGATGGATGAACTTGTGCCGTTCCCATCTGCCTGCCATCAACAAAATCATTTAGGTCTTTATACTTTTGATCATAAAACGGTTTGGAAAATAAAACCATTGAGTTAGAGACACTCTTTACTGTGGCAATAGCGGCAAAACTATTTTTGATATTACTCCACTCTATTTTTTCTTCTAAAAGATTTTCAATATAAAACTTTTCTTCAAAAACTAAAGTCATTGTAGAAACAATTTCAATAGGAATTACTTCCTTAAAGTGATTCTCTAAACGTCTGAAAAATTTTAAATCTTTTACAAATACTAAAGACTGTTTTTGCCAATTACCAAACGCAGAAATACCTGAGACATCCTGATGAAAATGATCAGGATGTCGCAATACAAAACTTGAATCCAAACTACTTAATTCTGAAATCTTCACTGCATCCACCCCATTTTACAGAGGTTTCAAAAGCTTAAAATTATTTTTTCCCTGGATGTTTTTTATCGTATGCTTTTATTACTTCATCAGTTAGATCTTTTTCGCTCTTTGCATATATCACAGCAGAAGTACTTACTTCAAAAGTAACATCAACGTTCGCAGCTTTTGAAACATCATCGATAATATCTTTTAAATTTTCAAGAATTGGTTTTTTTAAGTTTTGCTCCATATCTTGAATTTCTTTTTGATAGTCCATCGTTGTTTGTTGTAACTTCATTATTGATTCTTGAATTTTTCCCTCTTTTTCAGCTTTTGCTTTATCATTCATCACAAGAGATTGCTTTTTATAATCTTCTTGCATTTTTCTAATTTTATCTTCCTCTTTTTTTAAAAGATCTTGTTTGCTATCAAATGTTTTTTTTAGTTGATCTCTAACCTTCACGCCCTCTTTAACTGTTACTAGAATTTTTTGAATATCAACTTTACCAACTAATATTTCAGCAAAAGACAAGGTTGGTAATAAAAAAGCAGAAACAATGACTAGCGCTAATAAATTTTTCATAAAAATTTCTCCTATATTTATAAATCTAAAAATATTGACCAATATCAAAATTAAACTTGGTACTATTATCATTTGTTTTATTTCGATTGCCAAGAGGTCTTCCAAATTCAAAACGCAAAACTCCAATTGGAGAAAACCACCGAAAACCAACACCATAATCAAAATAGAGTAAACGATCGCCATTCTTTCCAAAATAAGATTCATAAACATTTCCAGCATCAAGAAATGCAACCCACTTAAGACCAGCTTCTCTTGCTAAAGGATGTTCAAACTCTAAAGTTCCAAGTAGGGTAAACATTCCACCAGCATTAAATGTTCTAAGGATTCCATCATTATCATAGACTTGTCTTTTTGGACCGATATCTTCAGAGTAATAACCGCGCATGTCTCGCCCACCCCCAAGAGTGAACTTTTCAGTTCGCGGAATTGGTTTTGAATCCATTCGATCAAGCTTAGAGGTTGTAAAACGACTTCTAAGTACTAAATCTCCAATTACGCTATAGTAGTATCGCGCATCAAATGTTGATTTACCCCATGTTTTATTTCCACCAAGACCAGCATACTCATAAACGGCACTTACATAATGACCTTTGGTTGGTTCCATTCTGTTGTTTCTTTTATCCCATTCGATCTCAGATGAAATCGATGAAGCCACACCATTTTCTGTTGCCGTATCAATTGTTGGATCATTAACGGCCTTAATGTTTGTGTCTTCATATTTATAAGTCATATATAAACGAGTATATGCACTCAATGGGTGACCGGCACGAATAGCAAAACCATCTCTTTTATAACTTGATGTTAAACTTTCGGAATTGTTAATCCTAAAAACATCAACACCACTAGTCCATTTAGAATCGAATAGATAAGGTTCTGTAAAGCCAAGTTTTAAAGTTTGAGAATTTTTTGCCTCTATTATTGTCGCAGATAAATTTTGTCCTAATCCTTGAAAATTTGTCTGGGCCACGGATGCCTGAAAAAATGCTCCTGATGCCGTGCTGTATCCAGCACCAAGAGAAATTTGTCCAGTATTTCTCTCTTTGACAGAAATTTCAACATCTAAAACATCATCTTTTCCTTGCGGAGTAATTGTATTAAAAATGACACTATTTGGCTCAAAAAAACCAAGTCTATTAACATTTTCTTTTGAAATTCGAAGAGCTGAACCAGAAAACTTTGCCCCTTCCTTAATTGTTAACTCTCTCCGAATAACCTTATCTCTTGTCTTTGTATTTCCTTTAATAATAACTCGTCCAAAATGGGCCAATTTACCTTTTTCAAAAGAAAACTCAATATCAACCTTATTTTCTCCTGGAACAATTTCTAAGGTCCTTAAAACGTTGGCAAATGCATATCCTTCATCTTGATACAGCTCTGTTAAGACCTGAATATCTTTTCTTAAATTATCTTCTGAATACGTAGCATTTTGTTTTAGTTCTATTTTCTCGCGCAGGTTTTCTTCAGAAAACAGCAACTCGCCCTGAAAAGTAATGTTGTTCACCGTAAATACAGGTCCTTCGATAAGCTTTATAGTAATAAAAACCCATCTTTTATCCTCAGATACCGTAATTTGAGGAGAACCAACATTTATTTGCAAATGACCTTTTGTCTTATAGAAATACTTAAGTCGTTCAATATCATTTTGAAAATTAAGCTCTTTAAAATTCCCCGTCCCATTCATAAAAGAAAACAAAGACTCTTCCTTTGTTTCCATAATTTCTTTTAATTGTTCATCTTTAAATGCCACATTACCTAAAAAAATGACTTTTTTAACTCTTACCTTTTCAAACTCTGAAATATTAAAGGTTAGCTCAACATTTTCATCATTTAAAAACTTTAGCGAATAATCAACATTTGCAAGATAAAATCCCTTCTCTTCATAATGCTTTGCCAAAATACCAACATCTGCTTTTATTGTATTAATGTCTACAATTGAAAACTCTTTAGTCTTAACAAGTCCCTGAAGATCATCTTGACCTATTTCGGAATTACCCTCAAAAAATATCTTTGTGATAATAGGTTTTTCTTTAACCTTAAAAATCAATATATTTTTTCCCGATCGATCTTCTTGGTGGGCCTCAACCCATTCAAAATACTTCATCTCATAGATTTTTTTTATGTCATTTTTTAAAAGATAGTTATCTAGTACCATCCCTGACCGAGAAGAAATCTTCTCTAAAATTGCCTCTTTTTCGACTTTTTTTACCCCCTCTACTTTTATCTCATCGATCTTAAAAAGATCAACCTTCTTACCAAGATCTTGGGCAGCATAAGAGTTGCTAAAGGCAAAAAATAAAACAAACAACAAAAACAAATATCTTATTGAATACAAATTTGATCCATTTTATTTTTTGTTTCCTAAAACTTTAGGAAACACGATATATAAATATTAAAATACCAAAAAAAGGCTACCAATTAAGATACAATCTTACAAATATATTTATACTTGTTTGGCCTGATTTTTATCACAAATAAGACCATCTTTCATAAAAATACGCTTTTCAAATTTCAAGGCCAAGTTATTGTCATGGGTAACCATAACCAAAGTTGTTCCAAACTCTTTTGATAATTCAAGTAAAAGCTCCACAACCTTTTGACCATTGACAGAATCTAAATCACCTGTTGGTTCATCACATAGCAGTAACTTTGGGCGCAGTAAAATTGCCCGCAAAAGATTTATGCGCTGCTGCTCTCCTCCAGAAAGCTCATATGGAAACTTATTAAGACAATGAACAACATCTAAAAACAGGGCCAATCTCATTAGTTCATCGTGCAAGCTATCTTCTTTTATCCCTGCAATTTTTGCTGGCAATAAAATATTTGCTTTGGCAGTCATTGAAGGAAGTAGAAAATGAAACTGAAAGACAAAACCAACATATCTATTCCTAAATGCGGCCAATTCATCATCAGACATCATTGCCAAGTTTTTATCTGAAACAACAACATCCCCTGATGTTGGGGTATCTAATCCACCGATTAAATACAACAGACTTGATTTGCCAGACCCAGATGCTCCCTGAATTACATATTGCTCTCCTTGAAGCAATTCTAAAGTTACCCCATTTAAGGCCTTTACCATGCCAAAATGTCTTTTTACATCCCGTAGTTCTACTATACTCTTTTTCGTTATCATTTAAGAAAACTCCTTACGTAGAGCATGAGCTATTTTTTTATTTGCTAAACGGTATAACAAAGGAAGCGAGATCAAAATAATCCAACACAAAGAAAATATAAATACCTTTCCGTAATCATATAAGCTAAGTTCAACACTAAGCCTTCCAAGAGCATAAATATTTCCAGGTAACTCAAATAGAGACCAAGAGTGTAATAAATAATCAAAGAAGAAAATCATTGGGATAGAAATTATAGATGAAAGCATCCAAATCGCTAACAAAACAAATGGCCATACTCGATATAACGACCTATTAGATAATCCTAACGCTCGCAGTAAAAAAATCTCTCTGGCCTTTTTCTCATTGATAAAAATAATAAAAGCAATAAGATTAAAAACTGCGACAACGACAACGATTTGTAAAATTGTGCCAATCATAAATTTTTCTACTTGCACCGCCTTTAAAAGCGTTGAATACTCATCCCAAAATGGTCGAACATAATAGTACCCCGCAAGAGATTGTTGCATCTTTTTTACATATTCATCAATTCCCTCTAGCGATTTATCCTTAACGTTTAAGGCCAAAAGATTCACTTTATCGCTATCTTGAATTTCGTTTAAAAAAGTAGATGAAACATAAACCATTCTTAAATCTTTTTGATAAATGCCATGCTTTACAATATGAGAAACAACAAATTTTGTTAAGAGGGGAAGATCTTTGTGTTCTTTATTTCCGTGTGCAAATGCGATAGTTATTTCATCCCCCTCTTTGACTGCCAAATTTTTGGCCAACTCAAATCCAATTGCAACCTCATTGGCCTTTAAATCCTTCATTGGCAAATCAAAAACTTTAATAAAACTATCATGATGAATACCCCAGACAATAATTCCTTTGGCACTACCGTTTGCTATAACAAATGCCTCTATTTGCCGAACTGGGGAATAATCTATAACACTATTATCTGTCATCACTCTTTTTAGTCTTGCATCGACATCAAAAGGACCATCATGTGAAGAAATTAAAATATCACCCGATGATTGCCTTAAATAGGTTTTTAAAGCAGTTTCAAAACCATTCATAATGCCTATCGTGCCCAAAATTACAGAAATCGAAAAACCAAGTCCAATAATTACTCCAACTAAAAATTTTATCGATGTTTTATCACGAAAAAAAATCAGACTAATTGTTGATAATATGTCGGTCATAATATTTAGACCCCTTCTTTTTTGGCAATTTGTTCCATAACTTGCCATCTTAAAAAATTATCAACAAATAGATCCAGATCTCCCTCTAATACTTTCTCTGCATTAAAAACTTCAAAATTATTACGATGATCTTTTACGAGTTTATATGGATGTAAAACATAAGATCTAATTTGAGAACCCCAGCCATTCTCTTTTTTTTGCGCCTCTATTGCATCAAGTTTTTCTTGTTTTTCTCTCATTTTCATTTCGAAAAGTCTTGAGCGAAGAACCATCATCGCCTGGGCCTTATTTTGAATTTGAGATCGGCCATTTTGACATGTAACCACAATCCCTGATGGATAGTGAGTTATTCTTACCGCAGAATCAGTAGTATTAACACCTTGTCCTCCGGCCCCACCAGAGCGATAAACATCAATTCGTATATCTTTATCTTCAATTTTTATTTCAATATTATCGTCTACCTGAGGAGATACAAAAATCGAAGCAAACGAAGTATGTCTTCTCGCATTTGAATCAAAAGGAGAAATTCTCACAAGTCTATGCACACCAGATTCTGATTTTAATAATCCAAACGCATAATTTCCTTCAACCATACATGTTGCAGATTTTATGCCTGCGGCCTCTCCTTCAGATACATCAAGTGCCGTAATCTTAAATCCTTTTGTTTCACAAAACCTTGTGATCATTCTATAAAGCATCATTGCCCAGTCACACGACTCTGTTCCTCCGGCCCCGGCATTAATTGTTATAATTGCATTATTTGAGTCTACCTCACCAGATAATAATATTTTTTGCTCTGCCTTCAAAAATGAATCCATAAATTTATCATAGACAAGCAATGCTTCATTTAAAGAATCCTGGTCTTTATCTTTGATTGCGTACTCATACAAAATATTAAATTCATCAAATAAATTTTCAAGAGTTTCTACAATTAAGATTGAATCCTCTAATAGCGATTTTTCTTTTTGAATTTTTGAAGCATTCTCCGAATCATCCCAAAAGCCATCCATTGCTTCCATCGTCGTAATAGATTTTACACGCTCTTTTTTTCGATCTATGTCAAAGCGACCTCCGAAGAGTAATCATCTTCTCTTTTAATTCGTTAAGGTTTTTATACTTTTCCTCTAATACCAATAACTGTTTTTCATCCATGTTTTATAACTCTTGCTACGTTTAAAATTATATATTCTTGAATCCTCATCATTTTTTCATACTCTTTAGAAGATATCTCATGATCCATACCTATTATATGCAAGAGACCATGAACCAGTAAACGAATAATTTCCTCTTTTAATGAAACTTTAAACTCCTTTGCCTGTTTTCTGGCAACAACAGGACAGATGTAGATATCGCCAAGTAAAATAGGATCAGTATGAGAAGATTTGATTTTTTTAAAATAAAAATCATGTAATGGGAAAGATAACACATCTGTGGCTTTATCTTTTTTCCTATGTTCAAAATTTAACTTTCTTATTTTGCTTGCTAAACAAAACTCAATACTAAGCTCTGTTTTATTATTTAATTCTTTATGTTTTGTTCTTGCAAAAGAAAAAAAAACATCAAACACAACCTCTAACTCTTTTTTACTTATAAGAGATACATACCTTTTTGGCCGGCCTATAAAGACTTGACTGTTTTTTAAATTTAAGATCATACATTATCCTTACACTTTAAATAGGCCAACAATTCGATGTGTGGTGTATGTGGGAACTGATCGACAGGAATAACCTCTTTTAAAGTAAATCCTTTATTTATGAATACCATTAAATCTCTTGCAAAAGTTTCGACATCGCATGAGATATAACACACCTCTTTAAAATCTAAAAAATAGTCAAACATTTTTTTTATATTTTTCACTCCATCTCTTGGTGGATCTAAAACAAGAACCTCACATTTTTTAGCAACCTCTTTTTTCAGTAAACGCCAAGAATGTGGTAAAAACAGGTTTAAATCTAATACACAAATTTTAGTACTATGTTCTTTCTTTAACTTATCTAACGCAATACCTGAAGAATCAATGGCAACAACGCTGCTTACATGGTCTGCAACGATTTTTGTAAAATTACCAGACCCACAAAAAAGCTCTAAAACATTTTTATCTTTCCAATTACTAGCATGCTTTTTTAACCACTCTTTCATGTAACTATTTTGATCATCGTTGGCCTGTCTAAACTCTTGTTTTTTATTCACCTTTACTTCTTCAAAACTCATCTGATCGTGTAGATCGATAAAATTCCAAATATGATCTCTTGTGGGAATCCAATCTGTATTGGGAAGTTTTTCTCTTAGTGTTTTTAAAAGCGTATTACACTCTTGATTTAACAACAGGCACTCTTTGATATCTATAATATTGTTACTGTTTGCAGAAACAAAACCAAGAGATGTGCCGTCGGTTTTAAACTGAGCACGATTACGATAATTAAAAATCTTTGATGATTTTATAACATCTTTAACAATATTTTCCTGAAAACCTGTAATTCTTTTTTTTAAAGCGTAGATCACTTTCTCTTTTTTTAACTCACACTGTTTTTGATAATCTATTATCTGCCATGGACAGCCTCCACATTTTGACTGATCAAAACCAAGGTATTTGCATTGTGCAGAAACCCTAAAAGGAGAGGGTTTTAAAACTTCTATAAGTTCTGCCATCCCATACCGCCCCTTTGTTTCTACGATTTGTGCCAACACATAATCGTCAACAATCGCTCCCGGTATAAAATAAACAACTCCCGTGGGGTGAGTTATTACTCCATAACCCTTACTTGATACGCCACGAATTATGCCTTCAAATTGTCTATTTTTATTCATAGACAATAGAATACACTTATGAGGCGTTTATTGAAAAGATAAAAAAAGTTTTCTCTTCTACGGTAACTTGTGCCAGACAATTATATGCTTACCGCAACTACTCTGATATGTATGTTTTTTATGTTTTGATAAATCTGTTTTTAAAAGATCTATCCCTTCAGGAATACTTAACTCAAATAACATATCAGGAGAGGCAATTTGAAAAATTCGACCTGCAAAAACATTTAAAAATTCATATACTGTATCATACACACTTGGTTCATCTATACTATCTGCGAATAGGTTTTTCTTCATATTTAAAACAATCGATTCAGGAAAAACAACTACAATATCTTGTAAAAATGGCATCATTACTTTAATTCGAGATGGCAAAGGATTTATAATTGAATCAATTGGAATATCTGCACAACTGGCCACATCTATAAACCCCATTTCACTTATTGAATCAATAAATGCGGCATCCACTGCATTTCTAAATTCTTCATTCATATTTTACCCCCATGCCCCATCATCAGATTTGTTTTCTTTTTTAAAAAGCTTATCAAAAACTTTCATTAAAGATGCAGGATTAATTGGTTTTTTTATCACATCAAAAGCACCAATTTGTAATAAATTATCCATACGTCCATCATTTGCTAAGCTACTTATAAAAATAATAGGAATATCTTTATAAAATGGATTATCTTTTATATTTCTAATAAATGTAAATCCATTCATATTTGGCATATTGATGTCTGATAAAATCAAATCAGGTTTTTTTTCCCCCAATTTTCCTAGCGCATCTTCTCCATCTTTGGCCTGAACAAACTCTATTTTTTCTTGTGGAAGTGCCATCGTTACACACTTCATAACAAACATTCTAGATGTTAATGAGTCATCAACAACAAGTATTCTTTTCATAATCAGATACTCCATTTTTGCCTGTCTGCGGCAACAATCCACACTTTCCCATCACTTAATGAAACATGTACCGTTCTGCTAAAATCTTTTCCTACATCCTCTGCTTTAATAATAAAGTTATATTTCCAAAGCTCTTTTTTAACTGCATTAATATTTCTAAGGCCGATATCAAAATTACTTGAAGCATCAATAACTTTCGCTCCTCCTGCAATTTTTACAATGTAACCAGGATGAGCAAGAGAACCTTTTTCGTTCATATCATCAAGTAGATGTTTTATTGCGGTATCTGCAAAATAGTATGGAGCAGCTTGTGCCTTTGCCGGATTAATACTTGAATCAGGAAGTGCTACATGCACTATGCCAACGATACGCGTTTTTGGATCAAGCAAAATAACTGCAACACATGATCCTAGCGCATAAGTAACTATTTCATCTTCCGGCCTTAGAGCTACAGCTCCTTCACCCACACCGACTATTATTTTTGCCATGTAATTCCCTTATTAAATCGATTAATCTGTCTGCGATATTTTCTAAGTGTAGTACCTCATGAACCCCTCCAGACTCAAAAGCAACTTTGGGCATTCCATACACAACACATGATTCTTCACTTTGAGATAAATTATAAGAACCAGCTTCTTTCATCGTAAGCATGGCCTTTCCACCATCTCCTCCCATACCTGTTAAAATAACTCCAATTGCATTTCTTCCAACATATTTTGCAACAGAGTTAAATAACACCTCTACTGAAGGGCAGTGGCCATTTACTTTTTCTGATTCAAAACACTCAACGCGATATTCACCACCACTTCTTTTAACTTCCATATGCATTGCACCGGGAGCAATTATAATTTTTCCTGGAGAAATTAATTCACCACTTTTCCCCTCTACAACTCTCATCAATGCAGTTCTATTTAAATTTTCAGCATACATTTGTGTAAAACCTGGAGGCATATGCTGAACAACAACAATTCCCGGCATAGATGCCGGAAGTGCATTTACAATTCTTCTTAAAGCTTCTGTTCCACCTGTTGATGCACCTATTGCAATTATTTTATCTGTTGTTTCATGAAGGGCCAATTGCGCAGCACTGTTTTTAGGAGCTGTTTTTTTTATCTCTCTTCCCTTCCAATGACTAACATTTGCCATTGAAGCAATTTTTATTTTTGTTCTAAGCTCAGTAATCATAGAGTTAAGGCCATCTTTTATGTTAGATGTTGGCTTAGTTATAAAGTCTATCGCTCCAGCTTCTAAAGCATCTAAAGTTATCTGCTTGCCTCTCTGAGTAAGAGAACTAACCATCACAACAGGCAAAGGATATTGAGGCATTAATTTTCTTAAAAACTCGACACCATCCATTCTAGGCATCTCTACATCTAAAGTTAAAACGTGAGGTCTTAAATTTACAATCATATCCCTTGCGATATATGGATCTGGAGCAGTACCAACAACTTCAATTCCTGAATCTTTTGATAAACCTTGAGCGAGCAGTTGTCTTACCATTGCAGAATCATCAATTATCAAAACTCTAATACGTTTTATCTCATTCACTTGCTACACCTTTTGATAAATTGCAGGTGCAATATACTTAAGCTCTGGCCAATCACGCCCAAGAGATTCCGAATGACCGATAAAAAGATATCCTCCTTTTGATAAAAGATTTACAAATCTTTTTACAACTTCATGTTTTGTTTCTTGATCAAAATAGATCATTACATTTCTACAAAAAATTGTATCAAACTGTTTTTTAAATGGAGGTGTTATGTTCATTAAATTATAGCGACGGAATAAAACATCATCTTTTGCTGGGCATAACACTTCAACATCATCTCGATTTAAGTGTTTAAAATATTTTCGTGCTAAATGCCCCGGTACTCTTTTAATTGACTGCAATGAATATACTCCATTTTTTGCAATATCTAATACTCTTTGAGATATATCTGTGGCAAGAACTCCAGCATCCCATGAAGAATAATCAAGGCCTAAAAATTCCCGAAGCAAAATTGCAAGCATGTAAGCTTCTTCACCACTAGAACATCCTGCACACCAAATTCTTAAATCTTTTTGTTTTTGATTTTGTAATTTTTTTACGATCTCGGGTAGAGCTGATCTATAAAAATATTCAAAATGATGTTCTTCTCGATAAAAATAAGTAAAGTTTGTCGAAATCTGATTAATTAAAACACTTATTCCATTACCTGTTTTGTCGTTTACTAACCACTTGTAATACTCATTAAATGTCTTAAGCCCTAGTGATTTGACAACTTTTTGAAGTCTACTAATTACGAGTGTTTTTTTTACTTCTGGTAAATGAATACCAAAATTTGTATAGATAAATCCTGCAAGTTTTTTAAACTCTTCATCTGAAATTTCCATACAAGATATTTCAGCACTATCATTTAACTCAATGGCCCGATTCATACACTATCCACTTGTATTAAATCACTATTCTGATTTATTTTGTTATGAAGTGATAAATCTATTAAACCATTTACATCTAAAATCAAACTAACCTCTCCATCGCCTAAAATAGAGCAACTAGAAACCCCTTTTAACCCTTGAAAAATTTTAGAAAGAGGCTTTACTACTGTTTGATTTTGACCAAGTATTTCGTCAACTAGAAGCGCCATGACATGACCTCCTGACGACATAACAACAACAACAGCATCATCTGACTCATTTTCGGTCTCGTTCATACCATGTAGATAAGCAAGACTTGTTATTGGAATTAATTTTCCTCTAATATCTATTAGTTTTTGAGATGCCATTATACTTGTTACTTCCTCTTTTTTTACTTTCACGATTTCTTGAATACTGCTTACAGGAAGAATATATTTTACGTGCCCAACCTGCATTAACATTCCATCCATTATGGCAAGTGTTAGCGGAATTTTTATATAAAATTTTGAACCAATACCTTTAGTGCTTGTAATATCAATTCTACCATTTAGGGCCTTTACGTTTTGCATTACCACATCCATTCCAACGCCACGTCCTGAAATATCGGTTACTTTTTCTGCTGTTGAAAATCCTGGCAAATAAATCATTTTAAATACTTCTTGGTCACTAAGACTTGATCCATCATCTTGAATCAATTTATTTTCAATCGCTTTTTTTATAATTTTTTCTCGATCTAATCCCTTTCCATCATCACTTATAATGATCCAAACTTCTCCCGCCTCTTGCTTGGCACTCAGAATAACTGTTCCTACGGGATTTTTACCTTGTGCAATTCTTTGTTCACTACTTTCAATTCCGTGATCAACAGAGTTTCTTATCATATGTACTAATGGATCTGAAATTTTCTCTAAAAGAGTTTTATCAATTTCTGTCTCTTCACCTTCAAATAACAAATTTACTTTTTTTTGTGCTTTTTTAGAAATATCGTGAACAACTCTAATCATTTTATTAAAAAGCCCTGAAACTGGAACCATTCTGATATCAACAGCAACATCTTGCAAATCGTTTACTGTTTTACTGAAAAAATGAATCGCTTTTTCTAAGATTTCATTTTCATCACTATTTACAATATGCTTAATGTTTTCAAGCACCATCGTTTTTGCAGTAACTAACTCTCCCATCAAGTTGTTTAATTTATCAAGTTTGGCGGTACTTACTCTAATATCTGTTTGAGCAACACTTTTTATCTGTTGTGATTTTTGCTCTTTTTCTTCTTTTATTTTTTCAACAACAGGTGGGGCGGTTGTTGAATTTACGGCAACTCCAGTTTCAAATTTCAAACCGTTACTACTTTCTAAGTTCATTTGCACTGGGGGAGATACTATTTTTTCTTTTTTTTCAGGTCTTTTTTCAAGACAAGCATTATCTAAAAGTTCCAAATAAAGATCAACACCTACAACTTTATTTTCTTTTTCAACCTCTAAACTACTAATACTTTCTTTTAGCGCATCGACAATTTTGACAATTAAATCATAAATTAAATTATCGCCTTTTATCTCTTCATGTAAAATCATCCCTAAAACTGTTTCCATTTTATGGCCTAATTTTTCCATGTCAGATAATGAAAAGATTCCACAATTTCCTTTGAAACTATGAATATATCGAAACGTTGAATGCAAAAGCTCTGGATCTGGTTTTTCTATCAATTTTAATAAATTTCGCTCGACAACTTCAAAGGCCTCAAGCGACTCTGATTTAAAACCATCCATCATCTCTTGGGTTATTTCGACTTTAAACTCTTCACTTTCCTCAAAAGTATTCTGTTCTACTTGAACTATTTTTTCTTTTTCTATCGGAATTACTTTATCATCGAATCCTTTAATATCAGGATTTACTTCACCAGATATCAACTCTTTTGTTAATAGCTCAAACATCTTAATGATTTCGTATGCCTCATCTTCAAAACCTTTATCATTTTTATTTTCTTCTACACTACTTAAAATTTGTCTAAGCAAATCAAAAGTTTTTAAAAAGGCCTCTATGTGATGAGTTGAATTAGATGTGACACTACCATTTCTAAAAAGAGATAAAAATGTTTCAGCAGTATGAGCAACATAGGTTATTGTATCAAGGCCAAAGCTTCCGGCCACTCCTTTTAAAGAGTGAAGTGGCCGAAAAACCTTGTCTGCCAAAGGCCCATCAAGGCAGGATGCGGAAAGCATTTCAGGTTCAACCTGATCAAGCATTTCCACACACTCTGCTACAAACTCACAAACTAAATCATCGCTTAGTGCTGCATCTGATGATGCCATATACGCTCCAGTACAACAAAACTAATATTTCCCAAACTCTTTATCATCTAACACAATTTCAGGTTTTGAGGCCTCGCCTCCCCACGAAGAATCATCTCCACTTGCCTTCTTAATTTTTGCAGAAGCAGGTCTTATATGATGAATGGCCGCATGTTCAACTTTTTTGGCAAGTTTAAATTGGCCAACCATTCCATTTAGTTCTACTGCTTGACTTGATAACTCTTCTGCAGCAGCAGCAGACTCTTCTGCACTAGCAGTGTTTCTTTGAGTAACTTGATCAATTTGAGAAAGAGCTGCACTTATTTGATTCATGCTTTGTGCTTGCTCTGTCGATGCTGCAGCAATTTCACTTACCAAATCAGTAACTTTACTTACTCCACCAACTATTTCCTCTAGTGCAACACCTGTCTCTTCTGCAATTTTTCCACCATTTTCTACTTTAACAATAGAATCCTCAATTAAGCTCGTTGTCTCTTGAGCGGCTTTTGCACTTCTTGCTGCAAGGTTTCTAACCTCTTCGGCAACAACAGCAAATCCTTTTCCATGTTTACCAGCTCGAGCGGCCTCTACTGCAGCATTAAGTGCTAATAGATTTGTTTGGAAAGCAATCGCATCTATAACTTTGATAATTTTTGAAATATTTTGGCTTGAATCATTGATCTCTTTCATCGCACCAATCATTGATTTCATTTTACTGTTTCCATTATCTGCATTTTTCTTTGCATCTTCGCTTAAGTTTCTTGCTTGAGTTGCATTTTCTGCATTTTTACTTGTTTGACTAGAAATTTCGCCCATTGAACTTGTAATCTCTTCAAGACTTGATGCTTGCTCAGTAGCTCCTTGTGATAAGGCCTGAGATGCTTGAGAAACTTGTACCGCTCCACTTTCAATTTGTGCCGCAGAGCTATTTACCTGAG
>CAZCDT010000025.1:0-35642 GCA_964497525.1 uncultured Bacteriovoracaceae bacterium
TTACGTCGAGTATTTTAGCAAAATTTAAAAGCAAAAGATCGTTACAAATCGCCATGTAAAAACCGATATTATTTAGTGAGTTTGGTATAATTAAGGCCAATTTTTCTGCGATTAGGAGGGAGCTTGGGAGCTATCTGTTCTTCAACATAATCAAGCCTTTCAAAAACGATTTTAAAAAGCTTATGTGTACCTTGCTCAAGTTTATCAATTCTACCTTCAATAGAGTTTTCTATGGCAAGAAAACTCCGAAGCTTTGTAAAAGTTCTCATTATGGCAATATTCACATCAATTGCTCTAGGACTGTTCAAAATTCCTGAAAGCATAGCAAGTCCATTTTCAGTAAAAACAAGAGGTGGTTTTTGCTTACCGCCTCGACCGACTTTTGAAGTCACAAATTGTGACTTCAAAAAATTGTACTCTTCTTTGGTTAGTTTAAACATAAAGTCATCAGGAAAGCGCCGAAGATTTCTTCTTACAGCTTGATTAAGAATCTTAACTTCAACGCCATAAAGCTTAGATAAATCACTATCAATCATAACGCGCTGACCTCTAATTTCATAAATCATATTTTGAATTTTTTTTGCCGAAAACTCCATCGAACTCCTCCTAGCTTAAAAGCTAAGAGGAGTTATCAAAAAAATTAGATAGAAGCTATGATTTTTATTATGGCATTGTGTACGATTTCAACGTTGAAATATATGTCCACGAGAAGTCATAAACTCAATTAAAAAAAAGTAATTCTGGGAAATAATATCAAACCCTCTCTTAAAATCTTAAACTCATAGCAATGCCCAAGCGAGTGCCTGTCATTGAATTAGAGTAATTGCTTTGCCCAACTCCTGTAACCATATACTCCTCTTCTCTGCTATAATATTCAAGCGATCCTTTAATCCCGAGACCACTTGCAAAAAAGTATTTTCCACCAACTCCAATAAGGTAATAAGTACTTCTTCCAGCAAAAGAATCTACCCCTCTAACATTTTTTGTATTTCCCATTCCCGCTTGTGTTTCGAAAAAACCGATCACTTTATCTTGCTCCATCGGATCATTTAAAAAATGCCAATTAAGAAGAACTCCACCTTCTAGTACCTCTCCTGATTGCAGTAAAAATGGACCTGTCTCTAATTGAATATCATGCGTTAAGCTTTTGTATCCAACAACTCCAAATGAAAATGATCTCAAAAAACTATTTTGATCACTAAAATATTTTTCTATTCCAAAACCAATTCCAGAACCCGACACTGTTCCGGTCGCTGTTTTATTTGTGCCATTATTATCTGTATTTAAATCTCCGCTACTATAAACATAACCGCCCCACGCATTTAAAGTCTTTTGGAAATAGTTACTTGCTTTTTTCTTATTTATAATTTTCTTTGTGGATACATAACTATAAACAGCATTATCATTAGAATCCATTAAAGCTTCTAACTCCTCTTGATCACTTGTTCCACTATTTTTCTTATTCGGTTTAGTATCAGAATCAATACTTTCGGTATTTGCATCAAGTATTTCAGATTCAGGATAATCATCAGGGGTTAACGATCTTGTCGGATCATCTGTTATTTTAGGTACCACATCACTTTTTAAATTCATTACAGCATCAACACCCATTTCTGCCTTATCAACAACCCTATACAAAGACCAGATCGATCGACTTGGAGAGACATTAACTGCAATACCTCTAGCAAAGACTCCTGTTGTTCTATAGAACTTTCCATGATCTCCTTCCATTATGCCATCTTCAATTCCTCTGTTAATTAAAATGGTTTTTCTACTTTTTGAAACATTTAACACTCTTATTGTTAGAACATCTTCTGGCGTTAATGCATATAAACTAATAGTTGGTAAGATCAAAAAAATAGCAAAAAAATAAAACTTCATCATGCAAAAATCCCTTCACATTCTCATTTATCTTTTACAGATAAATATTAATTCCAAATAAAAATCTCATATCACTTGAGCTTACAACTCCAATTTGATTATCTTTGTCTGCTCCGTTAGGTGTAAATTTTGTTTGTTCGTAACTTATCAGAGTAGAAAGTCCAACTCCAAATGGTAAAACATCATTTATCTGATCTCCTGCGATAACGCGATATTTTGCTCCAACTTGAAAATATGGCAGTGACTGCATTTGGTAACTATATTTTTTATCGACAAACGTAGAGCGCAGTGAAGCACTTCCATATTTTATTCCAATGCCTGAGTAGAAAATAAATTCTTTCACTGTTGATGGGTAATTATAAAAATAATAATTTCCAACCAATTTATAACTACTTTCATATGAAACAACATTTGCATTTTTTAAAGAGAAGTAATTTCTTGTATTATGGTAGGCGGCCTCAATACTCCACTTGGTTGTTAAATCCTCAAAATTTTTAATATGTCTTTCATAACCAATTAAAAACTCACCATCATAACCTTTTAAACTATCTGAAGAATTAATTGAATCAGTGGCCATTCCTCTTCCGGCCTTTAAAGAAAACTCATTTCTTGCTATCGCATTTTTATAAGAAAAATGCTGTCTTTGTCCCTCTTCAACAGTGCCGCTTGTAATTAAAAAATCTCTAATTTGTTTATCACTCATCGTTTTTGACCAGTTTGCTCCGTAGCGCTCTAAAAGACGCTTTTGCGCCTCATCCGGTAATCTCTCTTTGTTTATAAAATCCAAAAATGTTTTATAGCTATTCTTTAAGACGCCTTGATAAGGTTTTTCTTCAATATCTTTATGCAAATCATTAACTCCGCCCTTTAAAGAGTTAGCATAAGAAACTCCCCTATCAACAGTCGTATTAAATGTTTCTGTTTTTGCTGCATCAACAAGCTTTTCTCTTTCTTTTCTTTTCTTTGGCAAAATTTCTGGTTCAAATAATGCGACATTCCCAAGATGCTCATCCTCTACTCTACGATCCGTTTTTCTCCATTTTTGAATTTCAATATACTCTAAATCATGCTCTTCATTTAACGCAGTTTTATCTAACAATTCTTCATAAGATGTATAATCATCCTCTCTTTTTATAATCTCTTCCGGCACTCCCCGATTTAAATCTTTTAAATGGGTAATTCTCTTTTTAATTTCAGGAATAACCATAACACGTTTTAAAGTTTTATAGTCGGCCCTGCCTTTTAAAACTTCATCTTGATAAACAAAAACAAGAGTTTGATTCTTTTCTAGGAACTCTTTTTTGTGAAATTTTATAACTCGCCATAAAGATGTTCTATCAACTGATTTGATCGCCTCTATTTCTGCCACTAGAGTTAAATCAGGATAACGTTCACTTCGCTGCCAATAAATTTTTCCTTTAGAAAATGCCTTTACCCCATCAAGTAAACCGTAATCAATTTTAACGGCACTCTTATCTTTGTTTAGTTCTAAAATTTTAATTTTATGAAAGGTTTCTGCAAAAACAGGTTTGACATTTATAGACAAACAAAAAACAATTAAAATCTGCAATGCTAGATAGAAATCTATTTTTTTCATAAACATTTTACTGCACCTCTCATAATTAAATATTTTAACACTTACCCAAAATTCAAACATCTAAGGCAAAAAGCACCATTCAACACTTAAAACAAAAGCCTTTTGGTCGGTTTTTTTGCGAGTTAAAGAAGTTCATGTTGCACAAAAGCGGCCTATTTAGTATAAAGACTCTTAAGGCCCCTCTAATAAAATTAGTAATTACGCACAAAGGATGATGCTCAAATGGCAAAAAAAAGCTTTAAACGTGTTTATGAATACCAGTGCACGATGACTCAAAGAAAGTATAAAACAACCAAAGAAGCACCAAATCCAAACGATTTGGTAAGTGTTAAGGCGTACTATGAACTAAATCCAGAATTAGATGATCGCCCTGAAAATATAAAAAAAGAGGTTGCGTTACAAGAAGAGGCCGAGGCACAGATGGAAGCAATGAAAATGCAAAACAGCATGCCTGATGAAGAATTCTCTGAGGATGAGTAATGATTACCACTGATTGTTTAATTATTGGAACAGGGCCCGCTGGTCTTACTGCTGCAATTTATACTTCTAGAGCAAATCTAAATCCCATCGTTTTAGAAGGAAATCAGCCTGGAGGGCAACTTACAACAACGACTGAAGTAGAAAATTTCCCTGGTTTTCCAGAAGGCATATCTGGCCCTGAGCTTATGAATAGGATGAAAGAGCAAGCACAAAAATTTGGTGCAAAATTTATTGCAGAAAGTGCAATAAAAGCAGATCTTTCAAAAAAGCCTTTTGAAATTAAAACAGCATCCGAAACAATTATTGCAAATAGTATAATTATTTCAACTGGTGCTAGTGCAAAATATTTAGGCCTTCCTCACGAACAAGAGTTGATCGGTAGAGGTGTTAGTGCCTGCGCCACTTGTGACGGATTCTTTTATCGAAATAAAACAGTTTTTGTAGTTGGTGGTGGCGACACGGCGATGGAAGAGGCAACTTTTTTAACAAAGTTTGCAAAAGAAGTTTATCTTGTACATCGTCGCGATGAGTTTAAAGCATCAAAACCAATGCAAGAACGAGTTAAAAAAAATCCAAAAATAAAGCTTATTCTTAATAGCACAGTTTCTGAATTAATCTATGATAATTCTGGTCTAACATCTGTAGTTATAAAAAATCTTCTTACAAATAAAGAAGAAAAACATAGTACCGATGGATTATTTATGGCCATCGGTCATACACCAAATACAAAGTTTTTGGAAAATCAAATCGAACTAGATGCTGCTGGATTTATAAAAACAAAAAATCACGGTGAAACAAATGTTGCTGGTGTTTTTGCGTGTGGAGATGTTCAAGATCCACATTTTAGACAAGCAATATCTGCCGCAGGCTCTGGGTGCATGGCCGCAATTTTGGCAGAGCGATACGTTACATCTTGTTCTTAAAATTTATTATTTATTGCAGAAGTGGTAGTGTCAATGGATCCACGTCCGTAATTAAGAAAGAATGTCTTTGCAAAAACGCCAGAACGGCATGATGGTACTTCGGTCATCAACTTGAACGTGTCTGGTTCCTAGATGAATTTGGTAAAATTTGGGGATGGATGTTCGTTCTTTGAAATACCCGATATGTTGAGATAGATTGCGCTCTCCTGTTTTACATTCGACGGCAAAGAGTGGTTTTTTATTTTTTAGTACCACAAAATCAATTTCTCTTTTATCCGTATCTCTTAGAAAGCGTAACTCCATTCGTTCGCCTTCACTATCCTCTAAAAAGTGACAATACTTCAAGAGGTGACTGGCGACCATGTTCTCAAAACGTAGGCCCTTTTCTTCTATGGTGCTCCAATCCCATAAATATAACTTTTGTTCTTTTTTTACCGCTCTAATTTTGGGAGCACCATAAGGTGCAATACGGTATGAGTAATAAACGTTATCTAATATATTCACCCAATTTTTTACTGTTGCATGGTGCACTTCAAGATCACCTGCAAGGTTATTGAGTGAAAGCGGAGATCCAACACGTGAAGGGAGGGCATCTGCCAATAATTCTATAGAACTTATTTCCTGAACTTTTTCAAGATCTCTTATATCGTCATTGATGATTCGATATAAGCGCTCATTTTGCCATAACTTTAAACTGCGTTCCGAGCCCTCAAAAAATGGTTCAGGAAATCCTCCCATTTTTAATAGTGCTTCGGTGGTATTAGCGTCAAAAGAAGCAAGTTCGTTAATTGTTAATGGATGAAGGCGAACATAGCGATAACGTCCTAGTAACGAATCGCCTCCACGGCGATAATGATCCAGTCGAGCCGAGCCTGTAACTAAAAACTTGAATTTATTCTTTTTGGTATCATAGATGCCTTTAATGAGTGAACGCCATTGTTTAAATTTATGAATTTCATCAAAGCATACTATTTTTTGATCGATCG
Organism: uncultured Bacteriovoracaceae bacterium; assembly: GCA_964497525.1. Classification (GTDB taxonomy): domain Bacteria; phylum Bdellovibrionota; class Bacteriovoracia; order Bacteriovoracales; family Bacteriovoracaceae; genus CAZCDT01. The sequence goes on from CAZCDT010000025.1 coordinate 5,868, forward strand.
GCAATTCGGCTTTTTTAATTTTTGACCGTGCTGTTACATCATCCCAGTTTAGATAAGCTGGGCCATCAATGGATGGATCATCTAGTAATTGTAAACACATCGTGGTTTTGCCTACTTGTCGTGGCCCGCCAACGAACACCATGCGCTTTTTTAAAAACGATTGTATTGTTGGAACTAAATATCTTTGCAATAATGATGTCATCTACCGTTAATTATGCTGCATTAGTAAATGATAGTCAAGTGTAAAACACTCATGAGTAAATGATAGTTGGCCATCAATTGCTCTGCCACACGCAGTTTGCTTTTTTTTACTGCAAAAAGTAATTCGTAAAATTAACTGTCGTGCCTTTCGTTGAAACGCCGATGTCAAGACAAGATGGAGAAGCAAAACTATTTCCATTTTCAATTTTTGATCCTGCAGGAACTTCAAAGTGAGTTAAATTTGCGCTATGAAGATCACAGTTTTCGAGTAACAAATCTGCACCTTTAAAATCAACTTGCGAATGGCCGCTAATTTCTAAAGTGTCTAGGTGATATACAAAACGATAGTCGTAATCATCGCTAATTGTAAGACCTAAAAATTTCTCATTATCTTCTGAGACTAATGTATTGGTATTATTACTTATAACCACAAAAAGTATATGGGACATGTGTAAAGGATTGCTTTGAGTTACGCCAATTGTTGGCCAGATATGAACTAGCGCATTTAAAATAAATCGATCCACCAGCGCTATTGTCTCCACCTTTAGCATTAATTGTTCCGCCACTAGGGTAAACGCATCAAAATTCGTCATTTCTTAACGCGAGGAGCATTGGCCAATCGACGGACTTATTTTATTGTCTGTTAGATGAAATCTTTTGTTCACTTAAAAAACATGCTTGAAGATATACCCGATCCCAGAGTGATTGGTCGTACTTCTCATAATCTTGTTGATATACTAGCATTAACAATAATTGCATATATCTGTGGTGCAAGGACATGGCCGGAAGTTGAATATTTTGGCAACGGAAGACTTGATTATTTAAAAAAACTTCTTTCACTGAAAAGCAGAATTCCAAGTCATGATACAATTTCACGTGTTTTTTCACTAATAGATACGAGTAAGTTTGAATCAATTTTTATTGCTTGGGTCGCCGAAGTCAGAAAAAAGAAAAACATGAGAGATGTCATCTGTATTGATGGTAAGCGTCTTAAAGGAACTTATAGACGAGGAAAAATGTTATCATGTAGTACACTCAATATCGTAAACGCATTCTCTACAGAAGAAAGTATTGTTCTTGGTCAACGCAAATCGGGTCTGGGAGGCGGTCTTACAGAGTCGATTTCTGCAAGAACATTAATTTCAGTTCTTAATCTAGAAAATATGGTAGTCGTTGGAGATGCAGGAATTGGAACAATTCAGGTTGCAAAAGATATTGTTGATAAGGGAGGAGACTATATATTCCCAGTCAAAGGAAATAATTCATTGATACAAAATAAAATAAAAATGGCATTTAAAAATCTTGAACAACAAAATAAAGAGGATGAAAGTTTGCAAAAAGAAAATCACTGTAAACATCTAATATTTTTTTATCCATCCCGAAAGAATAGGACAGGAAATGCGATTGGCCACGCCGCACCGCTCAGGCTATTGGAGTAAGCTAGATTTGCGTAACATCAGTTAGTGATCCTTGTTGTCCGATTCTCATCTCATCTTGCCACCATACTTCCAATTTTAATGAAGGATTATTTTGCTTAACTTCATCAACAATATCAGGGAAATCATTTTTAAATGCTTCTATTGCCTCCTGTGATCTCTTGGGATGTTTTGAACGACAACTAATCCAACTAAATCCCAATCGATCTAAAAGCACGTAAACTGATCGAAGCTTATAATCAACATTGAATTTATCCCGTAACATCTTTTGTATTTCACCACCGGTAACGCGCCCCCCCTGTCTTAATTCCTGCATTTTCTTAATTTCTTCCGTTGCCGCAGACTCCTTATCTCCGGGCCACTTGGGATACCGTCCCCTTCCAATTTCTTCCTGGAGACCGTTGAAACCAGACGTTGAATATTTTTTTACCCATCGCCTAATTGCTGATTCATCGCAAAGAGTAATTTCTATCACATCCTTAAGCGTACGCCCCAGTTTTAGATGATATAAGGCCAAGAGTCTCATTTTCATTCGACCGTCGCGTTCTCGGTGGTGAAGTTTTTTTAAATCTTCTTTGGGGAATAGTTTTATACATTCATAAATATCAAATTTTGTATTTTCCATAATGGAAAGCATACTTTATTTGACGCACGAGGCCCAGTTTTAATTTTTGCAAATGGTATAACTTGAGATAGTTTTTGAAAATAGATTTGAGTAAAATGTGCCTATATTACGAGACAAGCAACGTATTTAACAATTGACTTAATTACTCTAATTCAAACTTTGTGGGAGCACTCATGATCTTATTAATTACAACAGCTGGCGCTTCGTTTTCATAAACAACGCAGTAAACACCATTAAAAATTCGAGCATGAATATCATACTTTTCTGCTAGTTTATACGCCGCCTTTGTTGTTTTATACCCTTCAACAACTTCGCGCTTATTTTTTAAAATATCTTGAGCGCTAAGGCCTTTTGCAATATCAATTCCAAATTTTTTATTTCGACTAAGCTCTCCTGTGATTGTTAATATCAAATCACCCATTCCACTTAATCCATAAAAAGTTTCAGGTCTTGCATTAAAAATTTTTCCAAAGCGAAGCATCTCTGCGATACCGCGAGTTATCATTGCTGCTTTAGTATTGTGATTGTATCCAAGTCCTTCAACAATACCACCAGCAATTGCTAAAATGTTTTTTAATGCTCCACCAAGAAGAACACCTTTTACATCATAACTAGGAAGTGCTTTAAAATAGGATGTTTCAAACATCAAAGAAGTGCTTTCTAAAATTTTTTTACTCTTGCCTGCAATTGAAACAAGCGTAATTTGTCCATCCATTATTTCAGAGGCAAAAGATGGCCCTGATAAAAATACAAATTGATCCATAAACTCAGGAAAAAAACTTGCATATAAATCATCTGCCATCTCAAGAGTTACAGGATCAATTCCTTTCGAAAGTGATAACACAGGGATCTTATGTTTTAAAAATGTTAGCATCTGCTCATAATTTTCTAGTAAAAATTCAGTTATTGCAGTACTTGGAAGTGCTGAAACAATTAAATGTATCTCACCATCTAAAGACGAGGAAAGTTCATCCCAAGAAACAACAGGAATAACGTTTCCTGGGATTTTTTTATTTTTTAAATATACATCATTGCTGCCAGATTTTAGAGAAGTATAAACATCCAAAGATCTAACCTTGATGTAAACTCTCTCAAAATTATTTGCAAGAACACTACTCATTGCAGTTCCAAAAGCACCTGCTCCAAGAACTACTGCATTTTTAAATTTTTTTTCTAGTTGTTGTGTCATTGCCACATAATATTGGCAACAAAGCGATCTTACAACAATTTTTCTTGTTCGCTATGCTCTTGAAATTTCAGCCTTTTTTTTGTTTTAAAATTTCTCTTAAGTTTAATCCCCAAATTGTTATGATCTTAAAAAAAGATTGATGACCTAATCAATTTTTTTAATCGGGGGATAAATGCATTTTAGATTGATTAAATTCTTAACTCTAATTTGTATTGCATTAAGCGCGCAATCTCTTAAAGCGCAAGATTTACAAAAATTCTCAAAACTTACACTTTCACCACTACTTAAAGAAAGAGCATCTCTGCTTGACCAAAAAAGCGAATATGATGATTTAGCAAAACACGAACAAGAAAGATTAAATGAAACAGATAAAATTATTTCAGACAAATTATTTGATAAAATAAAAAACATATCTAACAAACAAAATCTAATGCCCAATCCACTGTTAAAAGCATCTGTTGTCCAAAAAGCTCTTCCAGACAATCATAACCAAGTTATAACTGGTGAACTATATCAAGAGATTTATAATTATTTGAGCGAAAATGATAATTACAAACTTATTGGGGAAAAAGAGGTTGGTGATATTTTTAAATACAACTCTTCTTTTGCCCTAGGGAGTAAAAACTTCTCTGGATTTTCTTGGGAAAAGGCCATGGGATTTTATGACATTACACTCAACAGACAACTTGCTCCAATGCTTTTTGATGATAAAAAATGGCTTGTAACTGATACGTTTAAAATTCAAATTTCTGCATATACTTACTTAAAAAAATTAATCGATGCAGATTTAATCCAAATAGCACCAAATGATTTAAGAGCCTTTTTGGGATTATCTTTTATAAGAGAATATAAATACACTCACCAATCAGATAGTTTTCAAGATGGACTAACACATGACTTTACAAAATTGTTCTTCTCTTTTTTAAAATTTAATTCAAAGAATTTTGAAGTTGATGTCTATGATTATGTTGTTAAAAGCGACCATTTTTTTATTGATTCCGGTCTGGCCGCAAGTAGTAATCTTGGAAGTGGTATTTCTGCAACCGTTGCGGCAATGATTAATAAAACAAAGGTTTCAACTATTTCAATACAAGGTGTTGGACCAGAAGATTATCCTCTACCAGGAGAGATGTTTAGAATTAGTAGCGAGGTTGAAAATTCCAAAACAATTGCAGCGCAGGCCGATATTGTTTATGATTTTTTCAAACTTTTAAAACTAACAATTTTCTCTTATGAATATGGGGTAGAATCATCAGAGAAAGAGACAACATGTTTAAGTTTAACAGCAATTGATCTTGAAAAAATTAGAAAAGATAAAGAAGCCGCAAACGAATTAGATAAAATCTTATCGCTAGAAAAAATAGAGATAAAAGAGCTTTCTCATGCAGTATCACAATACGAAGAAAGATTAACACAAAATTCATACTCAAAATTTAGATTATTTTTCTGGGGGAACTTCAGACAAGTATTAACTCAACAGATCCGATTAGATATAAATGGTGTTACAAAACTTTTCTTTAAACATGCTGCGGAACAAGTAAAATATAGCGAATCATTTCTCTCTTCAATTTTTAGCAGAATTTTATCATCTCTTTTTGATTACAATATAAATGCAGCACACAAAGCAACTAGAATCAGAAGGCTGGAAATGGATTATGAAAACAGCATTCCATTTACAACATCTACAGATGTATGGCTTGACTCAGAAAAAAAATTATCTATAAATATAATTCATCATAACTTTGCATATAACACCGATGGTATAATTAATAAAAAATACAAAGAGTACGCTCACTATTTTGCAAAAAACTTTTCTTTACTGACTCCTGACATTATAACTGCAATAGATAAAAGAACATTAATTGGGCCAATGACTTTAGAAACAACAATCGAAGTCAGGGAATCTGGCCTTAAATATTTAAACTCTCTTTCGCTCAATCAATTTAAGTGGGCCGCGGCCAATATATGTAATTACAAAGAGGTTCCACTGCCTCGAAATGTCGATGAGTTAATTATACAGTCAAGCTATTATGCAAGAAAGTATGACACTAACGAGTATCGCTGTTTTAACGAAATGATTAAAAATTTTGATGAGTATAAAAAAGAACATTTCTTTAAAAGAAAAACATCTCTCATAAAATTAAAAAATCTTTTAACGACCACAAACAAACACGTTAAAAGAATTGATAATTACAAACAAATATTTGGGTCAGATAACATTTTTATTCACGGCCATTTTTATGCGACTGATAGACAAAAAATTCCTTTTTCTTACTATTTTAATGACGGTAAATTTCAAGGATTTGATGTTATTACATCTTACAAACATAATAATATAGAAAGACTTCCGGCCTCTACTCCTTAATAAGTTAATTTTTACGATGACAACTTTCTATATGTAGATTAAAATTATTCCATTAGTGGCTTATTTTATCATAATCATGCAAAGAGAGATTTTAAGCATGCCAACAATATTAAGAGAAAACGGATTCAGATTATTTTTTTATTCAGATGAAGGAAATGAACCACCGCACATACATGTTGATTACCAAGGAGGCAGAGCAAAATTTTGGATTAACCCAATTGCTTTAGCTAGAAATCTTGGACTTGCCGCAAAAGACTTAAGACAAGCAGAGACATTAGTAATCAAACATGAACAATTGATCAAGGAGAAATGGAATGAATTCTTTAGCTCGTAAATTTGAGCAAGACTATGAACCAATCGCCATTAAAATTGAATGTACAGATGAATTCTTGTGTCTTTTTTTAGCGGATGGCAGAGAAATTAGAGTACCACTATCTTTTTACCCGAGGCTAAAAAATGCAACAAAACAACAGCGGGATAATTATCAAATCGCTGGTATGGGAACAGGCATTCATTGGCCAGATATTGATGAAGATTTATCGGTTAATGGCATTATTGCAGGACGGCCTGCTCGCTTTTAGAAACCTTTTTTGGCTCTTTGATTCCTCGATATAATATAGAAAGACTTCCGGCATCTACTCCTTAAAATTTAATGCTTCTTCACACTGCTTGATAAATAAATTTTTTAACTTAATAGAAGTCTCAACCCCTTCTGATTTTATATTAGGATAATCTTTTAAAAGAGCTCTTATTTGGTTATCAGAAAGTTGCTTTAACTTATAATATACTCTTTTTTGAGGAATCAGACCTTCTATATTAGGAATTTTACCACCTGTTTCTGCGATATAATAATCTTTTGGATGATGCTTAAACATAAGTCCCGAATCAATCGCTACAACCTTTGCCCCACCACCATGCTTATTTGATAAAGGAATCATTAAGTAGTTATGTAAATGCCTATCTTGATTTCCAAAAATAAAATCAAAAACTTTTAAATCTGGTGCTGGATCATAATCTGAATTAAACTTTTGGGCATAACGCTCGAGTGTTACAAAATGCGCGGCAGGTTTTGCATTATCAACAAAATATTGAAGAGAGCCTCTTTGTCCGTTTATTGTTCTCATAACAGTCATCGGCACCATATTTAGTTCTAATTTTTGATCCAGTAAGTATGCTGAAACTTCTGCATCGCTATTAGCGACAAAATCTTTTACTTTTGGATCTGGCTTAAACAACGCCTTTGTTCCATCCTTAAAAGAGACAACATATTTTTCTTTTTGCGCCCCCCTAGGAATGCCCTCAATTTCAAGATTTTTAATCTCTAAAATCTCTCCCCTCTCTAGAGTCTTTTTTAACTCGGCCTTTACTTTTTGCGCAGACTTTTTATCTCCCAACTCTTCAAGCGTCCATAGTAATTCTTGGAGTTTTTTTTCCTGCTTATATTTTGTTTTTAAACGATTAAGACTTTGACGACGCTCTTTAGATTTTAAAAATTTCGATTCTTTTATCCACTTTGTTTTTATTATTTCTGAAATTTTTGCTGAGGATATTTCATACTTTTTTTTACTAGTGACTTCTTGTTTTTTTACACTTTTTTTAGGCAATATCTCTTTTGTTTTTGGGGCAGCAACCTCTTTGGATTTAAAAAGTGACAACGGTGCTTTTAAAAGGTTTCCACCTTCAAATAATCCAAGACCTAAATCAATGCTTGTTTTTATCGCATCTTTTACTGCTGTATTATGATAAGATAAAGAGAGTGCGTGATGGCCATCTTTTTGATTTTTTTTAGACTCTTGAAACATCTCATAAGTATTTAAAGCATCTTGATATCCTGATCCAAGCATTTGAAGCATGAAATAACCAGCACTACCAACCTGGGCCGTAAAATAGGCCGCACCACCAATTGTTGCTCCAGCGACAGCTCCAGCAGCTCCTCCAATGGCAATAGAACCAACAGGAATTGAAAGTAGCATCGCCGTAGAATTAATGGCTGCCGGACCAACTTCTTCAAGATGCTTTAACAAGTTACAATAAAACCCACCACCAAAATTTGCGTTATCAACAGCACTATTTAAAACCGCACCACCACCTGCAAATAAAAGAGGCATGGTCATCATGCCATAAATAGAATTTTGTAAAAGAGTAGACGAGACACCAATTTTTGTGGCCGCAGCGGTTGTAAGTGCAGGGGCCACACTCCATGCAAATAATCCAACTAAAGGAGCAGTACCTAAAGCAATTACAGCATGTTCTGCTTTTTTAATTAGCTCTTCTTGATTACTTCTTCCCTCTCTTAAAGCTGCTCTAATTACACCACTTAAATCTTCATAATGTTTTATATCTAATCCATAATTTTTATAAAGACTATCGAGTCTTTTTTGTGCCATATCGATCGAGAATATCGCTTCATCAAAAGTATCACGTCCTCCATCTCTTAGCGTTTTTATCAAACTAGAATCTTTTTGACTTAAAGAAAGATATTTTTTTACATCGATTAAAATTTTTTCTAATGCTTGCCTCTTTTTTTTCAGATACTCATCTTTATTCATTACCTGCGGCAAAGAGCTACCATCAGGAAGAAGAACTTGATTTCCAAAAAAAGTTGCTTCTTTGCTTTTTGCCTGTAAGGCATTAATTACTCTTGGTGGAAAAAACGTAACAACAGCTTTTAAAAACTCTTTATCTCTATGTGCTGTTTGCAATTTTTCTTTTGCATGCTCTAAGTTTAACCCATGATTTTTATCAAAACTAATTCCATGAGTTTGTAAAAGTTCAAATTGACTCTGATACTCTTGCTTTATTTTTTCTGCAAACTGATCAGACAAATCGTTTTTTATAAGATACTTTTTAAACTCATCTGGATCATTTAAAAACAGTTCTGCTAAATACTCTTTTTGCATTGGCGTAAGGGCCATTGCGACCACGGCCTTTGCCGCGACCTCTTTTTCCTTATCACCTGCACCATATTTTGCAATCAGTGTTTTAATTTTTTAATCACGTTCTTCTTTTGGAGCAGATAATATTTCATCTTTTAGACTCGCAACTTCTGTAAGAATTGCTAGTTGATCAACTTTTGTTAAAATCTCTAGACAATCTTTATCTTTGCTTACCAGTTGTAAAACCTGATCGTTTAACTCTTCTGCTTGTTTTGATACTGTCGGTTTATAATTACAACATTCATCGGTAGCAAGAGATGCTGAAATCGTTAAAAACGAAAAAATTAAAATAAGAAAAATTATTGAAACATGTAGTTTAAATCTATACATAAACTGCATATCGGCAGTTTGTTTCATTTTTTAATGATTTTTAATGATTTTTTTTACTTTTCTAAAAATTATTTCTCGCTATTTGCCAAAAGCTTGGCCAATCAGACGTAAACTCTCACTCGCAAAATATACTGGGGCCTGAATTAACTCAAAAGTAGAGGTAACTCCCCCCACCGTTTTCGTACTTTCTATCTTTTGCAGTTGTGCCATATTTAAATTTAGGCCAATTTTATCTTTACGCCCAGACAAGAATAAGGCGAGAGAATTCATTTTACCAACTTGATGACATTTTACTTCTACAGGAACAACTCTGTTTTGTGCTTCAAGTAAAAAATCGACCTCGGCATTATCTTTCTTTTTATCGCGTAGCCAATAAAATAATTCAGGCATCGAATCATCGTGCTCAGCGATCATCGAAGCAAAGTGCTGTGCCACAAACTGTTCAATAAAGAGGCCCTTAAAGACGCTATTTGCTTTAAAATCAAAATATTTCCAATCAATTTTTAGTGCACTGGCCATAAGACCTATATCTAAAAAATAAACTTTGTAAGTGCGTTCATCAAGTGTCGTTCGCAATGATAAATCCGAAGCATTACTATGATAGCAGGGCAATATTATGCGTGCATTGGCCAACATAGAGAGGGAAAGTTTTACATCTTTAGATTTCGCCTCAGCATCAATCTCGGAATACTTAATTTTTTTCCCAACAAAATTTGGAATGTTGATAAAAATATTTTTTAAACGCGTAACTTGTCGATTGCGTGAATACTTGGGAAAATCATCTTGATAGGTTAATAAAATTTCATTGTGAACTTTTCTGGCCTGTACCATGCTAGCTGTTTTCACATACGTCTTTACTGCCTCAGGCATTCCACCAACAAACAAGTATTCCTCAAATAGGGATAAAGCTCTACGATGGGCAGCATCAATATGATCTTTTAATGTCGCAGAAGCAATCCAATCATCAATTTGATTTTCACCTTTTGCCTGTAAAAATTCAGAAAAAGTCATCGGTCCTAAATAGTGATACTGAACTCGCCCCACAGGCATAGAAAACTGATGCTCCTCAAGCACAAACTCTAAAAGAGAACCGGCACAAATTACAGGAAGTTCAGGGCGCTCTTCATAAAGATAGCGAAGATACAAAATAATTTTTGAATTGGCCTGTAATTCATCAAAAAAGATTAGCGCTTTAGAAGAAATATTTTTTTTTGCGGCAAACTCAACTTCGCGCAACAATCGATTTACATCGATACCATCTGTAGGTAAAGTTAAAATCGTCTTTTCTAAATTAACTTCTAATAAATCAAGTCCATGTTGAGCAGCAAATAATCTAACTAGCGTTGACTTGCCGACCTGTCTTGCCCCCCTTAAAATTAAAGGTTTTCGCCGCTCATCGCCAAGCCATTTCGCCAAGAATGAAAGTGATTTTCTTTTCATTTCTATATAATGACATAAAATCATTAGATTTTCAACAAAAAAAAGGTCAAAAAACACCCCTTTTTTCGCTCAAAAACAGAAAGAAAACACCCAATTATTAAGCAAAAACCATCACTTATTCGGTTGTGTCAGTACTCAAAGATACCGGCACCGATTATACCATTTTACAAAAATTAATTTTTGCTGTGTCAAACTTTGGTCTCGCCTTTTCTTCCTTGCCACAATTCATTTTTTCAATTGGTATTACCAGTCGATAGGAAAATAATCTTTTAGAAATTTTCCACACCAATGTTTACCTGTATTAATTCCATCAAAAAAAGGATCACAAACTCTCGCGGCCCCATCTACAATATCTAGTGGCGGTTGAAAATCATGAAGTTCTTGTTTTTTATTGGATAAAATTGCAGGGTCTTCGTCTGTTACCCAACCAGTATCCACTGCATTCATAAAAATTCCGCTTTTAGCAAAGTCTAATGCTGATGTATGAGTCATCATATTGAGTGCCGCTTTGGCCATATTAGTATGTGGGTGACGATCAACTTTCATAAAGCGATGAAATTTTCCTTCCTTGGCCGTAACATTAACTATGTGTTTTTTACCAGTGTGATCTTTTCTCATAAGACCAATTAAGCGATTAATTAAAACGAAAGGCGCAACAGAATTAACAAGTTGAACCTCAAGCATTTCAACGGCTTGAATTTCACCTAGTCTTAAACGCCAACTATTTGTTTCTCTAAGATCAACTTGTTGCAAATCAGCATCCAACTTACCTGTTGGAAAAACCTCTTGGGCAATAAGTGAGTTATCAAAGCTGTAAGGAATTTGTGAGAGTTCAGCACTGGCCCTAATTCCAACTCCAGGAGCTTCATTATGCCAAGCAATTGGTAAGTTTTTATTATTAGGATTGAAACATTCGAGTTTATTAATACAAGCAAAATATTTTGATAAAAGTTTAGCAACATCTGGGGTCATGCTACTCGAATCAAGTCTTTCATTTTTCATAAGATGAGAATAAAAACCACTAGGCCTTCTTACTGTTTGAGCAGCATTATTAATCAAAATATCTAAACGATCGTAGGTATTTTGAATATAGGTTGCAAAAATTTCCACACTGGGTGTATGTCTTAAATCCAATCCGTAAATTTGAAGTCGATCTCCCCACTCTTTAAAACCTGGCTCTTTTGCAAATCTCATTGCGGAATCAACAGGAAATCTGGTTGTCGCAATAACAGTGGCGCCTGCTCTTAGCAACAACAATGTTGCTTGATAACCTATTTTTAATCTTGAACCAGTAATAAGAGCTACTTGTCCTCGAAGATCCGCTGTTTGAAATCTTTTAGCATAGTTAAAATCTGCACATGAGGGACACATTAAATCATAAAAGTGATGAACTTTGGTAAACTTTGCCTTGCAGACATAGCAATCATGAGCAACTGCATATTCACGCTCCTGTGCCTCATTTGGTTTTTCTAATAATTCAATCATCTCTGGAGCAATAAAAACATCACTTTCTCTTGCCGATCTAATTCCAGTAGATTTTCTTGCAATTTTATTTATCGTTTTTATTTCTTGGTTGCGAAGTTTTCTAACATCTTTTTGTCTTTTTCTAATATCATTTCGATCTGGTCTTGAAAGCTTTCCTGATGCTTTTAAAATGGCCATTCGCTGCTCTTTAGAAAGAAGAGCAAGCTGCTCACTTTTTTCACTAAAACTTTCCAATACTTTTATCGCTTTCTCAAGTTCTTGGTTGGTAAATTCTGTCTTAATCAGGTCATCTTTTTTTCATGCATTTATCCCTTTCATGTTTGTCTCAAGAAACAAACTTGCGCTATAATCTACCAATTCAATACTGGCTTGTCGAATTAGAAGCAATACAATTTATCTTTCTATATATGTTTTAGTGAAAAGGATATTGAGAGTGATTATTCCAGCAGCTGACATACTTCCGGATTATCTTGAATAATTTTTTGAACACCTTTTAGCATATCACTACACTGCGGTTTTACTTCAGCATCAAATCTTCGAAGTGGTCCATAGTGTCCTTTTGAACCACCAAGAACCCTTACCGTAACTGCCGCATACTCTGTGGCAAAGGCAGGACACTCTTTCGATAATCTTTGAAATTCTTTTCCTTCTCCTGCTCCCCAATTTTCCCAATCGGCTTCATCACAAACAACACCCTCTTTAAAAACATCTAATAAACATGCACTATCACTGGTATATCGAGAAATAATTTTTGGCAACTCTACACTCGCCCTCCGAGAGTTATAACTGGTTTGAAAAAGGCCTGCTTCTGCTGTTTCTGCACTTGTATTTGTGGCAGTTGAATCTCTACCTGTGCAATGTTTTCCAGAACTCTCGCGCATTCCAAGTCCAATAAGTAGTGTATAAACATCTCGCAGTCGAGCGATACCTTCAACATCATAGTCTTCAGCTTTTTTATACAATCCCTCATACCAAAAAATTGGTTCATACCAAGTTAATATGTCATGAGTAAAAGATCCTGTTTTGGCCTTAGATATTAGAATGACATCTGATCTTTCTTGATTGCATAAAGACCTTGCAAAAACCAACGCCATTCCCTTAATATATCCCTTTTTTGCCTTACCGCGATTTTTCCATGAATATTCCGCACATGATGACTTTGCGGCTAAATTTGTAATCTTTTCGAAAGCTACTTGATTATCAATGTCAGAGTTCGCATGCCCCACAGAAAAAATAAAAAATATTAGCACACATAAGTATATCTTAAACATAAATTCCTCCTAAAAAACAACGAGGAGTTATCGGATAATCATTTGAAAAAATGAGTAATTTTTTTAAGTTTTTTATGATTTTTTTGTTTTATCTAAAGTGCCACAAAAAGTTGTCACCATACTATTAGTATATTTTACCCCCTGTAAAAAATAAGTTGAAATTACATTTTACCCCCCGTATAATACTCTACAAGCAAGGAGTGAGATATGTATCGCTATGCCCAAGCAGATCTTCTAAGTTGGTTTAAATCTAAAAACCGCAAACCTCTTATCATTAGAGGTGCACGTCAGGTTGGCAAATCAACTCTTGTACGTAATTTTTGCCAAGAGAATCAACTTACGCTAATAGAACTTAATTTGGAAGAAAGGCCATTAAAATCACTAAAACAACAAGGATTTCCTTTAGACGATGTTATCAGAGAGATAGAAATAATACATAAGATAAAGATTAACCCAAAAAAAATGCTTCTTTTTATTGATGAAATTCAAGAACAACCAAAGGCCATAAACTTACTTAGATATTTCTATGAGAAAAAAAAAGAGTTAGCAGTAATCTCGGCAGGATCTCTTTTTGAGGCAGTAATTTTACAAGATAAAATTGAAACCCCAGTAGGACGTGTTGACTTTTATCAGCTAGGGCCAATGACGTTTAAAGAATTTCTCTTAGCAAATAACGACATCGAACTTTTAAAATATTTAACACCAAGCAAATCAAAAAAAATACCATCATTTATTCATCAAGAATTAATCGAGAAGATGAAAATTTTTTATATTGTCGGAGGTATGCCTGCCGTTATCGCAACTTATATTGATACAAAAAATCTATTAGAGGCGCAAAAGGTACAGCATCAATTAATTGAAACCTATAAAAATGATTTTTATAAATATGTATCTCAAAGCAAAATTCCCAAGCTCGACATGGTTTTTGACTACGCCCCTCTTCATTTAGGAAAGAAAGTAAAATACACTGAAATCAGCAGGGATTTTAAAGCGCAAGATTTAAAAACTGCCATTCAAATTTTATCTGCAGCAAAAATTATTGCACCAGTTTATTTCACTAAGGCAAATAAAATTCCAATAAAATCTGAAATTGATTTATCTATTTTTAAGATTTTTTTTCTTGATATCGGTCTTTGCTCAAAAATAAATAATATTTCTCTTGAAACATTTGATAATGAAAAATTCTCTCACTATCTTCAGGGAGATCTCGCCGAGCAGTTCACTTTTCAACACCTATATTATGGACATGGAAAATTTGAACATGCCGAAATATATTATTGGTTAAATGAAAAGAAGAATGCGGCCGCAGAACTCGATTTTTTAATAGAAGATGAGCGACGAATTATACCGATCGAAGTAAAGGCCAAGGCCTCAAATCATTTAAAGTCGTTAATTTATTTTATGCACTTAAACAAGCTTTCGCTGGCATGTAAAATATCGACCGCCCCGTTTGCAAAAGAGAAGATAAAAACAAAACTTTATGACGGAACAAAAAACGTAAATCTAAATTTTGAATTAATCTCTTTACCATTATACCTTGTGGAAAATCTCAGAGTGTATTTGAAAAATAAGAATTATTAGGCTTTGCGATATGTTTAGCGTCAAGACAATTCTTCTTAATAATTCTGATACAACTCAGAAACTTTTGCTTTTTTTGCCCAATCAGATTGGGCCATCTGAATTGCTAATTTTATTTCTTCCTTTGTGACTGTTTGATTTTTATCTTCCATTCTTTTGATTTCAGCGATTAGATCAAGCAAATCTTTTATATAAACTTCTCTGGCCGCTTTAATCTGTTCTTGTTTTGATAAAGAGACACCATCAAAACGATTTGTCTTATAATTCCAATACTCCCCTTTTTCAAATTCAAGCAGTGGTAAAAAAGCATAATCATAAAATCGATGTAATCCCTGCAAGCGATTAATAGTCTCTGGTGGTAATATCTCTTTAAGCTTATTATCTAACACTCCAAAGTCATAGCTTGCCAACTTGACACTATTTTGATTTATCCCTGCTTTTTTCCAACGCTCTTCACTTACCGATTTACTTGTTTCTGATAATAATTGTTCGAGCACTCTAAAATCTCTTGTAGCATCACGAAACTCTAATCCAATTTTTAAATATTTTTTGTTATCATCAGTCACTCTTGCATCTCCATAAATTCCCCCTCTCACTCCTAAGCTAAAATACTTATGAGAATGAGAAGTGATGCCTTCAAAAAAAACAGGTTTTTTTTCGTTATCCATAACTTTTGTTAGATGATTGCCGTGCAATCCCTCTTCCATGCCTTTTAGATACAAATAATCGTTTAAATGCTTAATCCATATTCCAAAATCATGATGCTCTTTATCATCACTTAAAACTTCAAAAACTAAGTGTGTATGAAAAGAGTCAGCAGTTTTTGTAATATCTTTTATCTCTTTCATCTGCTTGATTAAATTCTCCTGTTGCAACTCATAAGACCGGCTGGAAAACTCCCATGTGAAAGTGTCTGCAACATTGTGATAAATCGTTCCAACCTCTCTAGAAAAGGCCCCAATGTAACTTGGATGAAGCGCTGTTGGTGCAATAGTTTCTGCATTTAACCTAAAACCTGCAATATGATTTTCAGCAATATCTTGAAGCCTTTTCATTCTTTGTTCAATAGGCATTGCCCACCACTCATCATCTGTTTTTTTTGGATCTTTATACATCATCGCTATTTCATCACTGCTACTCTCTTTTTCAAAGCTATAAGTAATCAAACTTTTTGGTGGCCCTCGAATCCTTATGGCATTTTTTAAAAATTTATTATTTAAAATTAAGTAATCCAAAATATAATCAAACTCATTGCTTTTTGAAAGTTTTAACAAATTTGCATAGGCAAAAGACGCATGATTACTCGATTTTATCCATGATGATAACTCTTTGGCCTTTTGTTCCTTAGATGCTAAGTCATTTAATAAAATTAAGTAGACATCTAGCGCTTCACCAACTAATTCTTCTTGTGACTTTACCAAAACATTATCTTGTAAGGCACTAATCATGCTATACGGATTTTCTATATTGCTTAAACTACCAGCGATCGTTTTTTCATTTAAAAAAAGTATTTCCCTTTGCTCTTTTGTTTTGGCATATATTTTTTTTAGGGCATAATCTTTGATCTTTGGGTTTATCGATATATTAAAAAACCACTCGTCAGGTCTTATCTCTGTAATACTTAATCGAGAAAGAGTTTGATCCAAACACTCAATTATTGACATTGAATAAGTTTTAAAACTACTAAGACAAATCAACAGAGTAAAACTTACAAAAATAAATCTAAAAAACACAAACACCTTCTCCATAAGAAAGCTTATCGACATCCTTATAAAAAAATTGATGACAAAAATTTCTCGCTAGAGTAATCGGTCCCCCCTTGCTATCGATACTCAAAAACCAAAATGCGACAACAATAACCAAGCATTTTAATTGGACTTCTGAATTTTTATTTAATTACTCTAAAGTTTTAAACTCATTTGCTCGATAAGCGATTGAGTGTGTGTAATTTGTTTGAACATTTAAACAAAGAGTAGTTTATGAAAAAACGAGTTTATTTTGAATTAAAATCTTTAGTAATGCTACTGCTTATTGGTGCTCTCTTTGCACCGATAACTAATCTAAAAGCAGACGGCATGGAAGAAGATGAAGAATCTATCTATGACAATGATGAGAACCAGCCTTTTATGAATGATGTAAACAGGCAACACATGAAAGAGTTTTGTATCGGTAGAGAACTTGATGATTTTGTAAATACAAAACTACAAATAACACAAAGCTCTCTCTTGTCGGAATACAAAAAAGATGGATTACCGCAACATCTGGCCGACACCATTAAAGCAATGCAATACGATTTAAAAGATAAAAAACAGTTGCAAGCATACCAAGATTTTAAAACGGATTGTGGAGAGCGTTTTTTAATTAAACCAACACTTAAAGCAGTTCTTGATAAAAAAACAGATATGATGTCTGCCCATCTTGCATGGAGAAAAGAACCAGCAGCAACAAAAGAAAAAGTTAAAAAAAATGATTTAAAAATTGATGCTGAAAAATCATATATATGTGCGGCAGCAAGTTTTTTTCTTACAACAAACTCTGGAAAAAAAGAGCTAAAAAAAGTACAAGCCATCTGTGCAAAAAAGCATTCTCCACCCAAACCACAAAGTCTTGATCCTGTTTTATCTGGTCCAATAAAAAAACCCGCACCAACACCAACCCAAGCTCCAACAACACCAACTAAACCGGTGCAAACGCCAATACAAACACCAACAAAACCAACTCCCCCAGCACCGCCAAAAACAGATGGTCCAGGGCAAGTTGTTATAACGCCTCCTTCTCCAATTTCAACACCTGAAACTGTGGAGGATACAGAACAAACTTCAACAACCCAAGAGACTCCAGCACAAGAAGTACAAACAACACCTGTGCAAGAATCTCCAAAACAAACACCAGAAATTCCAAAACCACCACCGCAAAAACCTGTAACAATAACTACAGATAGAAGCAACTGTGGTATATCTACAGGCCAAGAAACAAGTATTTGGAATCAGTGCCTTGATGCGCAAAGAGGAAATATTGCGGTTATTAGAAACAACACCGAACTATTATCGCTTAGAAAAGATGACTCTTCTTTGCAATATAAATTTTCTACAGAATATAAAAATCGCGATAGAATGGGTACTGAGACAAAACTGGATCTTCAAACATGGAGAGGATTTAAAGATAATAAACTCGACCAAGAGAAACAACATGCAAATGTAAAAAAAGAGTTTGAAAATTTTAAATCTCTTTGTAGTAAAACATCACCAATGACATCTGCTGATGCAAAAAAACTAGAACAGACATGGCTAAGATTAAAATATCTTCAATACCTATGTGGAGAAAATGAAGGCGGAAAACCGATAAAACCAACACCGACTAAACCTAGAGCACCAATCCCTACGCCAACAGATATTGGAGATGGAGATGATGATGCTCCTCCTCCCCCAATTCCAACTCCAGGCAATCAAGATCAACCACCAACACCACCGCAAAAACCAACTCAAGGTGGAACAAGTGGCGGTGGAACAACAATTATCGTAAAACCAGAAAAGCCTGATCGCGATGGGCCACCAAGCGTTATCGTTTTACCTGGCCGAGATAGAGACCGTGATGACGACGACGATGGTCGAGGTAGAAGAAAACATCGCAAAGAAGTAGACTGTATTGACTGTATTGAAAGAAGTAGTAGCTCAAGTGCTTGGATTGAGGGCTTTGGAATGCTTGCAGGACCTCTTGCATATTATGGTGCTCAAAAATCATGGGCCAGTGCTTATAGTGGAGTACAAAACACATGGGCAAATGCTTATGCTGGAACAAATCAAGCGTGGGCAAACGCTTACCAAGCAGGTATTGCAGCATGCGATGGTAGATTTAATGCCTATTTACAATACAACACCAATCGTGGCGCAAACCCAATTGAAGCACAAGATGCTGCAAGAATGTCACAAATGTGTAATCAAATTGGTTTTTATGGCCAATTCCAAGGTGGTGCTGGAGGAGGCATGAACATGGGTGGCATGTATGGTTATAACACCGGCATGAACTACTACAATCCTCAATATATGTATAATCCATACATGAATCTAAATGGAGGATTAAACTCTGGTGGCATGATGACAGGACAACCATACTACTACCAACAAGGCTATAATCCATGGGGAGGAGGAAACCAATATTGGTACAACTACAACCCATACAACTCCTATAGTCCATATCAAATGATGAATCCTTATGGATTTACCAATGGTTTTAATAACGGCTCTTACTTAAATACAGGAACAAATGGAATGTGGAATGGTGGATATAACTATAACTCTGGAATGAATTATCCACATAACGTCAATGGTGGAAATAGCTTTACTGGTGGACAATACTATTTTCATCCATAACAGTTTCGATATCGCATAGAGAATTAACCTCTATGCGATATCCATAAAAATCAGTACGACTTAAAATCAAACCATTTTTATTCGTTGCTTTTTTTAAAGTAAGCGTTGTGCTTGTACAATTACTTTCCAAAACATACTCATCATTTACTACAGTCTTGCAAGCTTTTGTACGCGATCTGCGATCACACCCTTTATTTTGTGTCGGACAATTTTTTGATGTAAAGCAAATTGGATAAAAATAAAGAGGCAAAATCAACTTATCTCTCGACTTTTTTAAAGATGCAACAACATCCTCATCGCTTTCATAGGATAAAGATATCGTTTCTGGATAGAATTGATTTAGCATTTTTATCGAAGCACTATTTATAACATTTAAAAATGGGCCGGCATGCCAAACAATTTTTCTATCTTTAAAATGGTGTAAAAAAAACTCAATTATCCCCAAATTATTATACTCAAAATCAATAATGCCATAATTTAAAACAGTACTTATTTTTTTCAGCACTAAGTCTTCTTGAACACTTTGCAATATTGGAGGCAAAGAAATAATAATATTTTTAGCATCTACAAACTCAAGAATCTTGGCATCAAATATATCTAAATCAAATAAATATTTCTCAACCTTTCCATTTGTTTTTAAAATGATCTCTTTAATATTTAAAATATCGTTTATCTTTAAAAAAATTAATCCTGTATTGCCTGTATGATTCAAACTTAGACTTTGTGATACCTCTCTTGCAATAACAGATAATAAGTCAGCGACTTTAAGTTCTAAAGAGTGATGAATCATTTTTCTAAGCTCTTTTATAATCCCTAGCTGAACAAGTATATTCTCTTTATTTATAACCTCAACTCTTTCAGCAAAAAAGCCACTCTCAGAGCCTTTAAAAAATATCTCTTTAATTTTTTCGTCTTGGTTAAGATTTTGATTATCAGCTCTAAAAAATTCACACTCTTTTTTTTCTAAAAAACTAATTTTTGTAGACAAGTATGACAATTTTATATTTGCAACAACCTCGTGTTCTTTTATTTCCAAACAAATCGCATAAGGCAGTACTTTATTGTCTGTTTGCAACTGTCTTTTTATCGGTTGATATTTAGTCTGCAAAGAGTTTTTACTTACACAAAAAATCAAATCCCCTTTAGACACTTGAGCATTTGGGATTACAACTCTTACTGTCTGCTCTTTTTTTGCATCGGTAACTTTTTTTTCGTTACTCCCTTGCACTAAAAAAAGCTGAGAGATCGAAAACCCTACTTTATTTTTCCCTTCTATTAAAAGCCCATCTCGTACGCAAATATCTTCAAAGGCCTTAAATTCGATAACTAGCCTTTTGTTTATATTTAAAACATTTAAAACTTTACCAACTAAAACTCCGCTTCTTGTTTGTGCTTTCGTTTCAAAAAAACTATCGCTTTTATCGCCTAGATAAAAATCAGTGCTTTCGCGAGAAAACACAAATCTCAAATCGTTTTGCAACTCTTTTAACTCTTTTTTTGTCGTTGGTGATAAAATGCTACTTTTATCGATAATTTGCCGGTAATAGTTTGTAACGGCACCAACGTAAGTATAATCTTTTTTTCTTCCCTCTATTTTGGCACTTACAACCCCAATTTCTTCTAATTCCTTTACTTTATCACCAAGATGAAAATCCTTTAAAGAGAATAGGCGACTCTTTTCTGTGTCTGTTCCTAAAAAATATTCATGACGACAAGGCTGTAAACACTCACCCTTATTCCCACTTTTTGAGAATAAAACCGATGATAAATAACAAAGACCGCTATAGCTATAACATAGTGCCCCGTGAATAAAGGCCTCAACTTCTATTTTTTCATCCACACATTTTTTTATTTCAAAAAGCTCCATTTCTCGGGCCAAAACGACACGATCAAAACCAATCTTTTTTAAAAATCTTGCGCCCCAAAAGTTATGAATCGCCATTTGAGTGCTAGCATGAAGTGCTATTGGAAAATATTTTTTTACAATAAAATAAAGACCTAAATCTTGAATAATTACGGCATCAACTTTTAAAACATAAAGCTTTGATAAAATTTCTACAATCTTTAAAAACTCACTATCTTTAAAAACAATATTTAATGCCACATAGATTTTAACTCTTTTGGTATTGGTTTTTGCATAAGTAATAATTTTTTTTAAATCATCTATAGAGATGCCGCAATCTTTCCTGGCCGACAAAGAATCAATTCCTAGATATATGGCATCTGCACCAAAAGATATTGCGGTAAATGCTGACTTTAAATCACCTGCCGGTGCTAATAGTTCAATGCTCATAACTTCCTTTTGAATAAACTCTTGCCACCATCTGATATTTCTTTGCTAGCAATACTAGTTGATTTAAGTTAAATTTTTCATCAATACCTATTATGGCCTTTTGTCCTTGCACCATTTCATAGATTCTACAAGAAGTAACCATTTTCTTTTTCAAAGAGTCACGAGTTAGAAGATACTCCTTTGTTCCCATTTTTTTTTGCAGAGTCCATTTTAGAGATAGGTTTTTAAGTAACTCATCAATCACTAGATGATTATCAAACTCTAACTCAATAACTTTATATAAAATTGGTGCATCCACGGCACCTAAAATTTTAAAATAATCATCACACTGTTTGCCTCTTAGATTGTTAACAAGCTCTAATGTCTTTATAAAATCATCTTGATGAATGCTAACTTTAAAATAGTCATCTCCCCCAAAAACAGAGACTTCGCTTAGGGAATCATAAAAACTTACACAATCTAAAATTTTTTTTAAAGTCTTTGAATTTTGCCTATAGATCTCTGTAACAAAACGTTGTGCCAAATAGTATCTTGGTAGATATCTCGCACCATCAAAAACCTCTATATTCACCCAAATAGATGCAGGAAATGTTTTCTTATTTTCAACTGCTAAAATCTCTTTAGGCCCAATCATGGGATGTTTAAAATTAACAGGTATCTCTTTTTTTTCTAAAATATTTTCATACGTTTTCTTTAAAAAATCATCTTTTATACCACAGCTAATTTTTTGATCTTTTAAAGGTGAAAGTAGTCTGTTGTAATCTGGAAATTTTTTAAAAAATAGCTCAACCATTTTTTTATTTGTCTTTTCAAAATAGCAATCATGAATTTCGCAGACAACCTGTTTTAATCGCTCTAGAACCATTTGATCCTTTGCCCTGACTATCGCACCACTAAAAATTGCCTCTAGTAAATCTGCCGCTAAACGCGCTTCAAACTTATGCTTATCTATGACAAACAAAATATCTTTTATACTTTTTTCTTGTTCTTGAAGTGATGGCCATGGATCATATTCAAGAGGTGTCTGATTAAAGCGAACTAAAGGTGTAATCGAAAAAACAATTCGCGTTTTATTCTCATAACTTTTAATACTGCTCTTTAGCTTTCCTAAAAAACTTGATAAATCATTTAAGTCATCAACATTCTCTGTACCTGTTGATATCAAAAAAACTTTTATCTCTCGAACTCTTTGCTTTACAAGATTTCTTATCGCTTTCAATAAATCTTCTTCTTTAATATTTTTATTTAAAAAGATACGTAATCTTTGCGAAGCCCCTTCCATCCCTATACTAAACTTTTGTTTTCCTAATTTTTGTTGATAGATAATTGAATCGCTATTTTTGGCCAAAAGATCGACTCTTTGGCTTTTTAGGCCAATATGATTAAAATGCTCTGAAAGTTTTAACACCAACTTATGTAAATCAATATATAAGTTAAAATTAAAACTAAATAGGTTAACCCTTAAAGCTCCTTTTTTCTCCTTTAACAGAATTGCTCTTGAAACAAGATTTTCCACACAATCTTCTTTGTATGGTTTTCTCGCCCAATTTTCAAAACAAAAGCTACACCATCCTTGACATCCATGAGAAATTTCTAAGTCAATTTCTGAACTATTTAAAGAAATTGGCGTAAACGTAGAGGAAAAAGAAGATGAAAAATTACTCACCTGTTTTTTTGTTGCACTTATTTTTTCTCCAGGAATAATAACTTCATCATCTTTTTTTAGAATTTCTAAAATCTCTCGTTTGCTTTTCCCACTAAGTTTTGCATTTTTTATCGTCTCAATAAGGGCCTTAATCTCGTTATGTCCTTCGCCAATAAAGATTGCATCAACGAAAGAGTTCTCATAAAAAAGTGCAGTTAAATTTATAACGCTTGCACCACCAATAACAATCAAAGGTATTTTTTCATTATCAAGTCTATCTTTTGAGTTAAGAGGTATTTCCAAGCCTTTAAAAAGGTAAGTCAAATTAATAATCTCTTGAACCAAAGAGCATGAGAAGGCCAAAATATCAAAGCTAAATGGATGTTCTTTGGTAATTGTGGGAAGAAGTATTGGGATATTCTCTTTTTTTAAAACATCTGCATCTAGCTTATTTGGCAGATATGCTAAATCACAAAAAACGCCTTCAATACTTGAAAAAATATTATGTAAAATACCATGCGTAAATGATAACGAAACATCATGATATGTAGATAATCTACAAACAAGAACTTTATATTGTGATGATAAAAATTCCTCTTGCCGAGACAACCCCATCTCTTGACCTGAAAAACTAATTCCAAAATGTGTCAATTTGTGGCGATTTTTTAAAAACCACTCTCTGTAATTTGTCATTATTTTTTTTAACCTTGATTATCTGCGAAGCATTTTTTCAAAGAGAGCAATCATATCACGATCCAAGTGACTTTGCTCTGTATAAAATTCTGATTTTAAGTTCTCTAAATCATCTTTTTTAGCGATAAAAACAAATGCCTCTAAAAGATTTGCCGTTAAGAACAGATCATCATTTTGGGAAATACCACGTCTTTTAAAACTAAAAACCTCTTTTTTTAAAAAATCAATTTTATCTTCATATAGAACATCTAGGCCAATTACTAGCTGAACCAAAAAAGATTTCTCTCCAACAAAGTCTTTTGGCAGCCTATAATACACCTCTTTAAGGTCATCAAAAACAACGGCACCCATCCTATTTAAATCTTCTAAAAGGGTATAGTATCTCCTCCAACTCTCAAGCTTTAAATATTGGTTCTCATAGGCCTGAATCAAAAGTAAATCTAAGAATGTTTTTGTTGTTTCATTACCTACAAAAAAAGGCGATAAATATTCTCGATATTTGCTTTTTTGCAAAGACGCCATGTTTTTCTTTGAATCGAGAAGCTTACCACTTTTAAAAAGGTTCTTTTTTGAATCAAGAATCACAATCTCTTGTGGTGACGGAACTTCTTGCTTTACCTGTTCTGAAACATTTGTATTTGGCAGATACAATCTTCCAATTTGAAGGCCTAAAAAAAACGCCACACCCACAAAAGCTGTTGTAAAAATATTTTGAATCATAGCACCCCTCTATACTTATTGTATCCTTAACACAATTTAGTTTTCAAGCCTCAAGCAATAAAACTAATTCTATTTTTCCAGAAAATAACGCTTGCATAACGTCTTAATCGTTTTCTACACTAAAAGAAATAATAATTTGTTACAATTTAGAGTGAAAAGGGAAATTATATATGAAAATTGCTTTTACCCACAATTTAAAACTTTACGGCACAGAGGATGAAGCAGAATTTGATACACCTGAAACCGTGCACGCAATCAAAGAAGCACTGATATCTTTAGGCCATGAAGTAGATTTAGTCGAAACATCTGGTCCGGTTAGTAGAACCATTGCAAGATTAGAAGCATTAAGTCCTGATCTAATATTTAATACAGCAGAAGGACGTTTTGGAAAATATCGCGAAGCATTCTATCCTGGTATTTTTGAACAACTAGGTATTCCATATACCGGCTCTGATGCATTCAGCTGTAACTTAACTCTAGACAAAAAAATGACTAAATTAGTGGTGTCTGAGGCAAATGTCCCAACACCAAGATCAAAATTAATCACAAGGCCAAAAGATGTTTTAGAGTTAAATCTAAGACTACCTGTAATTATTAAACCAAACTATGAAGGTAGTTCAAAGGGTATCACTCAAGACTCTATTGCAGAGACAATGGATGAACTTATAACAAAAGTATCTCTTGGATTAACAAAATATCCAACAGGAATTTTAGTTGAAGAATATATTAGTGGGAAAGATATAACTGTACCTTTTTTAGAACTTGTATCTCCAAAAACAAAAGGAGTTCTCTCACCTATCGAATATATTTTTTCCGATGAGATTTTAAAAAGTAGACGCTATCCAATTTATGATTATGAATTAAAAAATAGTTTATCAGATCACGTCAGTGTTGGCATTCCAACAGATATTCCAGATCATATCATAAAAAGAATCAAGCACTATGCCGATACCGTGTTTAATGTTTTAAATATAAAAGATCTTGGGCGAGCAGACTTTAGAATTACACCAAACTTTGACGTATATTTTATTGAGATAAATGCCCTACCGAGTCTTGAACCTGGTGCAGGAATTTATCTTTCGGCAGCACAAGAAGGTCTAACTGATATTGCATCAGTTCTTGATGTTGTAATTAAAAGTGCTGTTAAAAGATTTAAAATTTCTCCAAGAAAAAAGACTAGAAAAATAGATACAAGACACTTAAGAGTTGGATTTACATATAACGAAAAAAGAGTAATCCCAAAAGATGATCCAAATACAGACTGGGAAGCAGAATACGACTCTCCAAAAACATTGCAGGCAATTCGCGATGCTATCGCCTCCTATGGACATGATGTAATTGATTTAGAAGCAAATCAAGAGCTTCCAACAAATTTGGCCGTCGCAAATGTAGATTTTGTTTTTAATATTTCTGAAGGGATTAAAGGACTTTCTAGGGAATCTCAAGTCCCTGCACTTTTAGAGTTAATGGGAATCCCATATACAGGCTCTGATCCTGCATGTCTTACAATGACTCTTGATAAAAGTATGGCAAAAAGAGTTGTAAAAGAAGCAGGAGTTTTAACGCCAAACTTTTTAGTTTTTTTAACAGGAAAAGAAAAAGTTCCAACAGACTTTCGCTTCCCCTGTATGGTTAAACCTGTTGCAGAAGGTAGTTCAAAAGGCATTCTATCTAAAAGTGTTGCTCATAATGAAAAAGAGTTGCGAGAAGTGGCATATGAAATTATAACCAGATATAAACAAGCAGCAATTGCAGAAGAATTTCTAACAGGTCGAGAATTTACCGTAGCACTACTTGGAGAAAAAAGACCAAAGTCTCTTCCTCCAATGGAAATTGTGTTTAAAAACCCAAAGAATCCTTATCCTATATATGCTTATCAGCATAAGCTAGATTACAACGAAGAAATCGGTTATGATGCGCCAGCAAAAATAGATGAGAAACTTCGAAACGAATTAGAGAAGGCTGCAAAAAAATCCTTTGTCGCTTTAGGGTGTCGAGATTTTGGTAGGATCGATTTAAGACTAGATCGAGATGGCAAAGTTAATTTTATCGAGTGTAACCCCCTACCAGGCCTTACTCCAGGATGGTCGGACATGTGTCTTATTGCTCAAAGTGCAGGGATTGATTATCGCACACTAATTGGAGAAATTATGTCTCCAGCGATAAAAAGACTTAAAGGTCTTAATAAAGAGTTATTTCATCCTGCATCAGCAAACTCTAATTCAGAGCAAGGTGCAACAAACATTCTGCAAAATATAAAAGAAGGCGAATTATAATGGAACTAAAAAACAACACTCAAAATAAAAGAGTGAGATATCGCGACTTAATGGGGCATGGCATCGGTAATTATAAAACCGGAAAATACAACGCCATCACAGATGTAAAAGGCGTAAAAATAGGACACACAACCTTAATTAAGGGCCGTGGAAAAATTATTGGTAAAGAAGGTCCAATAAGAACTGGTGTGACAGCAATTATTCCAAGCGATAATGTTTTTTTTCAAAGTGTTGTTGGTGGTGCTTTTGTCTTAAATGGAGCAGGAGAAATATCTGGTCTTACTCAAGTTAATGAATGGGGAATGATTGAAACACCAATTATTCTAACAAATACGTTGTCAGTTGGCGCCTGCTCTGAGGCCGTTGTAAAATACATGACAAACAAATATCCAAGCATTGGATTAGAGCACGATGTTGTTATCCCTCTGGTTGGAGAATGTGATGATTCTTGGCTTAACAATATCGCCGGTAATCATATAAAGATGGAACATGTTATTGAGGCAATCAAAAATGCTAAAGATGGCCCAGTTATTGAAGGCAATGTTGGTGGTGGCACAGGAATGATTACCTGTGACTTTAAAGGAGGCATTGGTACCTCTTCAAGAAGATTAGCACAACATCATGGTGGATTCACTGTTGGTGTGTTAGTTATGTCTAATTTTGGCGAACGAAAGGATCTTAAAATAGATGGTATTCCTGTTGGCCAACTTCTTGCTCCAAAATTTTCACATCTAAATCGCAGAATAGATAATTACGGTAGTATCATCGCTGTTGTGGCAACCGATGCTCCACTGCTACCACATCAAGTAAATCGACTTTGCAAAAGAGCGGCACTTGGAATAGGGAGAACGGGGTCTTATGCTGCTCATGGCTCAGGTGAAATTGTTCTAGGATTTTCAACTGCCAATAAAATTCCAAGAGAGACTCAAAAAATGCTTTATAAGATGAGAATCATGCTTGATAAAAAGATGAATCCTTTATATGAGGCCGTAATTGAAGCAACCGAAGAAGCGATTGTAAACGCTTTGTGTATGGCACAAGATATGGAAGGAAGAAGTGGCCATTTTTCACCAGCACTTCCTTTGGATGATCTAAAAAACATCGTTGAGAAACATAAAAATATTGGCCAACTGTTATTAACTGCAAACTAATGACTTGGTAGACAAATTTTTTGTCAATTTTGTCTCATGCAAAAGCGTCACAATCTAAATTTATTTTAAGAAAGATCAAAAACCTTAGTCGTTACAATCATTTTTTCATCATATAAAAAATCAAAACAACAAACGATAAACATGGCATACCTTTTGCAGATATAGAATTTATGATTTTAAAACAAAACTCATAACAATCTATTCAAGGAGGTTAGATTTATGGGAACAATATCGGCCGATTTTGCTGTTATTTCTGGGATTGTAACTCCAACAAGTTGGAAAAAATCCGGAGAGGTCGATGCGCTTGGAATCTATACTCCAAGTGGAGAGGACATTCTGATTGCTTGCACAAAAAAATGTAAACAAAAATTTGAAAAATTAAAGTCGATGATTAAACGACCAATAAAGATCGTTGGAGTTGTTATGACAGAAAATGACGAAAAAAGAGTTGTAGATATAAAAAAAATAATACCTTTAAAAAAGGTAGAAATATTAAAAGAGGAAAATGTAGAAGATATTAATGAGTACGATGAATATAGTGTTATTGGTATTAATTCACAAACCTCGTTATTACCAATGGCAATTTAATCCATATAAAAGAGAAAAGGAGAGAGAAAATGTTACCAAAAAGAGTTTTTATCAACAGATTAATAGAAAGAACAAAAGAACATATATTAAGAATTGCTCCGTGGATAAAGGATGTTAAAATTGTGTTAAAAAAAGGTCATAAAGGACTTTATGAAACAAAAATTGAAGTGAAAAATGGAAAAACTCATCTTGTTGCAAAAAAAGAAGATGAATTTATTCCAAAAGGCCTAGAAAAAGCGGCCTTAGCGATAACGAATCAATTAAGAAAATTTAAAACCAAAAACACCAAGCAAAACAGAAATCTAAAAAAAGCTTGGGGAATAATATAAATATTAAAAATAAAAAAGAGAGGTTTGATATGGCCGATTTTAAATTATATAGCTCTTTAATGATTTTGTTTTTCTTTATTGCATCTTTTAGTTTTGCAAGTACTCCAATAAATGCATCAGTGCATATTGATAAGTTAGAAGTAAAAAATGGAATTATTGGAGACAAAGAACTAATTATTTATGGTGCGCTTCCCAACTTGTGTCATAAACACCCAAAAGTATCTTACTTAGTAAATGACAACGTGATCGATGTTTCAGTTACCTCCAAGGTTTATGAACCTGATAGTATTTTCTGTCCCATGAGCATTTCTCCTTTTATGACAAGTGTTAAGTTTGAAAACCTACCTGATGGTAACTATGATGTGGTTGTTAATCGAAACACAATGAGGGAGATGCGCACCTCCATCTATCTTGCAAAAAGTAACCAACAAACAGATAGTGAAGACAAAATTGTAGCACTTGTAAAAAATGTCACTGTATCACAAGACGGAGAATCTATTGTAATTGAGGCATATAACCCAAGTAATTGCTATGAGCCTCTAGAAGCACAAGTTGTTCAAAATTCAGAAAATGAAATTACGGTATATCCACTACTAGAAAAAGTCTCAACTTTTTGTCCAAGAAAAATGGTACCTGTTCAGTTTGAAGTAAACAATTTGCAACAAAGATCAGGTCATCCGGTCAGCGTAAAAATTAAAAGTATGGGAGATAGAGTTTTTAATATCTCTTTGTAGAATGCTTTTTTCAAGAAGCATTTTTTTTGACAGGATGATTATTTACGGCCCTTATTCTAAGGGCCGTTTTTATAAACAGGATGTTTTGTATGCCGCCGAAGCACGTGATGTGCGAGAGGC
>CAZCDT010000026.1:0-34950 GCA_964497525.1 uncultured Bacteriovoracaceae bacterium
CTGAATCGGCATTTTGCTCCCTCGCAACGATCTTAAATGCATTATCTGGGTTAAACTTACAAAAACTACTGAGCAAAAAAAAACCTCTTCAAAAGAGGCTTTTTTCAAATGGAAATATGGTGGGCGTTACATGGATCGAACATGTGACATCCACCTTGTAAGGGTGGCGCTCTCCCAGCTGAGCTAAACGCCCTAAAATGTTCGAATTTTTAAAGAGATTAGTTTTTGACTCCTAAGTTGTCAATAAAAAATTTTAAAATTATACCTGTCCACCAACAGCGGTATCTACAACAGCTGTGGCCTTATCTCCTCCCCCTTCTACAACTCGAAGAGTAGTTCCTTTCATAAAGCTTTCAGGAGAATCAAGGCTTAGCGCATTTCGTAAAACATCTTCAACAAAATGGCATGGTACAATTTCCATATCATTTTTTATATCTTCTGGAATCTCTGATAAATCCTTCTCATTTTTATCTGGAATGATCACTTTTGTTATGCCTGATTGTTTTGCCGCAAGTAACTTTTCTTTCAGGCCTCCAATCGGAAGCACTCGGCCACGAATTGTTACCTCACCTGTCATGGCAACATCTTGTCTTACTTTTATTCCTGAAATTGCAGAAGTAAGCGCTGTAACCATTGTAATCCCTGCAGATGGGCCATCTTTTGGAGTCGCACCATCTGGAACATGAATATGAATATCATGCTTTGTATACCACTCTATAGATATTCCAAGTTTTTCACTCATTGATCTAACATAACTTAGGGCCGCTTTTGCAGATTCAAGCATTACATCGCCAAGCTTTCCTGTAATTTCCAATTTTCCAGTACCTGGAAGAGTTACAACTTCTATATTTAAAAGCTCTCCACCAACAGATGTCCACGCAAGACCATTCACAAGCCCAACTTGTGGCTCTTTTTCTACATCACTGCGGTCATATTTTGCAGGCCCTAGATATTTTTTTAATTGCTTGCTAGAAACACTAAATTTTTTACCTTTTGCAACTTTTTTTGTCACCACATCTGTGGCAATTTTTCTACATATTGTATTAATCAAACGCTCTAGCTCTCTAACGCCAGACTCTTTTGTATAATTACGGGCAATGTTTAAAATCGTATCATCGCTCATCGATACAGTATAATCCTCAAGTCCATTTGTTTTAATTGCTTTCTTTAATAAATAACGTTTTCCAATTTGTAGTTTTTCGCTTGGGGTATATCCTGCAATGTGAATAATCTCCATCCTGTCTTTTAAAGGAGCAGGAATTTTACTAATATCATTTGCCGTCATGATGAACATAACTTTTGAAAGATCATATTCACAATCAAGATAATGATCAACAAAGGTTTTATTTTGTTCAGGATCTAACACCTCTAGCATTGCTGAAGCAGGATCACCTCTAAAATCACTACTCATTTTATCTATTTCATCAAATAAAACTAGAGGATTGCTGCTTCCGGCCCTTTTTACAGCATTGATAATTTTTCCAGGCATTGCTCCAACATAGGTTTTTCTGTGTCCTCTAATTTCGGCTTCATCTCTAACTCCACCAAGAGAAATTCTATGAAATTTTCTTCCTGTTGCTTCCGCCAAAGAGTGTCCAATCGATGTTTTACCAACTCCTGGAGGGCCAGCAAGACAAAGAATTGTCCCTCGCTGATTTTCTTCTTTTACTAAATTTTTTACTGCCAAATATTCAATGATACGATCTTTTACATCTTGTAATCCATAATGCTGATCATCTAAAACATCTCTGGCCTTTTTTATATCATTACAATCTTGTGAATATGAATGCCATGGAAGACCAAGCATCCAATCTATATAATTTCTAACGACCGCAGACTCTGCAGACATTGGAGACATCGATTTTAATTTTTTTAATTCTTTTTGAGTTTTTTCTCTGGCCTCATTTGGCATTTTCTTTTGGGCCAATTTCTCTTCCATCTCTTGTATTTCTGTTTTGCCATCTTCTTTTTGACCAAGTTCTTTTTGAATGGCATTCATCTGCTCATTTAAGTAATACTCTTTCTGAGACTTTTCCATCTGACTTTTTACAGTCGTTCTAATTTTTCTTTCAACATTAATTATCTCTATTTCTGCTTGCATCTTCTCTAAAAGAAGATGAAGTCTCTCTTCTATATTGCAAGCTTCAAGGACTTGTTGTTTTTCTGGAATCTTTAAAGTTAAATGGGCCACGATAATATCTGCTAATCGAGAAGCATCATCAATTGATGAAATACTCATTAGTAGTTCAGGAGGAATTCTTTTATTTAGTTTTACATATTGCTCAAAAATTATTTTTACACTTCTAATCATTGCCTCGACATTTAGATCGCTATTTACTCGATCTTTTAAAATATCGATTTCCGCTGTTAACATTCCATTATTATCAGTAAGAGCTTTAAGCTTGGCCCTATCCTTACCTTCGATTAACACCTTTACGGTATTATCTGGAAGCCTTAGCATTTGAATTATATTAACCACCGTCCCAACATCATAGAGATCTTTTCTCTCGGGATTTAAAATGGCCGCATCTTTTTGAGTAACAAGCAAAAGCTGATTATCTTTTTTTGTTGCTTCCTCTAGTGCTGCTATGGATTTTTCTCTTCCAACAAACAGTGGCACAACCATGTGTGGAAAAATAATTACATCTCTAAGTGGTAATAGTGGCATTTGTGTCTGAGACATCCAGTACCTCCTGTACTTTTGCCCAATTCTCCCCAATCCTGATTTTTAACTTTTAAAACATCCTGTCTTTATAAAAGTTAAAAGACACCTGGGATTCTTTTATTGTGACTTACTTTTTTTCAGGAATCAAAAGCGGCAAGAAATTTCCCTTGTTTTTACAAAAAAAACTCAATCACTAGGAAGTTTTTACCCACCAGATAATCCTTAAAAAAACTAACATTTTTTTGAATCGACTACCTAGTCTAAAAAAAATAACTTCCTGTAAAAAAAGTTATTTTTATGCTTGATTATCTTAGGGATTATGAAGCGTTATCCATTCCACCACTTTTTTTGCCTTTATTTGCAAAAGTGTTTGGCCTTAAGTCTGGCTTTATTAATTTTTCACCATAAAAAAGAGTTGGCTTTTCTGTTCCGATAATCGAACTTTTTGTGATTAAAACTTTATTCAATTTTTCATTAACAGGTAATTCAAACATCAAATCCATCATAACCTGTTCTAAAATTGCTCTAAGCCCCCTTGCGCCAGTTTTTCTTTGAAGAGCGATCTGAGCAACTTGAGTTAAAGCGTCTGGTTCAAAATCAAGTTGAACGCCATCATATTCAAAAAGCTTCATATACTGTTTTGCGATTGCATTTTTTGGTGTTGTAAGGATTTGTACCAAAGCATGCTCATCTAATTCTTCTAAAAGAGCTGTCACCGGTAGTCGACCAACAAACTCAGGAATTAGTCCGAATCGATATAAATCTTCTGGCTCAACTCCTCCAAGTTTTTCAATAATAGATTTTTCCATATGACTATCAGGTGCCGTTAACCCCATTGGTCTCTTTGTAAGGCGCTTTTCAATAATTTTATCAAGCCCAACAAAAGCTCCACCAACAATAAATAAAATATTTTTTGTATTAACTCGCAAAAATTCTTGCTGAGGATGTTTTCTACCGCCTTTTGGAGGAATATTTGCAATCGTGCCTTCAATAATTTTTAGCAAAGCTTGCTGAACTCCCTCTCCAGAAACATCACGGGTAATTGAAGGATTCTCGCTTTTTCTTGCGATTTTATCGATCTCATCAATGTAGATAATACCTCTTTCTGCTCGTTCAACATCAAAATCGCAATTTTGTAAAAGATTTAAAATAACATTTTCAACATCTTCTCCAACATATCCTGCTTCTGTTAAAGATGTCGCATCGGCCATTGCAAAAGGAACATTTAAATATTTTGCTAAAGATTGAGCAATTAAGGTTTTACCGCTACCTGTTGGGCCTGCAAGCAAAATATTTGATTTGGCCAATTCAACTCCGTCTTCTTTTCGCAGTGAATTCATTTGATCAAATGCAAGACGCTTATAGTGGTTATAAACCGCAACCGAAATAACTTTTTTTGCTCTATCTTGACCAATTACATATTGATCAAGATGCTCTTTAATTTCGTGAGGCTTTGGTATCCGATCAATATTTGTTTTTGGGCCAGCTTTTACAGAGTCTTCAAAAATAATGTTATTGCAAAGCTCAATACACTCATCGCAAATATAGCATCCAGGTCCTGCAATTAATTTTTTTACCTCTTTTTGAGACTTGCCACAAAAATTACAATTTAAAATCGAACCATACTTCTCTTTGCTCATTTGATCATCTCGCTTAATAAATTAAGTTAATATTCTTTTTACTTTGCTGCCTTCTTTTTTGCCTCAATTATATTATCAATCAGGCCAAACTCTTTGGCCTTTTGTGGAGATAAATAATTATCTCTATCTGTTGCGGCCTCAACATCTTTAAACTCTCTTCCTGTATGTTTAACATATATATTATTTAACTGATTTTTTAAATCCTGAATCTCATTGGCCTGAATTTGAATATCAGAACATTGCCCCTGAGCACCTCCTAGAGGTTGATGAATCATAATTCGACTGTGAGGCATTGAATAACGATGTCCAGCTGCTCCCGCAGATAAAAGCAAAGAACCCATAGATGCTGCAAGACCCACACAGTATGTATAAACAGGACAAGTTATGTGTTGCATAATATCATATATACCAAGACCAGAATAAACAGAGCCTCCTGGACTATTGATATAAAAATGAATTGGCGTCTCAGGATCTGATTGCTCCAAAAAAAGCATTTGCGCTACAATCAAATTCGAAACCACATCATTAACTTGAGTTCCAAGAAAAATTATTCGATCAAGAAGTAATCTTGAATAGATATCGTACTGCCTCTCTCCTCTAGCTGTTTGCTCGATTACGATTGGGTTTGGAATATAAAACTTTGGTGTCTCCATAATTGCTCCATCCTTTTACAAAACGTGTATCATTAACATAAAAGATAACTTATTAAAAAGATGATCTCTTTTCGTATTTTTGTAAAATATCTTTAGCGATTTTTATTTTTTTCTTATCTTGAGGTTGGTAAAAAAAAAGAGAGAATATTGTCTGTTTTTTAGACAATACATAAATATAAGAACACTAACAACAGTCGAAGTCGGCCAAGTAGCATATTTTATATCAACTAAATATGGCACTTATATTGCTTTATTTGTAGGTTATGAAAAAATATTTATTCTTTATAACCTTAACTTTTATAATTTTTAGCACTACCAGCATTGCTCAAGGAATAGATGAGTTTGAGTCTTTGGATTTTTACAAAAAGCAATGTGAAGAAATTTCATCTTTTATTGGAGAAAAATACAAAGTTAATTGCAGTCATAACTATCATCATTACAACTCTGATACAAAGAAAAATTATTCTCTAAAAAAGGCCAGAGCAAAAAAGAATTTAAAAATTGCAGAATTTAACATGCTTCATCCGGGCATGAGTAAAACCAGATTTAAAGATTATAAAATTGTCGCCAAAATGATCAATGAATGGGACGTGTTAGTCGCAACAGAGCTTTTACCACTTTTAAATGAGGATCAAAAACACAATCAGGCCCTTGTTCGTTTTTTAGGAGATACACCAACGCTTATTAAAAATGTAGAAATTAGTTTAGAAAAAGCGAAAGAACAAAATCCACAATCAAAAGAACACATCTATGCGTTAGAGGATTTACTTTTACAATTGCAAAAAGATTTATTAAATGCTCACAGACTATATAAAGTTCCAGGATTTATCAAAATATTAGAAGAACTTCACGCCTTAGAAAATGGTAAAGAGTGGTCATTAATTTTAATGCCGAAAGGAGAAGCTGCAAAAGATGGCGATGTCGAAGAGCTTGTTGGTTTTTATTATCGTTCTAGCGTTGTAAAACCTATTATAAATAATTATTGTAAAAGTATTGCAACAAAAGATCAAAATACCCCTGTTGCTTGCATTCCAACAATGTCTCCCTCTGCTATGGGTGAAGATTATCGATTTCTTTTTTCCAGAAGACCCTTTATGGGAAGCTTTCAGAGTAATAAATTTCAGTTTACGCTTTTAGGTTCACATGTTGTTTATAACTCCCCTACAGCATCTGAAATGCGATCTAAAATAATGACCACTGTTTTTGACGTCGACCATCCCTCAAAACTAGGGACAGGCATTAACATCTCGAACTACGCAAGGTTTGCAGAAGTCAAGGCAACCTTGATGTTTATGGAAAAATTAAAAGTTAATTTTAAAATGAAAAATCTAATCTATACAGGAGACCTAAATCTAGAAGCATCAAATCCATTTTTTAAAGAGGTGCTTAAATCATTTAATGGTGCTCAGCTATTTATAGATCAAAAAACATCAGTATCCGAAAAAAGATTTTTAACAAATGGTAAAGCAACTAATGGACTAGCAAGCAATTATGATCACTTTATTTTTAATCCACAAGAATTTCAAAACTGCCTTAAAGAGAATCAACCAGATGGTGGCGCTTACAGCTTTTATGATGGTGCAATTGCAGAGATGATAAGAGATAAATATATTGTGCGCTATGAAGATACACAAGGCCCTTACCGTATGGATGAAGAGAAAAAAAATCGCTTACTTTTTGAATATGGTAAAGCATATGATCTAGGCCTTTTAAATAATATAAGAATTAGCAGTATGAAAATTGGAATGGGAAAAACATCTATTTCAATTCCAATTTTTATCAATGATGACAAAAATAAGGAAACTTTTTTAGATGAGTTTACACGAAGAATAATTACATCAACTTTAAAAGATTCGACATACTACTCGATTTTTAAAGAGATAATCAGTGATCATTTACCAATTGTGATGAATTGTAGGATCTAAACCAACTTCTTTATTTTTTTCTTTCTCCGTAATATATTTATGTAAATAAGTCGCAAACGCTTGGTGCGAGTTCGCACTTGGGTGATCATTGCCTAAAATTGCAATATCTTCTGCCTTAACGCCACTTCCAAACACGTCAAAAATAGAAATAAAATTTTTATACCGTCTGTTTAATTTATCAAACACTCTTTTATCAAAATAAAAAGCAGGATCATGATTAAAAACAATAATTAGCTCGCTTTGCAGATGTGTTTTTACAAGAGCCTGCAAATAATCTATGGCCTTTATATATAAATCGATTTCTTTATCACCTATTAAATCTAAAGTGTAATCGAGATTGTAAAAATCGTTTTGAAAAAGCAAAGACTTTTTAAGTAGCATTGTAAAGCGATTATAATAAGAATCAGAATACATCCCGTTGTAAACAATTTCATTGTTTCTTTGCACATACCATGGACGATCGGTAAGCCAGTAGGTCACCGTATTTAATCTTATTACATGATCGGGAATTGCAAAATATACAACATATTTTACAGGATAAGATTCGTTTAGAATAACGCTACTTTGTTTAACTTCTAACAATCGTAAAAATTCTTGAATCCCGTATCCAAAAACTGCCAAATTATAAATCTTATAATTTCCACCAAATAAACTTTGCAAGACTGCCGGCCATGTTTGCAGATCATCTACTCCGAGACCAAAAGTATGAGAACAGCCAAAGGCTAAAATTAATTGGTTAGTTTTTTTCAAATTATCATACGAAGTCACTCTTCCAATACCATCTATTGTATATGTATTTGAATAAGTTAATTCATCTAATTTAATGGGATACGTCGTATTTTTTTTTAAGACATAACCTAAAACATCATCTCTAACAACTGCCCCCGAATGGAGGTCGCCGGCATCTTTATGCAGAATCAAAAAACACAAATTTGCAATCAGGAAGGCCATGCTAATACTGCAAAATGACAGAAAAAACAAACGTAATCTATCTCTTGCATGTAATGCACAATACCCGAAGAACAACGATAAAAATGAAAGCAGATAAAGCATCATTTTATCATCTATCAAGTAAGGAAAAAACATTATAACCACAAACAAGTAACTCAAAATAGAAAGCAATAAAAACGGCACAATACTTCTGATGGCACGATCTGAAATTTTCACTAATAATACCCTATGTCTGAATTTTTTATATATACCACAGGCATTTGGCTTTTTATAACAAACCCTGAATTTTTTTCAGACAACCACAAATTAAAATCCTTCTTCTTGCATATTTATCCATTAACCAGTAGTTTTTTGCTTATTTTTACATATTAACAGACTGTAACAAGAATAAAAATATGGGCCACCTTTATACTCGTTTGACACAAGGATTCATGATCAATCCTAATATCAAATTAAAGATAGCGGTCTTAGGTGCGCCTGGCTCTGGAAAATCAACGCTGGCCGCAGGGCTTCTTTATTTTTCAAAAATATTTCAATTTAAAGTAGATAGTGTTCCTGAAGTTGCAAAGTGGCATATCTATAAAGGTACCAATTTTAAAGATGCCCTTTTTGAATATCAAAAATTCAAAGAACAAAAAGATTTAGAAGATATTTATCCAGAAGCACTCCAGATAACAATTTGTGAAGCTCCACTTATCATCAGTGCTATTTATTCAAGTTACTATCGAGGAGAGCAAGATAAAGTAACCAAAGATATGATGACTTTTGCACAGCAAAACAAAAATCGCTACACTCATTTTTTAGTAACTAGAAATCTAACCCCATTTGAAACTTTTGGAAGAAATGAAACCATCGATCAAGCAGAAGCATTGCACCAAGTAACGTTGCAAATATTGGAAAGATTAAACTTAAATTACACAGTCATAAACCGCTACGATGATCATATACCTCTGCAAATTCTTCTTATGGTTGGGGCAATTAGAAAACAGTCACTCGATGAAGAAACTTTAAAAACAAAAGGTCGAGCAAGCTTAGAAGATTTGCAAGGACAAGAAGATCTTTTTTTACACTAAGGGTAATTATGAAATATATTGGGCCACACGTTAGTATTTCTGGCGGACTATATAATGCTCCTCTTTTTGCAAAAGAGATCAACGCTTCGGCTTTTGCCATGTTTACAAAAAATCAACGCCAATGGAAAGCTCCTGTTATAAGCGACGAAGAAAGAAAAAAATTTAAAGATGAATTAAAAAATGCCAACATTATGCCAGAACATGTTTTGCCACACGATAGCTATCTTATAAATCTAGGCAATCCCGAACCCGAAAAAAGAGAAAATGCCTATAACGCTTTTTTACATGAAGTGGAAAGAGTTGAATCTCTTGGACTAAAATTATTAAACTTTCACCCAGGAAGTCATCTCAATGAAATAAGTGAAGAGGAATCTCTTAATTACATTGCAGATGCGATGAATAAAACAATTGCCAATACAAACAGTGCACTTTTAATAATTGAAAATACCGCCGGCCAAGGAAGTAATTTAGGCTTTAAATTTGAGCATCTAAGTTATCTGATAAAAAAAATAGATAATAAAAACAGAGTTGGCGTATGCCTTGACACCTGTCATACATTTTCTGCAGGTTATGATATTTCAACTGGCGAAAAATTTGAAAAAGTTATGATGGAGTTTGATAAAGTTGTCGGTCTTAAATATTTAAGAGCAATGCATATCAATGATTCGAAAGTTCCATTTGCTTCAAAAAAAGATCGTCACGAGTCAATCGGCAAAGGAACACTTGGGATTGAACCATTTAAGTGGCTGATGAAAAGCTCTATTTTTGAAGATATTCCTTTGATTTTAGAAACTCCAAATTCAGATATTTGGGCAGATGAAATAAAGCTTCTTTACTCTTTTTGTTAAGATAATTTATTCAACATTTTTTATTATTTTATCAATCATATATAGTGGTAAAGAGATATATTTTTTGTTTTTGATGTTCATGCCCGTTGTAGGTACCAATTTATAAGATCGCTTAGGATTAAATGTCTCAACAAACGAATCAAGACTTTTTGAACGTAAGGAATTTCTAGATGATTTTACTTCTATGGGAATAACGCTTCCATTCATATCAGAAATTAAAAACTCAATCTCTGCACTGTCTTGTTTTGATGTTTTCTTGTAAGTAATCAAATCTTTTTTAAAATGGCCATAAAGAGCAATGGCCACAAAGTTTTCCGCAATATATCCCTTATAAGATCCCAAATCGCTAAGCACCACACTTATTGGAGAATCAAGGGCCGCTCCAAGCAGCCCAACATCAAAATAAAAACATTTAAAAATATTACGATCTTCATTTTGTTCATGGACACGAAAAGGTAAATCGATTTTACTGACAATATATGAACGAATAATTAGTCCTGCATTCTTTAAAAACTGAAAAGACCAATGCAGGGAATTATATTTTATATTTGTACCCAAATCTTTAAATATAAATCGATCTGTTGATTGATCTAGAGTTTTTTCTAGCTGAATAGGAATATTTTGAAAAATTTTATCAATTTTTTTTACATGCACTCCTTTTCCATACTTTTGAAAATCAAGTACATATTGATTTATAAGATCTTTTTGTTTCTTTCTAACGGCCTGCCTTGTTTCAAAATTATCTTTTTGAGTCCGATAGAGATAGACAACCTCTGGCAAACCACCAGTAAAACAATATTCATTAAATTTTTCAAATAATTTTTCATGTAGAATTTCTGAAATTACAAAATTATCTAAATCTAGTTTTTTAAATTTTTCAAAAAGTACAGGATCGATATTCTCCAAAAATTCAGCAAATGTTAGTGGCCCCAAGTAAAATTCATCAACACATCCAACAGGCAGCTGTTTAACTTCTTCATTTTTTAAAAATAACTGCAAATAACTTCCTGTTACTAAAATACGCAACTTGGGATATTTTTCTTTAAAATTTTTCAATGCAGCATAAGCTTCAGGACACTCTTGAATTTCATCAATAAATAACACATCGTCTTTTATGTTAATCGATGCAATTTCAAAATAATCTGCCAAATCACTTAATATTTTTTCACAGCTGCTATTATGCCTAAATATGTTTTTAAGTACATGGTCTCGATCTTCCCAAAAGTTAACTTCCCATACATTTTGACCAATTTTGCTGGCGATAGTTTTAAGTAGTGTTGTCTTTCCCACCTGGCGAGGCCCAATTAAAACGAGTGGCGAACGAATTGGAGATTCATTCCACTTTAAAAATATTTCAATATTATGACGTATAAGCAATTCCATTTACCTTCCACTCCTGGGAACTTTTCTGCCATTTTACTGGTAAAAAAGCAAATTTTCAACCTTTTTTACCGGCAAAAAAGTAACTTTTATGACATTTTCACCAGTAAAAAAGCAACATTTCATGTAATTTCAATGCATTGAGTTCTATAAATATTTGATTAGCGATGCGACATCGTCTTGCAAACAGAATTTCATCTTAAAAATCTTCAGAAATTTCTGATGGGCCAACTTTGAAATATTTTTTAAATGCGCCGCTAAATGCAGATACCGAGGCATATCCAAGCAAGAACGCTGTTTCAGAAACATTATATCTTTTTGAACGAATTAAAAATCGTGCTTCTTGTAATTTTCTTTCAATAATATATTTTTGAGGTGTCTGATTTAATGCCTTTTTAAATGCCCTCAATAAGGTTGATTCGCTCGTTCCAATTCCTTGAAACAACTTTTTGATGGTCAATCCTTTTAATAAGTTGTTGTCTATATAAATAATGGCCTTTTGTAAAATCAAAGAATCGTTCGCAATTGAATGCAGTGACGGTGCAAATTGAAATTTGTTTTTACCTTTAGTTTGCTCTAGATGATTAAAATATAGTTCCTTCATTATTTCTAACTCAAGAAATTTAATAACGTAATTGGTACGGTTTTTAGTCTCAACCATTTCATAAACATATCGCAACAAAATTTCATTCATCCAGTTTTTACGTTCTAACAATTTCACTGCTGCAAATAAATCATCAAACTTTTTCTTTTCTAATGCACAATTATCTAACACTCTTCGATACAGTTTTAATGTTGGCCCTAAAATAGTAAACGCACTGTTTGCGTTTTGAGAGTAAATCTTTAATTTGCATCCTGCAGGAATAACCAAAATGGAGCTTTGACTCAATGTATAGTATTGAATTTTTCGATCTACAATTAATTCAATATTGATCGCTTCAAACTTTCTTGATGCAAAAATGCCCGGTTGATTAAAATAAAATTCACCAACAAATCCACTTCGAACATCAAATGAAAAAATATTTAGATTAACTTTTTGATTTACAAACTTTTTGACAACATCACCGTGTAAAACAATATTCATACATTACCTTACTGACTGATTTTAAGAAACTTTTGACTGATTTTAAATAACACCTTTTCTCTATATTTGCTATAAAAAAATCATCTATCTCAAAGGGAGTCCAAGTGAAAAAGGTTATATGCATGATGCTACTTTCTTTATCATTGCCACTGTCGGCAAAAAATCACGATCAACTTTTGCAAAAAGAATGGATTGAGACCAATGGACTAGGAAGTGTTATCTCCGGTTCCTCGGGCCTTGCCAATACAAGAAATTATCATGCTCACTACTCAACGTTAAACAAAAATGGTGATCGTATTATTCTTGTAAATAATTTTGAGGTATATCTTGAAGATCAAAACAAGCATAAAACCTTTCTCTCTTCTCATCTTTATCCTAAGGAAACAATTTTTCCTGATGGAATAAACCAAATTAAAAGTTTTGCGGCATTTCCAAATCCCACGTGGACATTTTATATCGATACCAAGACTACTATCGAAAAAGAGCTTATCTACCTTCGTAGTACCAATACCGTGTTAATGCGTTTTAACCTAAGCGGCGTTGGGAATTATAAATTAATCGTCCGACCATTATTAACCGGTAGATCTTATTTTGGTATACGGCAGAGCTATCATACGGTAGGGAATTTTCCCTATACCGCGAATGCCGATAATATAAATTTTCATTGGGATAATAATTATTATAATTTTTACTTAACTCATAATGGAGTGTGGAAGTCCCAAGAATATACTTATTGGAATATGACCTATCCGCTTACAATTAAAAGAGGTGAAGATGGTATTGAAAATTTATTTTCACCCGGTGAAATTGAATTTGCGTTAGATGTTGACAATCCGAGTGCTCTTATCGCTTTAGATACATCTCTCTTCCCATTATCTGAAATCAACGATGCTTTCGATAAAGAAATTTCTAAGCGCAAATCACAAATGGAAAAAATTACCAGCAATGATCCTCGTTTAAAATTAATGGCGCATAATTCGTGGCACTACCTATTCACTCGCCTAGATGGTCAAAGTAGTATTCTTGCAGGATTTCCTTGGTTTTTAGATTGGGGTCGCGATACTTTTATAAGTATGGAGGGACTTCTCTTAACTATGAGACGTTTTGATGAAGCACATGAAATTCTTAGAAACTTTGCTCGCTTCGAAAAAAATGGATTACTGCCAAATATGTTTCCTTCTTTTGGTAGTGAACCTGTTTATAATTCTGTCGATGCACCTTTATGGTTTATTCATGCAGCGTTTACCACTTTAGAATATGATCGGAATACAGATAGATTCCAAAATGAATTATGGCCAACAATCCAAAATATTATTAACTCCTTTATTGCAGGAACAACTTATAATATAAAAATGGATCCACAAGATGGTCTTATTATTGCTGATGCTGATCATGTGCAACTGACATGGATGGATGCTAAGCTTGGAGACTGGGTAGTAACTCCTCGTCGAGGAAAACCGATTGAAATTTCTGCGCTATGGTTTCAGGCATTAAAAAATTCTATCTCGTGGTGTAAAATAAACAACTTGCCAATTCCTTTAGGGTGGAAAAATGCACTGCTTTTAATTTCTAATAATTTTGAACACAAATTTTCAGCACCTAATAAAGAATATTTAGTCGACGTTGCAGATGCATTTAATTTTGAAGAATCAGAATTACTACGCCCAAACGTTCTTTTTGCTTTAAATTTTGCCAAAGAACTTCTAACAAAAAAAATTGCTCTCAACACCTTGGCCGCTGTCGAAAATAATCTCCTAACGCCATATGGACTAAGATCACTTGCACCGTTTGAAAAAAAGTATATCGGTAAATATGAAGGAACTCTTGCCTCTCGTGATGGAGCATATCATCAAGGCACAACTTGGTCATTTTTGATAGGACAGTATATTGATGCCAAACTTAATTGGCGAGATAACACTTCATCACAACAACTTGTAACGGCCATCAATTCACTGTTGCAGCACTCTGAAGACTACTCTATTGGGCATATTTCTGAAATATTTGATGGCGATGAACCATGGAATCCTGCTGGCTGCTTTGCACAGGCATGGAGTGATGCAGAGGTTCTAAGAGTTTCAAAAAAGTTAGGTTTATGGAAGTTTAATAATCTGTAACTAAAAAATTCGTTTTATACCGTAAGCAAATCTGACGAGTATACTCGTCAGATTTCTCTTAAATCAAAATTCATTATGCAGCAAATTTCCTCTTTTGATGGTGCCATAATTTTTTCAGTCCTTTCAATTGCATCAAGTAAAATATTTTTTATTTTTTTAAAATCATCTTTTGAAAGAGTCATTACAGATGAATAATGCAAATTATCCTCTATACCACGACCTAATTCTTCAATAACTTTAAGGCGCCAATTTACATGATGACGTAAAATAAAAGGCGAATCATTTCTTAAATGAATTCTTGCAGGCCCCATCCGATAATACCCGCGACTAGTAACAACAAGTTTTTGCTGCGTTAAAAAATCTAAT
The DNA here is from genome assembly GCA_964497525.1 of uncultured Bacteriovoracaceae bacterium. GTDB lineage: Bacteria > Bdellovibrionota > Bacteriovoracia > Bacteriovoracales > Bacteriovoracaceae > CAZCDT01. The sequence continues at coordinate 14,700 of CAZCDT010000026.1, forward strand.
ATTTTTAATGCTCTCTGCCTCTCAATGCGCAACTTATCACATATTTGATCAAGTGTTTGATACATCGGAATAGAGCATAAAACATGAATTGCAGAATAAAGCCAATGAGAATAATACACGTCTTGCATTTCTTTTGTTAGTTCATTATTTATCGTAATTCTATTACCAATTTCATTTCTGGATTTAAGAATAGAATCAATCTCTTTTTGAAAATATTTTTTCAGCCTCGCACTTCCGGCCTTTTCATATTCAACAAGAAGTAGAAAATATTTTTCTTCTTCACTACTATGCTTTAAATATTCACTGGTTAAAATTGCATGCTCTAGACTGAAGTTAGATTGCCCGCCCAGTACTTGCGATAAAAATCCAGTCTGGCAATTAAGGTGTTTACATAATCCAGATTTTGCCCCTCTTACTCCTATTGGAGGAGAAAGTTGGGCATCTAAATACTTCCGATAGTTTGTGTAATCAAAAATCATACTTAGTAATTACTAAATTTTATAGGTTATTTTTTAGAAATTTTACCTAATAAAATTTTAAAGTCCAGTCGATAATGAGATTACAAAGTAATTGTAGTCGACCAATTATTTTCATGAAATAATTTTTAAACTTTTAGGGAGATAGGGAGCAAAATATGAAAAAACATTATTTAATAACCTTGTGGATATTGCTAACAACAAAAATTTTTGCAGCGGGCGGGGCCAGTAGTGGCGGAGGCGATTTGCTTGCCCCAGATCACGATGCCGCATGGTTTCTTGGAAACGATACCATTCAATACTGCGTTGATATAAATGATTCTTTTTCGCTGTTAAAAGAAGATGTAATCCAAGATATAAAAAATGCTTTTTCTCAGTGGAAGGACTATATCGAACTAAAAAATATAAATCGAGAATCTGAGCTACCTCAAATTAATACAAATTTTAAATATATTGGTGATTGTAACAATCACGCCAATGCCGACGTATATTTCTATGTCGGAGTACTAAATGAAAAAGTTAATAAAGTAATGCCGTATTATACAAATCCATTAGCATTTACCTACAAAGAAACCTATGATTTTCAAAAAGGCCGAGGCAAGGGCTTTGTATGGTTTCGTGAAGTTGCTGAAGTTTATGGGATGGAACAATCTTGGAAGCATAATAATGCTTTTTACGGCATGGTTTTACACGAAATAGGGCATGTTTTAGGCAATGGCCATGTCGAAGGAACAATCATGACAGAAAATGTTGCAAATTTAATTTTTGCTCCAAGAAGCATTTTTAATTCTTATGCGATTGATCACTATGTAGAACTTGCAGACAACAGAGAGTACATAATAGAACCTCAGTTTGGCATTCTTGACATTAGCAAAATACAATCACAAAAAACGTTTAAATTACTAACAGGAACAACCAGTACTGCAGAATTAACGTCTCAACTAAATGCGACAACTCAAGATAATTATATTAGTTTAGCGCTTACTGCAGGAGAAATATCTTTTAACTGCACTATTGCAATGACTCCAAACACTGCAACATTTCCACCAGTAACACAAAAGTCATTTAAAAAAATATGGATTGATAATAATACTGAGACAATGCATCAAGATCATATCTCAACAAACGCTGTATCCATTAACGGAATAATGACATGTCAAAATGGAAAAAGGTTTCTTGCACAATTAGATTATAATATGATGTCTATTCCTTTTGAGATCGAATCAGATAATCCTGATATAAATTATTCAGAAAATTATGCCAACAATCACGTAAGTATATACTTCTTTGATGATGAATTTAAGAAAAGAAGAATCTTTGGCAGTAGTGCCTTTTGGTTTTTTGGCATGTCAAGACAGTGATTCCAACAAGCTTAAAGATGCCGTTTATATTAAACCAAACGGCATCTTTAAGTTTGAGTAATAGTATTTTTATTATTTCTATGACCAGCAAGTGTTAATTGCAACTTCTCAAAAACCTGAAAATGCACATCTTCGGCATCACTAATACTTTTTTCCCCACTCACTAACTCATTGACCACACTTGTGTATTTCGTATTTTTTGCAATATGTGGCCCGGCACTAAAAACAGAACCATGCTCACCTATTACATTTAAATTTTCTTTTACATTTTGAGGAATTATATCACTTGCAAATCCTGCAGAATCGATCGTTACTAAAAGATCTATCTTTCTAAAACCATTTTTTACATTATTTAATTCGTTTGCAATTTTTACTGCAGTATTTGCCCCAAGACCACTGCCTACTAAGACAACTGGCTGATTAATACCACGATGTCTAATCTCTTCAATCATCTCTTGTTTTTGAGACCATCCAAAATGCTTTGCTCCAGGAAAACTTTCTGTCATTTGCTTCATACTATCGCTACTTGAATTAAAAATATCAAAACCACTAATAAAAAATATCGCAGGTCTTTCCACTATTTTTGGCAAACTTGCAACCTCTGAAACCTCTGAAGTTTTTAAACTATTTAATTTCATCGTAAGAGCTGGCGGAGGCATTGGTGGACTTTTTACAATATCTTTTGCAGCATCAACTGCACTTTTTAATACCCCATCGCCTAAATCTGTTTGGGCCAAATCTTTTGCCTCTTTTGAAATCTCTATTTTTTCTGTTTGACTCGGATTCGATACTTTATCTATCCCTGGCGATTTAATGTTATCACCCTTAAGAGATACAGAACGCCCCTTGATACTTGTTGGGGCCTTACTGGCGTACTCATATTTGTTTTTATAATGCCGAATCTCGGTATTTGATTTCATTCTACTAGTATAGAATTAATTACCGTAAAGGTTAATAGATGGGCAGAATATTCCAAATAACACCAAGTCTGTAAAATATTTAATTCCGCTTTTTTATTAACTGAATAACAGTCTGTTGTAATAATGGATCAAAATAGATAAAAACTAATTTACTTGGACGATCATTTACAGGTTTAAGAAAATACCAACGAGCACTTTCAACAAGTGAATTATTATCATCTCTATTTGGTGGATTTATTGCATAAAGACCTGGTGTTAAAAGTGTTTGAGATAAAACTTCAAACTCATTTGCTAATTTTTCTATTTGTGGAATTAAGCTTAAATCTTGAGTCTCCTCAAATTTCTTTTGTAATTCTTGAATTTGTTTGGCAATTGGCCCAAAAAACACAGTTTGCTCACCTGCAGTATATAATTCGGCCCATTGCTTTTCTTTGTCTTGAATATTTAATGCAACTACATTGGTGCTTTGATCATAAAAAGACAAAATTTGTGATATCGGGTTGTTACTTATAAATCCAATGCCTACAAAATCTCTAGTATCGTAATCTGCAACTGAAAAATGCTTACTGCTAGGATAAAGAGAAAACTGTTCTTTAAAATCATCACTAATATTAAAAGAACTATATAGAAATTGTGACTCCGTATTTTGTGGATTACTCACTGTGTGTCCATTTAAATACTGCTCTGCAAGTTGTACATACTTTGAGTTATTACTATATCTTAAAATTTTTGCGGCATAATTTTCTAACAGCGGAATTTCTGATGTTAAAAATGGATATACATGGTCATCTACACCATTCTGACTTGCCCAAGGCCCAAGTACAACTAGTGCATGAAACTGTACACTACGATCTGAAACGGCTAATGACTTTAAAGCAAGATCTATATTTTCTATATCTTTTTGTCGTTCTAATAATTGTAGTTGGTCAGAAAGTTCTAGCATTAATTGTGAGCGCAAACATCCACACTCTATAGAATTATTGTTGTCACTACATTCTTGTATGAAACTCTCTTCAACATCATCGATTTCTGTTGGAGATACTATTTGAATACTCTTTGCAGAAACTGCAGAAATAGAAAAAATGGCAATAAAAATATATTTTATCATATAAACCTCAGTTTTTATTTTTTACCAACAATACTTGATAATAACTTGCTTGTCTTTGCACGAGCTTTCTTTCCATGTGTAGATGTTGGAGTACAATGCGCCTTTTGAAAGGCCCTTTCTTCTTTTAGATATTCCACCTCGTGATAGTAGGCCTGCATTTCTTCTATGATATAGTTATCAAGAGTTTCTCGATCCTTGTGAGTTGACTTTGCTTTTTCACATTCTGCTTTATGAAAAAGTTCATGAATCTTTGCAGCACTATTAAACTCAGAACATGTATTTCGTGCTAAGGCCTCTTCTTTTGTTACTTCATTCCCATTAAAATCTTCATAGTGGGTATTACAATCTCTATCTGTAAATTGGCCGAACGGACTTTCTATTTTTTCCTCTCCCTTGCAACGCTTTAATTTGATTGTGCGTCCATCATGGGCCAGAGCTTCTATTTTTTCCTGAAAATATTTACGAGCACGGTGCTCACGCATAATCCTTGTAACTTCATCATTTCCCGGAAGCTCGCTTAATGCTCGATTATAAGCAGCATCTCTTAATGCTTGATTTCCATATAAAAACAACAACTGTTGCTTCATGGAAATTTGTCTTTGATACACACATGTTGTTGTTGGATCATCACATGGATTTTCCCTTGATGTGCAATCTTTTTCTGCATAAACAGGTAAATGTATGACAAGCAAAAAACATAACACTATTTTTTTCATTTTATTTCTCCAATAATAATTTATATTTTATCATCTTTATTTTTCCTATTACCTCTGAATTAAACGGATCTATCCTATATGCTTCTTTAAGGGCATACTCTGCTTCTTTATATCGATTATCTCGAATTAAACTAGTTGCATAATTTATCCATGGTCTTGCATTTACTATTGTTTTACTGGCTGCGTCCTTCCAAAGCGCTAACTCGGTTTTATATTTATTTGCCCGCATAGATGTAGCAATAATAAAAAACAAAGTCAAAACACAAAAAGTTATAAGTAATTTTTCCTTATGCTTAGGAGTATTTTTAATATGCCCGGCCACAGACAATAAAATTGCCGCAAATGCAAAAGAAAAGGGTCGTTCCGTTAAAGGATCTAATTTCGGGATTATTGTTTGAGTTGGTAATATCGCAAGTAAAATACAAGCGGCCGTAGGAATTTGCCGCTTTTTTAGTTGGTAATATGCGTATATACAAAGAGCTAATAACAAAGCGATACTAGAGACAAAATGTAGATTTGTTAATTGTTCACCATGATCCAATGTTAATGCCCATGGCCGTACATATAGCGACAATCCAATAATAACAGCACTTATTTGTTTAAATACACTATCTGACCAAGATCGTGCATTAAAAGAATATTCCAACAAATCATGATGTCTTTGCAAAGATATGGCCCAGATAAAAGCAACAGCAGCTATAAAAAAAATATATTTTTTATTAGTTTTCAGCAAAAATAAAAATGGAAAAAAAATTAAAATTGTTTCACGAGATAAAACTGCTAAAACAAAAAACAAAGCAGCACTCCATGCTTTATTTTTCTTAATCGCTATAAAAAAACTAAAAAGGAATAATTGTCCAAGAAGTACACTGTGACCTGCAATGGCCAAAACGGTCTCTGCATGAATTGGATGTGTCATAAAAATAAATACAATCATTACCGACAACTTCACATCCATATCTGGTAGTAATATGCGAATTAATCGCCAGAACTGCACACCACAAATATAAAAGATAAAGAGTCCAAATAGTCTTCGAGCATCTGCAGAAACAAAATCAAGAGTTCCTTGAATTGCAAAAAATAATTTGGATACAGGTCTTAATGTCAAATGTGCGTTAGCAAAAAAAGAAGATAAGTTTTGCGAAGCAGGATCAGACAATGGAGTAATAAAGTCATCAAAATGATAAACCCCTGGATAAACAAAGCACCAAGGTATCAATCCTACAAATAGTAAAAAATAAATCGAATAATTATTAATTTTCATCATTTACTAGTTTTAAATGCAAAATATATTAAGACGCAAAATACAGATACTATTATTTACCTTTTATGTATGGCTTTAAGAAAAAATTACATGAAATTGGGACAAATTATAAGGTTAGATATTTTTTTCATAAAAACATAAAATAATTTAATTATTTTTCATTTTTATGCTAATAACTACCCCACATCTTTCCGAAATAAAAGGACAATCAATGCGATTATTATCACTTCTACTACTTTGTATTTCATTAAATTCTTTTGCCACAGATCAACAAGACGCGGATCGAATAAAGAAAATGAGAGAGGTTGCAACTAAGGCAACAACACTTATTATGGAAGAATTTGCAAATATTTTTAATATATCCTATAGCGAATTCGTTATGGATAAGTATCTTGTAGGTGCTGAACTTTATTACAAAGTTGGAATAACAGTTAATTATTTGCGTTGTAGTCCAAACGAAGAAGAGCCTACGCTACCGCCAACCTGTATCGAAATTCTTCGTGAAAATTTATCATTTAAGGATGAGCCAATTGCCACACAGATGCAAAAAGATCTCTCTACAATCATTAGTTCACATTTTAAGTATAACCTAAAAAAACCGGCCAACATTAATATCTATTCGCATACTGGGGCGTTTTTAAAAATCGGGCTTCCAAAAGAAGAGATGAGTGATGGTGAATCTGTATTCGATAGAAAAGAGAGTAAAAAATGGAGCAAAATTTCCGAAGATGGTCAATACCGAGTTACCGTTGATCTTTTCGTGCACTTTTTTGCAACTCCTTCTGTAATAAGATTTATGAAAGAAACCATTGAAACAGATAAAATAACAATTCAACCATCAAATGAAAGAATTATCCATGATGCAGAAATTAGTTATGATCGTCTTGGGCCAGGATTAAATCAAACAGATATTTCAGAATCTGCAAAAATAGATAACAACAAAAACACCTCCCCACTTGAAAATGTTGTGACTGGAGATTATGAGGTTAAGCTTAAAAATGCATTTTGCGGTTGTGAGTTTACACTATCCAATGATCAAGTACTTGATACAAGATCAAGTGACGCCCAAAAAGCTCACTCCTTTCAACTTAATGGCCTAATTGAAACGACAGTAAAAGGAATTGCGGTAAGTAGCGATAACCAATCACGCCCTTTAGAAAACAAAGAACTGCACTTAAAAGCAAAATGTGACAAAACAGATGAATGTATGAAAAAGGATTTTGTCACAATAAGCGATGAAAAAGGTCATTTTGAATTTAAAGATGTTCCGAAGGGTGTTTATCATTTAACTTATGAAGGTAAAAAAATTGCTATTGTAAAAAACTGTACTCAAAATGTAGCAATTGAAGATATTGGTGAAGTTAAAATAAAACTTATTATGCTATATGATCTTTTTTTAGATTTTAACTCTCCTGGCTATCAAGTAAAGCTTGTATGGCCAAACAACTCTTTGACAATGATCAGAGATGATTTTTCAAATGTTAATAATTATAACTTAGTTTCTGAAGATCAATACAACATCGATGACTTTGTTATTCCTTATAAAATATCTGGGCCTTTAGTTCCTCCTCAAGCAGACGAAGCAAAACGCATTTATTGGGGTGTTTCGAAACGCTTAGATATGCGACCGGAGTTAATAAGCTGCAAAGTTAAAGGTATGCCATATTGTGCTTTAGAACAAGACGAAGATTCAGCGCACCTGCTAGATTTTTTCTATCAAGAAATTCCTACGGCATCAGCAGATGGCAATTTACAAAAAGGATATTATATTCAATTACAAGCAGTATTAAATGTTGGGGCAAGTGCTGATGAATCGACTCAATTTCCATGGATCACTTTAGATGCTCTAAATAGTTCATCAGGGTTAGATCATTTTTTAACAAAGACACCTCTTGATCAATCATTTATCGATGCAATTTCTAAAGGTGAAACTCAAACTCTTAATTATGCAAATCAATTTGGTGGATCTTTAAAGCTAGAATTTAAATTTAAAGATGAAAAGGTTTTCGAAAATCAGAATTTAGATTAACTCTATACTTTAAAATCTTTTAACAATTTACCGAGACTACCAACATGAGATTTATCATCTTGTTTTATTTTTGTATCCAAAAATGTTGGTAGCTCTTTTTTGTAAAGCATTCTATCTAAATGTCTTATATGTGCGGTCCAATTACCATGTAATTTATCATCTTTTTTTGCCGTCTCAAAAGATGCAATTTGAGAATCCATTAAATCTATTAAATGTACCAGCATCGCTTCTGTTGTATGAGGAACTTTTGCAGCACCATGCTCATGAAGTCCATGATGTGAAATAATAATATGCTTTAAATGTGTTTTGGTTATAAACGGAAAGTCTGGTATTTTTTTTGCAAAATGATCAATCACCTCAACCATCTTAATGCTATGACCTAAAAGCTTTCCCTCATCGGTATAATCGGTTACTTGAGAATCACTTAATTCATAAATTTTAGATAAGTCATGTAAAAGTATACCTGCAAGAACAAAACTTTTATTCACAGGATACAACGAACATACAAATGATGCAATTTTTGCACAACTTAAAGTATGTTCTAACAATCCTCCAACAAAAGCATGATGTATTGTTTTTGCCGCAGGACGAGTTAATAACTCTTTTTTTATTTCCGAGTCATAATAAATGGCCGTTACAAGATTTTTTAAATATATATCCTCAATTTGTTCACAAACAGATAGTAGTTCTTCATACATTTTCTCTGGAGCAAACAAACTCTCTACAACATAATCTTTGGGTGTAACAAGACTTAAATCAACTGTTGTAATTTCATCAATTACAAATTGCAATTTTCCTTGATAACTATTTGCCTTGCCTTTCACGAATACATAGTCGCCTTTTTTAATTTTTAAAAATAGCTCTTCACCAGCATGCCACTTACGCGCCTCAAGATCGCCGGTTTTATCGGTTAAAATAAAATTGAGATAATTTTTTTTATCTTTGCCTTCCATTAATGCAATATACTTGACTAAAAAGATCGACTCTACATTGTCTTTAAATTTTATCTGATTAACAAAACAATTTTTTTCCACCTGATTTTCCTTGAAGTTTTAATGTGTTGTGGTTATTAGTTTCTCTAGGAAAGATCAGAGTTTATCAAAAACTATTCAAATGTCTATGCGTTTATCCGATAAGCTTTTTTCTTACACCTACTAAAAATTATATAACCATAACTATCTTAGGGAGGAAATATGGCACTAAAATACGTCGATGAAGTAGATTTAAAAGGTAAAAAAGTTATTGCCCGTTTTGATTTTAATGTTCCACTAGACAAAAAGGATCCTACAAAAATTTCTGATACAACAAGAATTGATAGCGCTCTACAAACAATTAAAACAATTTTAGATAAGGGTGCAAGTAAGCTTATTATGATGAGTCATTTGGGTCGACCAGACGGACAAATTAATAAAAAGTATACTCTTGAACCTGTTGCAAAATATCTTGCTGAGAAATTAGGCCAAGAAGTTATTCTTACAGAAACAGCTCTTGCTTCAAACATTGGTGATCTTTTAAAACTAAACACAACAAAATTAGTTCTTTTAGAAAATATCCGATTCCATGCAGAAGAAGAAAAAAACGATCATGAATTTGCAAGAAAACTTTCAACTTATGCAGATTTTTATGTAAACGATGCATTTGGTACTGCTCATAGAAAGCATGCTTCAACTTATGAAATTGTTGCTTTCTTTAAAGATAAATGCGCCGGTGGATTTTTAATGAAAAAAGAAGTTGAAGCACTTAGTAAAGTTGTAGATAAACCAGATCACCCTTTTGTTGCAATCTTAGGTGGAGCAAAAGTTTCTGATAAAATTAAAATTATAGAAAGACTACTTGCATCTGTTGACACAATGCTTATTGGCGGAGCAATGGCGTATCCGTTCTTAAAGGCCCAAGGGAAAAATATCGGAAAATCTCTTTGTGCTGATGACGATGTTGCTCTTGCAAAGAAAATATTAGCTGATCCAAAAGCAAAAAAGATCTGTCTTCCTGTAGATCATATTATTTCAGATTCACTAGAAGGAAATGCTGAAAAATGTTCTGACATTAATATTTCAGAAGGAAAACTTGGCCTTGATATTGGTGAAAAATCAATTGCCCTATATAAAGAAAAATTAAGTAGCGCAAAAACAGTTTTATGGAATGGCCCAATGGGTATGTTTGAAAATCCAAACTTCGCAACAGGTACAATGGAAATCGCCAAACACCTTGCAACAACAAGTGCGTTTACAGTTATTGGTGGAGGAGACTCTGTTAGTGCTGTAAACAAAGCAAAGGTCGCAGAGAAAATGTCACATGTTTCAACAGGTGGCGGAGCTTCTTTAGAGTTTTTAGAGCAAGGAAGTCTACCTGGAATACAAGCATTAAAATTTGGAATTTAGTTAACCTCAATTCGGAGAAAAAATATAATGATTGCACCTAAGTTCGCAATTTCGAGAAGCTCTAGGAAGAAAATATTTTTATGAGGGAGCTTACATTTTGGTAAGTGACCGAAATAAAAATATTTTCTGACAACGAGATTCGAAGAAAGTCCGAACTCAGGTTAGTTATTTTTTAAGGAGATATCTATGTCACGCACAAAAATCATGGCCGGTAACTGGAAAATGAATCAAACCGTTAATGAAATAACAACTTTTTTCTCACAATTAGAAAAAGAAAAAAGTAGTTTTAAGTGTGAGGCATGGATATCTCCTCAAGCAATTCATTTACAGCTTGTAAAAGAGTTAGGTAATAAACTTGGAATAAAAGTAGGTCCACAAAATTGTTGTAATAAAAATAGTGGTGCCTTTACAGGAGAGCTATCGCCTCTTTCAATTAAAGATATGGGAGCAACATTTGTCATCATAGGTCACTCTGAAAGACGCACAATTTATAAAGAATCAGATGCTGTTTTAAATGAGAAAACGCTACTTGCCTTAGACAATAATCTTAAAGTTGTATTTTGTGTTGGAGAAACTCTTGAAGAAAGAGAGGGTAACCTAACAGAAAAAGTACTCGAAACTCAATTAACCCAAGGCCTTAAAAATCTACCAAAAGCAAAAGAAAAAGATCTGGTTATTGCATATGAGCCTGTATGGGCAATTGGTACAGGAAAAAATGCAACACCAGCTCAAGCGCGAGATGCTCACGCATTTATAAGAAACTTTTTGGTCAAGCAAGGCCTTGATGCTCAAAATTTAAGCATCCTTTATGGAGGAAGTGTCAAACCAGACAATGTAGTAGAACTTTTGGCGCAAGATGGTATTGATGGGGCATTAGTGGGTGGAGCAAGCCTTAAGGCCAGTGATTACATTAAACTTTGTCAAGCCTGCTCAAAATAGCTTGCCAAACATAGTCCTATTTTGCTACAAATCTTAAGATTAATTTTTGTTTAGCAGTTATCCATTTTGAGAGGATTTTATATGGTTACTTTTTTGACTATTTTTCATGCAATTGTTTGTATTCTTTTAATCATATTCGTATTGATTCAATTTGGTAAGGGTGCAGAAGCAGGCCTTGTCTCTGGTGGTGCAGCCGATGGGATGAATCTTGGCCCTTCTAAGGGAAATTTTATCTCTAAATTTACGGCCCTTCTTGCAGTACTTTTTTTAGTAAATTCACTTGTTTTGGCAAAACTTCATAGCTCTAAAACAGAAAAATCATTACTTGATTCAGAAACTACTGTTGCAAAGCCTCTAAATAGCGATGCTCAACCTGTAGCTCCAGCTCAACCTGCTGTGCCTGTAGAAAATAAAGCTCAAGCTCCTGTAGAAAACGCAAAATAAATTTTTCCGATCTACTATATCGACAGTTATTACTTGTTGGTCATATAATCTTTATTGTATCAATAACAATCGTATCATAATTCATGAATATATTTCAAAAAGGAATTTTATGAAAACGACAATGCGCGCTCTCGCAAAATTAAAACCTGAAACAGGAATTTGGATGACAGAAGTTCCAATTCCCCAGATTGGTATAAACGATGTTTTAATAAAAATAAAAAAAACATCTATCTGTGGAACAGATGTTCATATTTATAATTGGGATGCATGGGCACAAAAAACCATTAAAACACCAATGGTGATTGGCCATGAATTTGTAGGAGTAATTGAAAAAGTTGGAAGCAATGTTAGAGGACACAAGGTTGGTGATCTTGTAAGTGGAGAAGGGCACATTGTCTGTGGCCATTGCAGAAATTGTTTAGCAGGAAGAAGACATCTTTGTCCAAATACAAAAGGTGTTGGCGTAAATCGAGATGGTGCTTTTGCAGAGTATTTAGCAATTCCCCAAGACAATGTTTGGCAGTGTGACCCAAAAATATCAGAAGATGTTATCTCTTGTTTTGATCCACTCGGAAATGCCGTTCACACCGCTTTATCATTTGATATGCTTGGCGAAGATGTTTTAATCACAGGAGCAGGTCCTATTGGAATAATGGCAGTAGCAATTGCAAAACATGCAGGAGCAAGACACGTTGTAATCACAGATGTAAATCCTTACCGCTTAGAACTTGCAAAAAAAATGGGTGCTGAATTAGCACTTGATGTTAGTAAAAATAAATTATCTGATGCCTTAAAAAATCTGGGAATGAAAGAAGGCTTTGATGTTGGTCTTGAAATGTCTGGAAGCGCTCAAGCATTAAATGATATGATTGCAAATATGAGTAATGGAGGCCGTATTGCCCTTTTAGGGATTTTACCTCCAACAACTCAGGTTGATTGGAATAAAGTTGTATTTGGTTGTTTAAAACTTAAAGGTATTTACGGACGCGAGATGTTTGAAACATGGTATAAGATGACATCTATGCTGCAATCAGGTCTTGATATTTCTCCTGTAATTACTCATCGATTACCTGTTGAAAAATTTCAAGAAGGTTTTGATCTAATGCGTTCAGGAAATTCAGGGAAAATTGTTTTAAATTGGGAATAATCTAATAAAGGATTTTTTATGTATGAAAATTTTAAAAACTATTTAAATACCACTTTAGAAGAAATAAAAAACTCTGGTCTTTACAAACAAGAAAGGCTTATCACCTCTCAACAGAGCGCAAATATCACAGTCAAGGGTGGCCAAAAAGTTATAAATCTTTGCGCGAATAACTATCTTGGATTATCAGCTCACCCTGAAGTTATTCAAGCAGCAAAAGATAGCTATGATAATTGGGGATACGGACTATCTTCTGTACGATTCATTTGTGGCACACAAGAAATTCATAAGATATTAGAGCAAAAAATTTCTAATTTTTTAGGAATGGATGACACAATTTTATATACCTCATGCTTTGACGCTAACGGAGGAGTATTTGAAACTCTCTTATCAAGCGAAGATGCTGTCATTAGTGATGAATTAAATCATGCTAGTATTATCGATGGTATCAGACTTTGTAAGGCAGAACGTTATAGATATAAAAATTGTGATATGAATGATCTTGAGGCCCAACTAAAACAAGCTCAAAAACACCGTTTTAAATTAATTGTAACAGATGGCGTTTTTTCTATGGATGGATATATCGCAAAATTAAAAGATATTTGTGATCTTGCTCAAAAATATGATGCAATGGTTATGGTTGATGATTCTCATGCTGTCGGATTTATGGGTAAAACAGGCCGTGGAACTCATGAACACTGTGATGTAATGGGAAGAATAGATATTATTTCTGGAACTCTTGGTAAAGCATTGGGTGGCGCTAGTGGAGGCTATATCTCAGCAAGAAAAGAGATTGTTGAACTTTTAAGACAAAGATCAAGACCATATCTATTTTCCAACACTGTTGCACCATCAATTGTAATGGCATCTATCAAGGTTATAGATATTCTTTCTGCATCAAACAAACTAAGAAACAAATTAATGGAAAATACTGAGTTTTTCAGAAGCCAAATGATCTCTGCAGGATTTAAGATTGTCCCAGGAACTCATCCTATTACACCAGTGATGCTTTATGATGCAAAAATCGCCCAAGAGATGTCTAAAAAAATGTTAGATAAAGGTGTTTATGTTGTAGGATTTTTCTATCCGGTGGTGCCAAAAGATAAAGCAAGAATTAGAACTCAAATTTCAGCAGGGCATTCTAGAGAGGATTTAGAATTTGCCATTGATGCGTTTAAAAAAGTAAAACAAGAGATGAAAATTTAAAAAGAAGGAATCTAACATGCCTGTAAAACCAAGTAGCAATGAAGAAGAATATTTTAAAAGATTAGAATTAGAACGACAGACAAAAATGGCCGAAGAAAAAAGAATAAAAATGGAGGCCGAAGAAAAAAAGAAGCGAAAAGATTTGCACTACATGTGCTGCCCTAAATGTGGAATGAATTTAATCGCCATGGATTATAAGGGTATTGAAATTGATGAATGCTCGTCATGTAAAGGTATATGGCTTGATGCTAATGAGCTTGGAGATATTATAAAGATGGAAAAAAACACACTTAATAGGCTGTTGAAAATTTTTAAATCTTAGTAATTAACCTTAGCTCGAGCAATATAATCAATGATTTCACCAGAATTCGTAATTCCGATTACTTTGGAATGTTGGAGGTTAAATTTAGTGGCCCATCTTTGGTAATTAAAATGTCGTCTTCGATTCTAACACCTCCAACATCCATCCACTTATCAACTTCTTGCCAATTCACTTCATCTTTAAATTTATTCCTGCGAGCTTTATCTTTTAAAATAGCATCAACAAAATAAACTCCAGGTTCAACGGTCATTACAAAATTTTCTTCAAGAGGCAGATCAACTCTTACCCTCGAACCACAGACCATACGGCCTTCCTCTCGCCCACTTGCCCTTCCGCCCACATCTCTTACTCTAAGGCCTAACATATGGCCTACTCCATGTGGAAAGAATAAAGATACAACACCACTTTCGAGCAAGTTATTTACATCTCCCCTAATTAATTTTAAATCAATAAGCCCATTTGCTATAGATGTTGCAGCTTCTCTATGAACATCATGCCATTCTACAGCAACCTGACACTTCTCGATGGCCTTTTTTTGAGCGTTTAAAACAATGTCATATACTGCCTGCTGTTTTTGATTAAAATTATCACTTACACAAAAAGTTCTTGTAACATCAGAAGCATACTCATAAATTTCTGCACCTGAATCAATTAAAACGAGATCGCCTTTTTGAGCAATTTTACTCCCTGGCGCAAAATGCAAAACACTCGAATTTGTCCCCACTCCCACAATAGTACTAAAACTTGTGTTATAAGCACCTGCTTTTAGCATTGCCATTTCTAACTCTATTTGAATATCTCTTTCACAAACTCCTGGCCTTAAAAACTCTTTTACTTTTAATAACGCTTTTTCAGAAGCTAAAACAGCTTTTTTTATTAGATTAATTTCTTCTATATCTTTTTGTCTTCTTACCTGATCAAAAATTTCTTGTACCTTAAACTGAAAAGATGAATCTATTTTAATAACTCTTCGAAGCTCATCATCTGCTGAGCCAAGAAAAACTATTGGCATATCTTTTCTTTCATCTAACCAATCTCTAAATTTTAAAACATCCTCTCCTTCAGGAATTTCTGGGTTTCCTTCCCATAATTTCTCGGCGGCATCAATTTTTTTTACAAAATGAATCCAGCCATCTTTATGAGAATATGCCATATATGAAGATGCTCTACGAGAACCAGAAATCCAATAATACTCTGGATGTGGCAAAAAAGGATAAGTTTGATCAAGACCACCTGGCTTTGTAATTGGACTACCAGAAGAAATAATAACTAATGCATCAATCTCTTTTAATTTTTCTCTAATTTTTTTTTGTCGCTTACTGATTGCATCTAAACTAAAAGCAGGCATAAATTACTCCAAAATAATATGAACAACACTAATAAGCTTTTGCCACAATTATTCTTCTTGCAGAAGGTTTTCCGGTAAAAATACACTTACCGCTTTCAATTTCTCCCTCAAGAGGGATGCAACGTTCAGAAATTTTTAATTCTGCCATTATTGGATGATTAATGGCCTCTTCATTCCAATGTACCAAGGCAAAACCATTAACCTTGCCGCCTGTCTCTTCATCGCCTTGAAAAAACTTTTTTAATTCCTCTAAATCATCAATTCGTTTAGTATTCTCATTTCTAAATTTTAAGGCCTTTTGATAAATATTGTTTTGCATTTCTTCTAGTATGCCCGCAACCAAACTTACAAACTCTGATCTTGGAATACTTTTTTTATCCTTTGGAGATTGATCTCTTCTTGCAAAAAAGACCATGTTTGAAGAAACATCTCTTGGCCCAATTTCAATTCTTATTGGAATTCCTTTTTTTACCCACTGCCAACTTTTTTCTCCACCACGAATATCTCTACTATCTATTTTCACGACAACCTTGCCATCATTAAACTCTTGGGCCTTTAACTCTTTTGCTAACGATTCGCAGTACTCAAGAACAATTTGATCATCGCTGTTGTTTTTTAAAATAGGCATAATTACAATGTGTGCTGGCGCTATTTTTGGCGGTAAGACCAGTCCATCATCATCCGAATGTGCCATAATTAAACCACCAATTAATCTTGTAGAAACCCCCCAAGAAGTAGTCCACGCATACTCTTCTTTTTCTTCTTTTCCTAAAAATTTTATCTCTTGTGCTTTTGAAAAATTCTGGCCTAAAAAATGCGATGTCCCTGCCTGTAAGGCCTTTCCATCTTGCATCATAGCTTCGATTGAGAAAGTATTCATCGCTCCAGGAAATCTTTCATTTTTTGTTTTTTCACCCTTAATAACTGGAATGGCCAAATAATCTCTAGCAAATCGTTCATAAACATCAAGCATTTTTAAAGTTTCTTGCATTGCTTCTTCTTTAGTTGCATGAACTGTATGTCCTTCTTGCCACAAAAATTCCGCAGTACGCAAAAACATTCTCGTACGCATCTCCCAACGCATCACGTTTGCCCACTGATTTATTAAAATCGGTAAATCACGATAAGACTTAGACCATTTTGCAAACATATGCCCAATTATTGTTTCACTCGTTGGTCGAATAACAAGTGGCTCCTCTAACTCTCCTTCAGGAATAAGCTTACCTTTACCATTATCTTTTAAACGATGATGTGTAACAACCGCACACTCTTTAGCAAAGCCTTCAACATGTTCTGCCTCTTTTTCTAAAAATGATACAGGAATTAGAAGCGGAAAATAAGCATTCTCATGCCCTGTATCTTTAAACATTACATCCAATACGTTTCTAATATTTTCCCAAATTCCATACCCCCAAGGTCTTATAACCATTGATCCTCTAACAGGAGAATTTTCGGCCAAATCAGCGGCCTTAATTACTTCTAAATACCATTCTGGATAGTTTTCTTTCCTCGTTGGAGATATTGCGTTTACAGTTTTTTGATTCATAAAAATTCCTCTTATCGGTTATCAAAAATGCGTCTGAAATATAACATGTTTTAAAAAAATAGTCATGATTTACTTTTTAAATAGGTCATACTAGAGTCCAGTATGTCCATTTTACTTAGCGCTTACCAAATATCAAAATCTTATGCAGCAAAAAATTTATTTTGCAATATTTCTTTTGCAATCAATAGCGGTGAAAAGATCGGTCTTATTGGCCCAAATGGAGCAGGAAAATCTACTCTTTTAAAAATACTTGCAGGAATTGAGTCTCTAGATAATGGGCAAATTTCTATCAACAAGGGTGCCGTTATTTCTTTTTTACCACAGGTTCCGACATTTAAAAAAGACGCTACTGTTTTATCAACTCTAATGGATGAAGTTTTAAATCTTGAAAGTTGGGAGAAAAGCGCAAAAGTTCAGGAACTATTATCTAAAATGCAGTTATTTCCACTTCAAGATATGCTTGTTGAATCTCTATCCGGTGGACAAAAAAAAAGGCTCGCCATTGCCAGAGAATTAATTAAAGGCCCAGAACTATTTTTGCTTGATGAACCAACAAATCATCTCGATGTTGAAAGCATCATGTGGTTAGAAGAGTTTTTATATCGTGAAAAATTTGCAACGCTTATAATTACTCACGATCGATTATTTTTACAACGAGTATCTAATCGCATTATGGAGTTAGATAAAAAAAACAAAGATGGTCTTTTATCCGTTGATGGAGATTATTCAAAGTATCTAGAAGTCAAAGAACAAATGATCGCTAATTTAGAAAGCGAAGAAGTAAAATTAAAAAATACTTTAAGACGAGAAACTCAATGGCTTAGAAGCGGCGTTAAAGCAAGAACAACAAAACAAAAAGCACGTATTGATCGAGCATTGCAATTAAAAGATTCTGTTTCTGATTTAAGACAAAAAAACCAGGGCCATACCATTAATTTAGACTTCCAAAGTGCAAAACAAAATCCAAAACGACTAATTTTTGCAGAGAATATATCTAAGTCATATGGAGAAAATCTTGTTGTACCTACATTGAGCCTATTAATTACTCCAAAATCACGCATCGGTCTTTTAGGTCAAAATGGACAAGGCAAAACTACTCTTTTGAAACTATTACTAAAGAAAGAATCTCCAAATTCTGGAGAAGTATTTCATGCAGACAATCTTCAAGTTGCATGGTTTGAGCAAAATAGAGAATCTCTTGATCCAAACATTTCTGTAATTAAAACAATTTGTCCAAGTGGAGATCATGTTGATTATCGAGATACAAAAGTGCACATAAGGGGATATCTTGCCCGTTTTTTATTCACTCCGACTCAAATGGATTTACCTGTTGGTAAACTCTCTGGTGGCGAACAAGCAAGGGTTCTAATTGCAAAATTAATGCTCACTAAAGCACAAGTATTAGTATTAGATGAGCCAACAAATGATTTAGATATTGCAACACTTAATATTTTACAAGATGTATTAACGGAATTTCCTGGGGCCGTTATTTTAGTAACTCATGACCGTTTTTTTCTAGATAATGTGGCCAAAGAAATTTTTGCATTTATCACCGATAGTTGTGGAGAAAAAAAGCTGATTCCATTTGCGAATATCGATCAGTGGGAAACATGGCAAGAAATAGAATCTATATCAAAAGACGAAAAAAATAGTGAGCAAAAAAATAATTTCTCCATTAAAAATCAAAATGACACTAATTCTACAACAAAAAAAAAGAAATTAAGTTTTAAAGAACAAAAAGAGCTAGACTCTATGGAGACAACCATTTTAGAAAAAGAAGAATTACTTGAAAATCTTACGCAACAAAGTTGCGATCCTAAAAATATTAGCAATGCAATTTTGCTATGCGAACTAACAACAAAAATGGATGAACTACAAAAAGAAATAGATCGATTATATGTTCGCTGGGAAGAGCTAACCTCATAAAGTTATCTTTTATTTTTTTTGTTCGGCAGCAATAGCAAATTTTTGTGCACCTGCATCTTTTGCAATATCCATAATCTCTATCACTTTTCCTAAATTTGCCTCTTTATCACCTTCAAACACGACCAATTCTGAATGAGAATCTTTTAAAGCGTCTGATATTGCTGTTTTATAATCACCACTTTCAACTTTCTTCCCCTGCACCATCACATTACCTAAAGAATCAAGCGATACAAGTACTGCTGTTGATTCCTTTTTTTGAGTTTGAGATGTTGTTTTTGGTAAATCTATATCAAGACCTGATTCAACGGTGATTGATGATGTCACCATAAATAATATCAAAAGCACCAACATGATATCGATCAAAGGAGTAACATTTATATCGCTTAGTACTTTTTCTTCATTGTTATTTTCGTCACTTAATTTTATGGACATGATTTTTCCTAGCGATCAAACTGATTTATTAAATCTTCAACACCATTTTTAAATCTAGTATTCATTACAGATAATTGGCTTTGAAAATAGTTATAAATGATCGTTGCAATTACAGCAATTATAATCCCTGCAGCGGTAGCAATCAACGCTTCAGACAAACCTCCAGAAACCACAGAAAAACCACTTTTTCCCGTTATTGCAATTGACTGAAATGATCTAATAATACCAACAACAGTCCCAAATAATCCAATAAACGGCGCCGTAACGCTAATTGTTGCCAAAATCCATAAATATTTTTTTAAAAAAATCTGCACTTCTAAAATCTTTCTTCCCATTTTTTCTTGCCAAATATTTTTATTTTTTTTTG
This sequence comes from uncultured Bacteriovoracaceae bacterium, assembly GCA_964497525.1. Classification (GTDB taxonomy): domain Bacteria; phylum Bdellovibrionota; class Bacteriovoracia; order Bacteriovoracales; family Bacteriovoracaceae; genus CAZCDT01. The sequence continues at coordinate 34,629 of CAZCDT010000026.1, forward strand.
CATCATCATCAAATAAAAACATGTAGCATTCTGCAATCGCGTGGTGAGTATTATGACAAAGCCCCTTTGCCTCATGAAACTTTCCATCTTTTAACAATCGTTCGGCCTCCAAAAACAATGCCCGCGATTGTTTTTTAAACTGCTTAAAAACCCAATACTTTTCTATTGCAATGGCCCATATAATAATAGAACACAAAAGTAGAGGCCACATTACGGCCCCACCACTTAAAAACAGTTCCCACACATTACCTTGATGACTCATAAACACACCTTTTTATGTAATTACTCAAAACACTTATGATTTCTTGTAAATTTTAGCAAG
>CAZCDT010000027.1:0-34818 GCA_964497525.1 uncultured Bacteriovoracaceae bacterium
TCAAAAAAATCTGCACTAACTTCAAAAATATTTCCTTTATAATCTATCACTGTTGCTTTTATTAAAAGATCAGAAATCATTTTTCCATAAGCGCCGGCATTTCCAAAAACGGCCCCCCCAAATGATCCAGGAATCCCTGTAAAAGATGAAAGGCCCATAAGTGAATTTCTCTTGGCCATTTCAACCAATTTGGCCAAAGGGATTCCACTTGAAGCTGTTATTGTTAAGTTCTTTGTATCTACACAAAATGTTTCTTTAATTGCATTATGAATTACTAGTTTATCTTTAACTCCTTGATCATTTATTAAAAGATTAGAACCACCACCTAAAAGAAAAATTTCTTCTCCATCCTTAAATGTTTTTTGTAAAACAAAAGAGAGCTCTTCTTTTGTGGAAACAGTTACAAAACGCTTTGCGGCTCCCCCAATTTTAAATGTTGTATACGAAAAAAGGGGAACATCTGATAAAAATTTTAGCTGTGTCACAACAGGCCTTCTTTTTTTTATTTTTTTATTAGAAGATAAATTTCCCTAGGAGATACATTATTTCTTATAGCAACATCTTCTAGTGTTTGATTAAAATCTTCATAGTGGATTGTACTATTTTTAAATATTTCTTCAACCCTTTGCGGATCTAAATTTAGCTGCGATAAGATTTTGTAAATTGGAGTAGTGGTTATATTTGCTATTGGAGGAGTCTGCTCACTCTCTACCCACGAGTTTTTTAAAGTCCCTCCCAAATCAATAATTTCTTTAAATGGAGTGGTTTTAAAATAAGTACCAAGACTAACTAAGAAAGTGATGAAAAAAGCGATCACAACATTTCTTGATGTTAAAAATATAATTCTCATCGAATTTTTAAAATAGAGTTTTATTGAAGAAAAATTATAAATAAAATGCACCAAAGCAAAAAGAGTAAATAAAAATGAAATTGTAATATGCAAATCAGAAAAATATCCTCTTTTGATCCCTAAAAAACTCCACCCTATCCAATCAGCATTTCTGCTGTAAGGAACAGCGTAAATTAAAACACCTGTAAAGGTCATTAAGAATCCGGAAAAAAGAAGTATCAGCGATGATATTTTTCTTAAGCTTATTTTTTTCATAAATTAAAATACCTCTTACTACAAAATTTTAAAGTAGCTCATCCAATCTATCTAAGCAAAATATTTGCTCCTGGGCCAATCGGCAATCCAAGATAAAACCAAATAATAAAAAAGATTGTCCAAGAAAGTAAAAAGCTAATCGAGTAAGGAAGCATCGTCGCAACAATGGTTCCAATTCCCGCTTTTTTATCATATTTTTCTAAAAAGGCGACGATTAAAGCAAAGTACGACATCATTGGAGTTATAATATTTGTTACACTATCTCCAATTCTATACGCAAGTTGAGTCGTTTCTGGCGAAATTCCTAAAAGCATAAACATTGGAACAAATACTGGGGCCATAATTGCCCATTTTGCCGAGGCACTTCCAATAAATAGATTAATTATGGCCGCAATAAAAATTAATCCTATCAAAATAAAAACTGGACCAACGGCCAACTGCTTTAAAAATGCAGCACCATTAATGGCAATAATGAGTCCCAAATTGCTCCAATTAAAATAAGCGACAAACTGTGCGGCAAAAAAAACAAGCACGATGTAACTTCCAAGGGTGCTCATAGATTTACTCATGCCATTTATAATATCTGTTCCACTTTTTATCGTTTTTGCTCCAATACCATAAAAAATTCCAAGTAGAGCTGCCGAAATAAAAATAATCCCTACGATACCTGACATAAAAGGAGAATGAAGAAGTGAACCTGTTTGAGGATCTCGTAAAAAACCAGAAAGAAAAATATGATCAAAAACTCCACCTGATATTGGCAAAGCAGACAAGACAAGTACTAACGATAAAAAAACAAAACCTAAAAGAGCAAAGAAAAGCCCTCTTTTTTCATTTTCTGTAATATATTCGATCTGAAGTTCTCTTGCTTCTTTCCCGTGATACTCACCAAGCTTTGGAACTAAAATTTTTTCTGTAACGATTGTACCAATTAAGGTAATTAAAACCGTCGATGCGGCCATAAAATAGTAATTACATGCAGCACTAACGATATAGCTTTTATCAATTATTTGCGCGGCCTCTTGAGATAATCCAGATAACAAAGGATCAATAGTGCCAAGAAAAATATTTGCGCTATACCCGCCAGAAACACCAGCAAAAGCAGCGGCAATACCTGCGATAGGATGACGACCTACGGCCAAAAAAAGCATTCCACTTAAAGGAACAAGTACGACATATCCAACTTCGCTTGCCGTATTTGAGATAACACCGGTAAATACCACCGCCATTGTTAAAAGTTTTTTAGGCGTTGATAAAACAGTGACTCTTAGTACCGCAGAAATAAAACCACTTCCTTCCGCGATACCGATTCCAAGCAGTGCAACAAGCACTGTTCCTAGTGGAGCAAAACCTGTAAAGTTTGTAACCATTGATGTTGAGATTTTATGGATTCCTACAAGCGAAAAAAGATTAAATATTAAGACTTCTTTCCCTGTTGCTGGGTGAATTGCAGAAAGATTCATCGCGCTTAATAGTGCAGATAAAAAAACCACTACAAGAGCTAACAGAAAAAATAAAATTGCGGGGTGCGGAAGCCGATTTCCTGTTCGCTCAATAAAAGATAAAAATTTTTGCATAAAACTTCCTTTTAGCGTTCTAGAAATGCATAAGCATTATCTTGGATTATATAAAACTTTACACAACAAACATGTCTTGTATCAATAAATACACTTTACATGCTGGGCGCTTTCGTACTACAACGACCCTAGCGGTAAAAACATTATTGTTAATATAACCTCAGCTCGGGCAATATAATCAATAATTTTACCTGAGTTCGCAATTCCGAGGATTTCTAGGAAGAGTGATTTTTTTATGAGGAGCTTACAATAGATGTAAGTGATCGAAATAAAAAAATTACTCTAACGACGAAATCCGAAGGAAGTCCGAGCTCAGGTTAATATAAATGCAAATTTATTACCTGTCTAATAGCAGGGCCTATAAATACTCAAAAGCACCAACCTTCTGATTGGCCTTAATAAATGGTAAGGAATTTTTATCCCTGTATAAGAAATATCTAAAAACCACTATCCTCTCTCTATATACATATAAATTTTCTTTTATAAAGGACTTACATGAAAAAAAATCTTTTACTTCTTATTCTTGTAATTATCACCACTGCCTTTATTTATTCTTGTACAAAAAAAGAGTGTCCAAATAAAGAGATAAATAATCTTGAAAAAGTTTCTTTAAGAACAAAATGGCTCGTCCAAGGGCAATTTGCAGGATATTACGTTGCAAAAGATAAAGGTTTTTATCAAGAAGAAGGTTTAGATGTCACAATCAACGAAGGTGGGCCTGATGTTAATCCAGCACAGATGGTTTTATCTGGAGTTGATGATTTCGGAGTAAAATGGTTGGCCGAACATATAATCGATGCAACGAGTGGCAAAGATGTCGTCTCTATTGCTCAAATTTTTCAAAAAAATGGTTTACTGCTTCTAACTAAAAAAAAGCACAACATTAAGACACCTAAAGATTTTATTGGTAAAAAGATTGGTCTCTGGCTTTTTGCAAACGAACTCCAGTTTATGCTTTTAATGCATCAACAAAGAATCGATACAAAAAAATTAGAAATTATAGAACAAAAAATTGATATCGATCCTTTTTTAAAAGATCAAATGCATATCGCTTCAGCAATGCACTATAATGAATTCATTACAGCATCTGATTTTTTTAAAAACAACGGAACTCCTGACGAATTACAGGTTATAGACTTTGACTGGTTTGATTTGGATTTTCCAGGAGACTTAATTATTACAAAAAAAGAAACACTAGAAAAAAGACCTCTTACTTGTGAAAAATTCGTCCGCGCAAGTATCAAGGGATGGGACTGGGCAATTAAAAATCCAAAAGAGGCCGCAGAAATTGTTGTCAAAAATGCTAAAGGGAAAAATTTAGATATTGATTTTCAAACTAAACAAATTATAAAAGTTGGCGAATTGATCCGCTTTCAAAATAGATATCTTGGTTATCAACCAAGAGAAAAGATTGAGGCCGTATACAATTATATAAAAGGAGCTGGTCTTGTTATAAATGACGTTGGATACGAGGCCATCTTTCATGATTCGATTATTAAAAAGATTCAAGAGAAATAAAAAATATGCGCTTTAAGATTTTTTTTAAATCCAGTATTACAATTTTAATATCCTATTTATTTTTAGTTCTAATAACTCTCTCTACTTTTTCTTTTTTTGCATATAATAATTTAGTTGATTTACGACACGAACTAGAAGAAAAAATATCCTACCAAGAACTGCTAGACACCCATTATAGATTAATGAACAACCTGAACCGATGGGTCTCTAATTACATTACAGATATTAAAAATATTGCAGAAGATGCTGTCAAAGTTAGACAGCAGCTTGAAAACTTAAATACTAAAAACAAGGATAGCTTTGATACTATAAAAACATTAAAACGGCTGGCAGAAGAGCTTGAGGCCTCTGTTATAATGATTAATTCCACAAAAGATAATTTTATTATAGCAAAAAACCAAAATGCCATTAGAGAAAATATAAACACATCTATTTTGCTGTTAACCAAGTTAAATGCACAACTAGGAGCAGACTCTTTAAATGTTTCAAAAGCAATTCTTGATAACTTTATTTTTCCGATAATTTTTGTGGCCGCTCTCTCTATTGCTTTATCGTTCCTGATTTTATATTGGTTTCACATTGCCAAAAGAAGATATGAAGAATCTGCTAATATCCTCCAGCAAGGTATTACTCATCTTACTCAAGGAGATTTAAGAAAAAACATTCCAGTTAAAGAAAATGATGATTTCGGAGATATTGCTGTACTTATAAATAAAATGATCTCAGAAATTGATACCCTAAATAGTCAGCTCATTCAAAACTTTAAACTTGCCTCTGTTGGAACGATTGCTTCAGGTCTTGCACATGAATTAAATAATCCTTTAACTTCTGTTTTGGGCCATTTGCAAATACTACAAAAAAAGCCTCGTACTTATGAAGAGAGTCTTGATATGTACAAAAAGATGACTCAAAGTGCAACAAGGATGAAAAACTTAATCGATCACTTAAGAAGCTATAGCAGGCAGTCTCAAGATAGTCAGATCGAAAAAATTAAAATCGATCAAGTCATAAAAAGCTCTTTCACTCTACTTGAGACACAACTTGCCAACAGAAGTATTGAAATTAGATATAATTTTCCAGAAGATATTCCATGTGTGTTAGCAGATAGCACAAAGCTTGAGAGTGTCTTTCAAAATCTAATCATAAATGCAAGAGATGCATTTGAAGATATCAGTAAAAAAGAAAAATCAAAAGTGCTAGAAATCTCGATTATAAAAGAGATCGAGACTATAAAAATTATAGTTAAAGATAATGCAACAGGAATGGATGAGGCAACTTTAGAAAAAGTGTTTGCTCCTTTTTTCACAACCAAACCAGATGGAAAAGGGACTGGTCTTGGGCTGTCAATTGCAAAAGGCATTATCGAAGAATTTGAGGGTAATATTACATGCAAAAGTAAACTGAATGAGGGAACAATTTTTGAGATAACTCTACCAATAGTTAAAGATAAGTGTGCAGAAAATATTACAGAGCAATTGCCAGAAATATCTCCGACTATAGATAATCAAACCACCTTGGGCCATTCACAGGAAAAATCTGATTCTAGGAAAAAAATTCTAATTGTTGATGATGAAAGTTTTATTTTAGAAGTTCTAGAATCCATTCTAGAAGATGACTTTTTAGTAGAAACAACAACTGACCCTGAAAATGCTCTAGGACTTATTAAATCAAAACGGTATGATATTATTATCACAGATTATCTGATGCCCAAAGTTACAGGACTTGATGTTATAAAAAAAAGCAAGGAACTACAACCTGAGACCAAACTTGTTCTAATCAGTGGCCATATTTTAACAGAAGATGAAGAAAAAATTATTGCAGCAGGCGCAAATAAAATTTTACATAAACCATTCACAAACCCTGATTTTATCTTAGAAATCATGCATGCGTTTCACAAATAAATGCTAAAATCTTTACAACCTTATCGCTATTATTAGAGATTGCATGAAACTCTTGGTCCTTTGTCACAAGTAGGTCACCTGTAGAAACTTCTTTTTCTTCATGGTTGTCTGATACCACGGCGTTTCCTTCAATAATAAAATAACACTCAAAATCACCAACATGTTGATGTTTACCAATACTAGAATGTGGTAATAATTCTAAATAGCTCATCCACTTTAAATTTTTACATGGAAGACTTTTTGTTATTAAATCCCATTTAAAAAGAGTCCCACTACCCTCTCTGGGAGAATCAATCTCTGTAAAGGGAGCACTGTTTTTAAAACTTAGCATAGCAATTTACTCCTATCTGTATTTTATTTTAGTTTATAGATATCATATATCTATAATATTTAATCTATAAAAAAAGTGGAAAAATCTAATGGAATCAAAAAAAACCAAACAAATCAATTCTTGGTATAAAAGCAAAAATCAAAAATTAGGAAAAGATCATAAGGCCCTGACCGATTCAATAATAAGGCATCTTGAGTTTACCCAAGCAAAAACTCCATTTACGGCCACCGAGTATGATTGCTATATGGCAACAGCATATGCGGTCAATGATCGTTTAATGGAGTTATGGAACAATACTCAAGAAGAGTATTATAAAAGTAACTGCAAGAGAGCGTATTATTTTTCCATGGAATATCTTCCTGGAAGACTTCTTGGAAATGCTCTTTTAAATCTTGGAATGACTGATGCGGCCCATAAAGCGCTTGATAATTTCTCTCATAGCTTACAAGAAATGGAAGATTATGAGCATGATATGGGGCTGGGTAATGGAGGTCTTGGTCGACTGGCCTCATGTTTTCTAGACTCAATGGCAACAAAAAAAATTCCTGGGATGGGATATGGAATCCGCTATGAATATGGAATTTTTGAACAAAAAATTATTAATTCAGAACAAGTCGAAGTTCCTGATAATTGGTTACGCCTTGGTAATCCGTGGCAAATTGTGCGACCAGAATATACTTTTCCTGTAAAACTTTACGGAAAAGTAGAAAGCTATAGAAATGAAGCTGGAGAACAAAAGCTTCGTTGGGTAGACTGCAAACTTGTTAATGCTATTGCTTTTGACTTTCCAATTCCAGGCCACAAGAACGATACCGTAAATAATTTACGACTTTGGCGAGCAGAAGGAACTGATAATTTTAGTTTAAAAGACTTTAATCAAGGCGATTATATTCAAGCAATGGAGGAGCGAATTTTAAGCGAAACCATTTCCAAGGTGTTATATCCTCAAGATGATTTTTTTGAGGGTAAAGAACTACGCTTAAAGCAAGAGTATTTTTTTATTTCGGCCTCTCTGCAAGATATTATCCGACGTTATAAAATAAAAAATAAAGATATCAAAAAGCTACATGAAAAAGTTGTAATTCAATTAAATGATACTCACCCAGCATTAAGTATTCCTGAGTTAATGAGAATTTTACTGGATGAAGAAAATTTATCTTGGGAAGATGCTTGGAATATTTCGACAAAAGTATTTGCATATACCAATCATACGATTATGCCCGAAGCTCTCGAAAAATGGCCAATTAATATCATATCTAACTTACTGCCAAGACATACTCAAATTATCTATGAAATCAATCACCGTTTTTTACAAGAGGCAAAACAACGTTTTAATTGCAGCGATCTTGAGCTAGAAAAATTATCTATTATTGAAGAAGGAAATCCAAAACTTGTGCGAATGGCAAATTTATCAATTATCGGATCATTCTCTATAAATGGGGTTTCAAGGATTCATAGCGATATATTAAAAGATTGCCTTTTTAATCATTTTTATAAAATTTGGCCGAATAAATTTAACAATAAAACCAACGGCATCACTCCCCGACTGTGGCTAGAGCACACCAACCCAAGCCTACATCACTTAATTACAAAATCAATTGGAGATTCCTTTAACACCGATTTATCAAAATTAAAAGGATTAGAGAATCTCGTAAACGACGATTCCTTTATTAAAGAGTGGCAAAAGTCAAAACTAGAAAATAAAAAAACTTTGGCGGATTACATTTATAAAAAACTAAATATCAAAGTTGATACTCAAAGCATGTTTGATTGCCAAGTTAAAAGAATACATGAATATAAAAGACAGCTCTTAAACTGTTTACATATCATTACGTTATATAATCGCTTTAAAAATAATAACAACTATCATATGGCCCCAAGAACGTTTATTTTTGCAGGTAAATCCGCTCCTGGCTATTTTATGGCCAAATTGATTATTAGATTAATTCATACCCTTGCAGATAAAATCAATAACGATCCCAAAGTGCATGATCTTTTAAAAATTGTTTTTATTCCAAACTACAGTGTTTCGATTGCTGAGAAAATATTTGCTGCAAGTGACTTATCTGAACAAATCTCAACAGCGGGCACTGAAGCATCAGGAACAGGTAATATGAAATTTGCACTAAATGGCGCTTTAACTATCGGGACACTAGATGGTGCAAATGTGGAATTAAAAGAAGAAGTCGGAAGTGAAAATATTTTTATTTTTGGTCTAACGGCCCAAGAAATTCTAGAGAAGCGTAATCATGGATATGACCCAAGACACTTTTATTACTTAAATCAAGAACTAAAAAATGCAGTTGATTTTTTAACAAATGGAGAGCTGCACCCTGATCGCGAACTATTTGCTCCTATTGTAAAAAATTTATTAGACTTTGGCGACTACTACTTTTTACTACACGACTACGCCTCTTATATCAACACTCAAGAAAATGTCTCTAAACTTTTTGAAAATAAAATAGAGTGGACAAAAAAATCAATTTTAAATTGTGCTTATAGTGGAAAATTCTCTTCGGATCGAACAATTATGGAGTATGCACGAGATATCTGGAAAATTTATGGCTGATTCCATACAGGATAAAATGTAAAAAAACGTCCATTTTCATCGGCATATCCAGCAAGTAAAACATTTTCATACATACCTTTGAAAAACTGACTGGTGATTTTACCATTTTGATCATAACTGATTTTTACAGGTTTTTTAGCTGCAATATAGGCCGCTGCTTGTGCAATTTTTGTATTACTCCATGATTCAGGAAATAAAGATTTAGCAAACAAAAAATTACCATTTTTTACGCCAAGATTCTTTACAGCATCTTGAGCACGCTTACTCATCATCTCCCCTGGCAGATATAGTTGAATTACTCCATTTGGCAGAGTTGTCATTTTTAGCTCTTTAAAAACTCGATCTGCAACTTTTTGACAAAGCAATTTTTCATCGAGCGATGCATTTGCAGGATTAGTGCGTAGTTGAGCAAGTATCATCTCTTTTGTCTTTGGATTTCGGACTTCATCAATAGTTTGAATTTTTTTAAGAAAACTTTTTTGAAATGTTTCAACACCTTTTTTGGTATGAAGTCCTCCTTTTAAAAATCCATCATTCATATCGCCATACACCGTATGTAAAAGGCCTGCAGGTGTAAAACTTTTTGCGACAACACCATCTGTTGCAACTATTTTTTGCATCAAATCCAGACAGTTCTCTGATGACTGTACATGAGAACAAAAAAACAAAGTAAGTAAAAAAAATCCAAACAATATTTTTTTCAAAGCATTTCCTTTCTAAAACATAATCACAACGCGCCGGCCCATAAAAAGTATCACGCACCTAGAAATAACTTTTTCCCCAGGGCCCCTTGCCTCCACCGCCTTTTTTCTTCTTTTCGCCCATCATATCTTGTGGGCCTTGTCTAAACCCCTTCATTCCAGGCATACTTGGCATTTTGCCTTTCATCATTCCACTCATCATACCCATCATCTTTTCCATTGATTGAAATTTATTTAAAAATTCTCGAACATCCTTACCTGTTGTTCCTGACCCCTTTGCAATTCTTTCGATGCGAGAATCTTTTACTAAGCGATAATTAGCTCTTTCTTCTTTTGTCATAGAACTAATGATGACCTTCATCTTCTTCATCTCTTTTTCTGCTGGTGCTAAATCACCAATTTTATCCATCATACCACCCATGCCTGGAATCATTTTCATAATAGAACCAAGTGGGCCTAAAGAGTTCATCATATTCATTTGCTTTAAAAAATCATCAACAGTGAAGCGATTTTCTTGAAAATTTTTCATCATTCTTTCTGCTTCATTTTGATCAATTGACTCTTGAGCTTTTTCAACTAAAGTTACAACATCCCCCATTCCAAGGATTCGTCCGGCCAATCTATCGGGATGAAAAAGTTCAAAATCTTTCATCTTTTCGCCAGTCGAAATATATCTAATTGGAACACCTGTCGAATAACGAATCGATAAGGCCGCACCACCTCTAGCATCAGAGTCCATCTTTGAGAGTACAATTCCAGTAAGCCCAATTGCTTCATGAAACGTTTTTGCAACACTGACAGCTTCTTGACCTGTCATGGCATCTGCAACTAGGAGGACCTCTGGATTTGATAACACCAAACTCGTTTTTACATCCTTTAATTCCCTCATCAAATCATCATTGACGTGCAAACGCCCTGCCGTATCGATAATAGCAATATCTTTTTTTAATTCTGCGGCCTTTTTTAATCCAGCTTCAACGATTCTTGCTGGTGCCATTGTTAAATCTGAATCAAAAATATCAACACCAATACTTTTTGCTAAAATTTGCAATTGATCTTTTGCCGCTGGACGAAAATTATCAGCGGGAATTAAAAAAACACTCTTTTGTTTTTTCTCTTTTAAATAGTTTGCAAGTTTTCCTGAAAAAGTTGTTTTCCCCTGACCATTTAACCCAACAACTAAAACAGGAATAACTGGTGGGCGATCAAGAGACATTTCGTCATTAGCACTACCCATTATTTCAGATAATTTATCATGAACAATTTTTGTAAACTGCTCGCCTGGATTAACTCCATCAATAACTTTTTGCCCGAGAGCCGCTTCTTTTACCTTGGAAATAAAATCTTTTACAACTTTAAAATTTACATCGGCTTCTAAAAGTGCTGTTTTAATTTCTTGCAACACTTCTTCAATATTTCCTTCGCTAATTTTTGATTTTCCGCTTAAAACCTTTAATGCTTTGGTAAATTTTTGTCCTAAAGTATCAAACATTTTTTTACCCCTTAACCTTAGTTATCAATATTAAAATGCTCTTTTATAAACTGCATACACTCTGAAACATTATAAGCATGATAAGTTGCTCCAGACGAAATTAAAAGATTTTTTGGAATATTTGGACACCAGTGTACCGCAATCGATGAAACATTAAAATTTCTGGCCCCCAAAATATCCACATGACTATCACCGATCACAATCACACTCTTTTTATCTGCATCACCAACAAGCTTTAAAATTCCCTCTGGAGATGGCTTCGACAAACTATCATCTGCGGTTTGAATATCTTTAAAAAAATGCTCGATTCCAGTATTTTTTAATACAACTTGTAAAGATCGACGATCTCTTCCCGTCCAAATATAAAGATAAAAATCTTTTGATAGAGTTTCTAACATTTCTAAAACACCATCAAAAAGTGGATAATAAATTTTTGATTCATTAGCGATTTCAGACCATCTAAGCATCAGTTTATCTTTAAGGTCAGGAATGCTCCAATCCATATTAAATGCCAAAAAAAGTTCACTTACATGCGGAGTATACTTTTGTTTAATCTCACTCATCGCAATTTTTTTATTATTAAACTCTTCTGCTAACTTTTGAAAACTTAAAAGACTGACATCCACGCTATCGACAAGTGTACCATCACAATCAAAAACAATATGGCCTTTTTTTTCCATTCTTTATCCTTATTTTATTGTTTGAAAATTCCTTAATTTGCTATATATCTTTGCTAATGCAAACAAAAACTTTTTCTCCACAACTCGAAGCAAAAATAACTCTCTCTAAAAAGGGTATTCTACCTTATAAAATTGGTCCTTTGAATTTAAAAGGAAGACTTTTTTTGGCCCCCTTAGCAGGTATTACCAGTGCTCCTTTTAGACTTTTAATGCAGGATTTAGGCGCTAGCATGACCGTTAGCGAACTGATATCGGCCAAGGCCATTAGCTATAAAAATGAACGAACCATGAAAATGCTAACTCCGATGAAAAATGAGAATGATTTTGCACTTCAGATATTTGGTTCAGAGCTAGACTCACTGATTACAGCAGCACAAAAGGCACAAGAATTTAATCCAAAATTTATCGATCTTAATATGGGCTGCCCTGTCCCAAAAGTTATGAAGTCAGGAGGAGGATCGGAACTTTTAAAAGATATATCCAAACTACCGACTCTTTTTACCATGCTTAAAAAAAGCGTTGATATACCTGTTACAATAAAAATACGCCTCGGGACAAACTCAAACAATCTAAATGCTTTAGAAATTGCTAGCTTAGCATATGACTGTGGCATTTCTTTAGTCTTTTTACATGGGAGAACAACCGTACAAAAATACACTGGTGAGGCAAATTGGGAAATGATTGAAGATATTGCCCAAAATTCCAAAATACCAATAATTGGAAATGGAGACTTAAATACAGTTATAAAAATTAAAGAAAAACTTAAAGCAACCAATTGTCAGGCATTAATGATAGGACGCGGTGCCTTAAAAAATCCTTTTATTTTCCTAGAATCACAAAGCATAGATCCTGTAAATTTCATAAAACAAGATGTTGGAGAAATCATACTTCGCTTCTATGAATATTTAAAAGAGTACTACTACGATTCTCCCAAAGTACAGTTAGTACAACTGCAAAAACATGTTATTTGGTGGGCCCACGGATACCAAGGCTCTTGTGACTTTCGTGGTCAAGTTTATCAATTAAAAGATGTTGAAAAAGTACTAGAGCTATCTTTAAATTTCTTTACAAATAGTGCCAATTCTACAAATAAAGATTTAGATTCTTTACATGAGTAATTCTTGTCACATCCTCTCCTTTTCCTTCGATACAGGTTGTCGATGTACACACATTACTTCGAATACAGTTATTTTTTTCATCATAAATGTGATCTGTTTGACCTCTAACTAAAATACCCTCAACAATATGGGTACGAGCATTTATGACAGGAGAGCCAGAGTTGCCTCTATAACTATCGCTATCTATAGAAAAATAAAATGGCATACTGTTCTTTATTAAAAAAGCTCCAGATGTGATCTTTTGTGGAAGACCTGATGGATGACCAATTAAATAAAACATTGCATCATCTTCAACAATTCCTGATGTTCGAACTTTTAATGGTTCAACATTTAAAACATCTCTATCAAGACGAACTAAAGCATAATCTAACTCATCGTCATACTGCATTTCTAAAACTTCTGCGATATTATAAACATCCTCTTTTTCTACTTCATTAAAAAATATAGATTCTGACTGCATTTTATAGTTAAAAACAATCTTAAAATTCTTTACAAGAAATGAATCAGCAACACAATGTCCTGCAGTAACAACTAAATCTTTTGCAACCAAAAAACCAGAACATTCTGGTGCTGTTGGCTGTGAATAATATGGTTCATCAATACAAACAGGTGGCGAATATTCTGCATATGATCTTAAAGAACTAGATAAAGGTGTTGTTTGAATCTCAACACTATTTTCTTTGTAAATCAAACGATCTTGCATGACAAAAGCAACAGATGCTTGTGCCATCTTTAGTTTTATTGGATCTAATTCATTAAAAGTATCTATGCGATCATCTGTTCCATAAACAACTTTTTCAACTGCAAACAAAGAAGAAGAAAAAGCAAAAAATAGTGCCATCCATAAAAATTTTTCGATCATCTTTGATCTCCTCATTACATATTTTGAGGAGACAATTATTTAATAATCGTAACTCATTTTACAACTTACAAAAACTGTCAAATTCTTAAGAAATTAATATTTATTTAGGGCCCGCAACAAACCATCTAAAATGGTCATCGGATGAGGAGGGCACCCTGGGATGAAAATATCGACAGGAATCACAAGATCTACTCCCCCAACAACATCGCCACTTTTTATAAAAGGCTCGCCAGAAATAGAGCAACTTCCAACAGCAATAACAATTTTTGGATCAGCTAAAGAGTCATAAGTCTTTTTTAACGCCACTTCCATGTTTTTAGTAACAGGACCTGTAACAATAAGTCCATCAGCATGGCGTGGTGAAGCGACAATTTGAATACCAAAACGCTGTAAATCAAAAAATAAAGTATTTAACACATTTATATCTGCCTCACAGGCATTACAACCACCACAACTTACTTGTCGAAGTTTTAATGATCGACCAAACATGCTAAGAATTTTTGCAGATAGCTTTGTTCCTAAAATAATTTCATCATTTGAAAAAAGTAGCGCACTTTTTGAACTTCTCATCAAACGATAGTCATTTGTAAAAGATATGCCGTTATGTTTACAAGCTATCGCACACTCATTGCAAAACAAACATCTCCCCAAATCTATTGTTAATTTATTGTCAATAAAAGTTAAGGCATTTGTTGGGCAAACATTTATACACTCATGACAATGAGAGCACTTTTTTTGAACAATTATTGGATGACCAACAACCCTATCTGAAATGTTCACCTCTTTTTTGGGAAATGGATGTGTCCGAAATTTTTGTCTCATTCTTTCTAATAATATTTTTAACATTTCTATTCCTCAAATTTATAAATCATGACCGCAATAAGAAAGATTAAAGCTTTTATTACACAGAGGAAAATCTGAAATTTGTCCTCCCCGCATTGCAATTTCAAGCCCTATCCAATTCATAAAAGATGGATCTCTGATTTTATAATCAAGCAACTTTCCTTCTTCATTTTGATGAATAAAATGTAAAACCTCGCCCCTCCATCCTTCAACCAAGGAAATTGCATAGCGATTGGTTTTTTTTATTCCAGCTATTTTTTCAGAAGGTGCATTATCATTTAGCTGCTCTAATTTTTGCAAACGATTTAAAATCATACTTGCAGAACTTTCTACTTCTAAATATCTAACAAAGGCCCGGGCCCAAACATCTCCAGAGTTTTGAGAGACATTTAAATAATCAGGGTAAAGATCACAAGAAAAAGTTTTTCTAACATCTCGTTCTATCCCTGCTGCCTTTGCCGCAACCCCAACAATTCCTAAATCTTTTACATGTTGTATATCTATTTTACCGCAACCCTCAAATCGTTCTAAAACTAGAGTATTTTCCCAGAGTAAATCAATAGCTCCTTTGGCCTCTTTAAATCCAGTTAAAACTCTTTTTTTAAGTTCTAGTATATCTTTTTTTTCTAGGTGTGGAATCGTTCCTCCTTTTTTTAAGAAGTTTCTTCCAAAACGACTTCCACACAAAAGAGCACTCATATTTAAAAAATCACCACGAATACGGCCACAAAAAGCAGATGTCGGCATAAATCCTATATCTTGAGAAAGTGCTCCTAAATCTCCTACATGGTTTGCAAGCCTTTCAAGTTCTAAAGCAATTTGTCGCCAATAAAGATCCTTTTTAGAAATTTCTACGCCTTCTAGATTTTCTAAAAGCAGCAGATAAGATAGCAAATGAGCAACGCTTGTATCTCCGGCAACAGTCTCAATTACCTTTCGATCTTTAACTCCGCCATCACCTTTTAAAAGTTTTAAAATGCCTCGATGCTGATACCCTAAAGAAATTTCAAGTTCTAGCACCTCTTCGCCGTGACATTGAAATAAAAAATGTCCTGGCTCAATAACTCCAGCATGAACAGGGCCAACAGAAACTTGATGAACCCCTTCTCCAAAAATCTCATGAGATGGTTTTTCTTGTAGTTTATTACGAACTGTTCTTAGTTGCGGATGATTTATTGGAGTGATTCCATAGTTTTCATAGATTTCTCTTTCAAATAATTGAAGAGATGGAATTTCATTTGAAAAAGATGCAAAAGAGTTGTTGATATTACACCCTAAAAAACAAACCTCTTTTTTTTCATCATGTAAAACAACTGCAATTAAACGATTCTCTTGAGACTTTGTTTTTACGATAGTCAAAAGACCTATTCGCCAACCTTCTATAGTGATATTTTTTTTTAATCGACCTACAAATTCTACATCAGATAAAATCTCTAACTCATCTTCATTAACTGAATATGTATACATAAAAAATAATCCTTAAACAATTAAGAGGGCCGCCTGATATAAATACTCTTTGCCGTAATAAAAAACGATTGGACCTAATAAAAATAAAATTAAGATTAATAAAAAAACGATAATTTTTTCGACAAAAGAACTTTTTAGTGGAAGCAAATCAGCAGTTAGAACACTGTGCTTAAATGCGATTCTAAGCGAATGTCTAAATACTCCAGTTAACACTAATAAAAGACCAAAAATAAGCAATGCCAATAAATAATATTTTTGAGAAAGATACAACTCCCTTAAAAGCAATATTTCGCTTATAAAAATTGCAAATGGAGCAATGCCAATTAAAATTAAAACAGAAATAAGAAGACCGTATCCCCATACTCCGCCAAATTTTATTACAGGTCTTATATCTGAAATATTATTAGATCCTACATGTAGAGCAAGTTTTCCTGCGGACATAAATGCCAGAGATTTTGCTATAGAGTGTGCCATTGTATGAAAAAGTGCGATCACTGTTCCAAATGTTCCAAGCGAGATGGATATTAAAATAACCCCAAGGTGCTCAATACTTGAATATGCAAGCATTCTTTTTAAGTCTACCTGCCAAATAATAAAAATTCCTGCAACAAGAATAGATATTATTCCAAAAAAAGAGAACACCTCTAAAAACCAAGAGAGGTCACTACACAAAGGTAAATATCTTATAATGCAATACAAGGCCGTACTTAAAGTAACTCCAGATAATACCGCCGAAACTGGGGCCGGGGCCTCTCCATGAGCATCAGGAAGCCAAGTATGAAGAGGGGCAATGCCTGCTTTTGTTCCAAATCCAACAAAGACAAAAATTAAACCAATCTTTAAACTATCCGAATGAATGCCTTCTAGTGCAATTTTTAGTTTGTCGTAATTTAATAATTCTTCCAACAATATCGGGCCATTTTTGGCCGAAAAAACAACAATTAAAATACCAACAAAGGCAACTGCCATCGCCACAGAACAAATAATAACATACTTCCACATCGCTTCAAAAGTACGTGCAGTTGGGTGAAGCCCCAATAAAAATGCTGTAGCAATAGTAACACTTTCAACTCCAATCCAATTAATGGCCACATTATTACTAATAAAAACTAAATTTAAAGAAAAAAATGTTAACTGCCAAAAACCAGCAAAATAAACGGCCTGAGATGATGTCAGCTTTTTTATATGACTATTTTCTACCGCAAAATAAAAATAAGCATAAATTGTTACTAATAAAAAAACCAAATCAACCAACAAAAGATGAGTCATGCTTAAGAGGTCAAGCTTAAACATGCCATAGGCAAAAATCATATCTGGAGTATTTAAAACATCTATAACAAAAAACACAGAATAAAAAAAACTAATCACTATCGAAAAGATATTTGCAATCATTATTTTTTCATAGCTTCCTTTGAAAAGAAGTATCATTGTAGCGAAAAAAATAGGAATAATTAATAAAACAAAAAAAGGCCAATACGAGGTTAACATTTTTTATCCTTGCAATGTTTCAAGTTCATTTACATCTGTTGTTTTTAGGTTCTTACCAACATTACGAATAATCATACCCATGATTAAAATTAAAGGAAATAAATCAAGTAGCAATCCAAACTCTATTAAAAGTGGAATTTCTCCAACAAGCGTTGTGCCAAAAAGATAAATACCATTTTCCATAAGTAAAAACCCCATGACCTGTACCACTGCTTTTTTTCGTGCAATAATTAAAAAAAGACCAACAAGCATGGTAAAAACACTGACCTCTAAAACTAAAAGTAGTTCTGGAGTTACCACCTTAAATTGAGAAATAAAATAAAATGCAAAAGATAAAAACAACAGACCAAATAAAGAAGAACCCATCGGTCCCACAATCTGCTTTGAATCATACTTTAAATCAATACTTCTTGATGCAACATTTAATAAATATGGAAAAATCACTCCCTTTAAAAAAAATGTTACAAGCCCCAAAGTTATTATTGATAGATGTAACTGCTTATCTTTAAAAATTATATAAAAAGCTAAAATCATGCTTTGAATAATTAGCATATTAATAATTCGTGATATTCTTGAAGAAGATAAAATTATAAAATTTAAAACAACAAATAACACCATCGCCCAATCAATAAACATCACTACCATATAAATCACCTAAGAAGCATAATAAGGGCCAATATTGCCATAGCAATTCCTGCAAAAATTAGCGTTGGCAATTTATCCATTCTAACCCTTGCAAAAATTGATTCAGTAAGACCGATACAAATTGCAATTATAAAATTAAAAGAAATACCAATTAAAAGATTTACAAACCAAAGATCAGACTTAAACACAATTAAAAGCATTCCAATAAAGGAGCTAAAAAACCAAACTTTTAGGGAATGTGCATAGAGCATTAAACAAAGATCAAGACTTGAATGATCCAAAATCATTACTTCATGAATCATTGTTAATTCTAAATGAGTATTTGGATCATCAATTGGAATTCTTGATCCCTCTACAAGTAACACTATAAATAGCGCAAAAGATAATAAAATTATTATAGGAAAAAATGGGCCATCAAGAAGTGATGGTATGAGTAAATTAATTAATTCAAAAGATGTTTCTTTTGTTAAATACACAAGTACAATTAAAATAATAAAGATAATGGGCTCAATAAGCAAAGAAAACGAGGCTTCTCTACTGCTCCCCATACCTTCAAAACTTGATCCTGTATCTAATGCAGAAAGAATAATAAAAAAACGCTGCAAGGCCAAAAGATAAAAGCATAAAATAATATCACCGCTAAAACCAAAAATTGAAACACCTTTGCCTAGAGGAAAAAACGACAACACAACCAATATTAAAACAAAGATGATCACACTAGAGTACTTAAAAATATACGTTGTTGTCTTACTATAAATCAGATCTTTTTTTAAAAGTTTAATCAAATCAAAATATAGTTGCAAAATTGGCGGGCCGTGGCGACCAGCTACAATGGCCTTAACTTTATTAATTATCCCAAACATTAAAGGAGCAAAAATCAGCGCTGCTAAATAACTACTAATTGCTTCCATAAACTAATCCATTTTCCAAATCAGCAAAAATAAAAGTGTAATTACAACATACACTATATAAAAATTTGTATTTCCCATTTGCATGATTCTAAGTTTTCCTAATTTCTTTTTTAAAAAACGATATAGAGGTCTATAAAGTAAATCCATAGAAAAATCTTTTCCCTGATAAAGAGTCATTTTATTTTTTGGGAAATAAATTGATTTATCAGTTGCCTTTCTTGTAATCCGAACCAAAGTTTTAAACATCACCGTAATAGGATAAGAAAATGAATGTGCAGAATACTGCATGCGAGTATTTGGCCAGGTAAAACCACAATCCCAGGTTGGCGCACTACTTATTTTTTTGGTTTTGTTTATAAAAACACGAAGCACAATAAAAATAATTATAATTACATAAATCCATAATGTGACCTGTCCTAATTTTTTTAATATCAACAAGACATCATAATCAAAAAAAACATTTGAATGAGAATCAAATCTTTCAATAAAAATTTTAACTAACGGAGAAAAAAACTTTGCGATCTTATACGGAAACAGTGTAATTAATATTGCAACAACCAAAAGAAAATATGATGGGAGCAACATCAAATAAGAGCTATCATTTTTTGTATCTCTATCAACATAATCAAGACGATTCTCTCCAAGAAAAATCATTGAATAAGTTTTAGAGAAATTTAAAAGCGCAAGCCCGCCTGTTATACTAAGAAAAATAATAAATATTACAGAAGCTAAAATACTCCAGCCCTTTAATGCTGCTATAGATAAAAAGGCCGCATAATAGAGTAAAAACTCTCCAACAAACATATTCGCAAGAGGCAAACCAGACATGGCAACACAAGAAAAAAAGAAAATAAATCCGCTATGAGGCATCAACTTTAAAAGCCCCCCCATGCTATTTATATTGTATGTTTTTGTTACTTGAAATATTGCCCCACTTAAAAAAAATAATACTGTTTTTAATATTGCATGATTTAAAATATGAAAAAATATTGCAAATAAGCTTAGTAACGCACAAAAATATAGATTATGATTTAAAAAATAAAAAGTTAAACCTATTGCGGCCAAAATAATTCCCATATTTTCTACACTAGAATAAGCGAGCACTCGTTTTAAATTTCTGCGATACAGCGCTAAAAGAATTCCAACGACCATTGTTATTAAACCCAAAAGAAGTAGAGATACATCAACATAAAAAAGATTACTTCCTTTTAAAATCATTAACCCACGAAGAAGACCATAAACGCCGACTTTGCTCATTACTCCAGACATCAAAGCCGAAGCAAAAGAAGGAGCTGCAGGATAAGCTATTGGCATCCAAGCGTGAAAAGGCATCGCTCCTATTTTTATACCAAATCCAAGGATCAAAAATAAAAATAAAAAATACGGATTTATCGGAGTAAAGGGATCGATGCTGCTCACAGAAAAAATAAAATTTCCATCAGAGACAAATATCCAAAAAATGGCAATAAAGAAAAAACTAATTTGCATATTTGTGAAGTAAACAAATGCCGCATTTCGTCCTTCCTTACACTCTCCCATAATTAAAATTAAAAAGGTTGAAGAAAGAGACATTACTTCCCATGATAGCAAAAAAAACAAAATACCATCGCTTAAAACAACAAGTAGCATCCCTAAAATAAATACAGAGTATGATATAGTTATAAATTTATATTTAGGGTGCTTGGTTTTTTGATAGTACCCTCTGACGTAAAAAGTTCCTAAAAGTCCAAAAAGAATAATAAAAAAAGAAAAAAATAAAGATATTGTATCAAACTGCAGCCTAAATAATTCCTGATGAAATAATAAAAAAGATGTACCTATATTATTTTTTATAATCAATGAAAGTTGATAATGGCCAAGAAGAACTAATGCAGCAACTAGAATAATCTGCCAGAAAAAAAATGCCAAATTACTTTTTTTAAACAAAATAGGCAGAAATCCAGATAATAAAATAACAAATAGTGCAATTACTACACCGCTCATGCTAATTCCTTGTTTGGTATAAGATAAAGATAATCCTCTCTAAAAGCTTTTGCAATAAGCTCGAAAAGAAAATAGATTAAAAAAAATTATACTACTTTTTTACAAGTGCCTCTTTTACAACTTCAGCAAGTCGCTTTATTCCTTCATCAATTTCGTCATGTGTTGGATAGGAGAAATTTAATCTCATTGTATTTTGACCACTACCATCACAATGGAATGCTGAACCGATTACATAAGCAACCTTTTTATCTACGGCCTTAAAGAACATATCATCAGCGCTTACATGTTTTGGAAGTCTAAACCATAAAAACAATCCGCCTTCCGGTTTTGTCCAAGAGATACCATCTTCTTTTGGCATATAACGCTCTAAAGCATCAAGCATTACATCTTTTTTTGCCTTATAGATTGCATTTGTTTTTTTGACATGGTCATGAAAATAATCTCTTTTTAAAAACTCTGCCGCAATCATTTGAACAATAGGAGCAGTACAAAGATCCATCGATTGCTTTAGTGTAGACATCTTTTTAATAACAGCATCATGAGCAACGACATATCCAAGTCTAAGTCCAGGCACAAAAGTTTTTGAAAATGTGAATAATGAAATTACATTGCTAGGCGCCCCATTTAATTTAAAAAGCATTTCAGGAGCTTTACCTTCAAATCTAATTTGTCTATATGGAGCATCTTCAACTAAAAATACATTATACTGTTCTGCAAGTTTTAAAACTTGCTTCCTTCTTTGAGTATTTAAAGTTACACCACTTGGATTTTGGAAATCAGGAATAAGATATATAAATTTATAATGCTCCTCTTCTTTTAAAAGCTTTTGAAGCTTAACTTCCAAATCATCGACAAGCACTCCATCGTCATCGCATTTTACTCCAATCAAATTTGCACCATAAGCTTTAAAAGATTGAAGCCCGCCAATATAGCTTGGAAGCTCAACAAGAACTGGATTTGTAGGGTCAATAAATAGACGACCAACCAAATCAAGCCCTTGCTGTGAAGCTGTGGTAATTAATAAATTATCAGGAGTTATATTAATTCCCTCGTCTTTTCTAATTAAATTTGCAATTTCTTGTTTTAACTCTGGTAAACCGTCTGTTGGGCCATATTGCAGAGCTGTTTTACTCTGTTTTTTTAAAATATCGTTTGTAATATCTGCAATAATTTCTGCGGGAAACGCCTTAGGATCTGGCAGACCTCCAGCGAAAGAGATCATTCCTGGTTTATTCGTTAAACTTAGAAGTTCACGAATAACACTTGATTTTGTTCTACGATTAATTGTTGCAAGATTTTTAACTAGATCTATCATGATGCCCTCTCCATGCTTTATTACAAACATAAATTAGTAAATGTTTCATAAAAGTTTAGGCCTAAAAATATCAAAAGGAAAGGTAACTCTAATCAAAATATTGTAAAAAAATTAATTCGACTCAATAGAATCCATACAAGATGCAACAACCTGCGGAATAATCACTGTCTGCCCGACTTTTAGCTGATAATTGTTCACTGCTTTTTGGTATTTTAACAAAAGCCACAGTGGAATTTTAGCATTTTTGGCGATCAAACTAAATGTCTCTCCACTTTTAGCAAAAGATTCCTTAAGTCCAACGACCATAAAATGCTCAAAAAACTCTTCTTCTTTTAATTTATGAAAAGTTTCACGTTTTTTAGTAAATTCTAACTCTTTGTTTTTATCCAAGCGAAGTATAAGCTCTGTGCCAGGCCCAATTTCTTTAATATTATCTTTTAAGATTTCTGATAGAGATATTCCACTCCAGTCAGATACTTGCCAAATACTTTCATCTACAGAAAGAATAATCACCCCATACTCAGCACTTTTCCTTTTTACACTTAAGTCATAGTAGTTAGAAATTTCTGGAGATAATGGAAACTCTTTTTTTATTTCAACCTCTTTTTGGGCCAATTTCTTTAGAGCATTCTCCAATACATTTTGTGAACTTACTTCTCCTTTGAGATTTTTTACATCGCTACCCTTTATTGGTAAATGAATCAATAACCCTTTTGGCAAAATTTTTTCTGAGTTATTCCATGTATTTTTGCGAACAGCTTTATTATACTCTGCCAAAACATCTAAAGGGACATTAAACTCTTTTATTAAATCCTTAACTTTTGTATTCCTTTTTAAGACATACTCTTTAAAAGAGTAGATGTGCACTTGAGGAAGTGTTCCAAAATAGATTTCAGGATTCATTGCAATATCAGACGCGGCCATAAAAGAGGCATAAAAATTTTTAGATGCAAATCCAAAATTTCTACCATCAAAATATTTAATAATTTTATCCATATCAGTTGAACCAACTTGTGCTACAGCATTTTCCATACTTCGCAAACCATGGTTATAGGCAGTTAAGGCCAAAGGCCAACTTTTAATTTTTTGATAATTATATTTTAATAGTCTCATTGCAGCTTTTGTTGATACAACAGGATCTCTCCTTTGATCAATTAGTGAATTAATCTTCATTTTATACATTCTTGCAGTCGATGGCATAAACTGCCAAATACCGGCGGCACCAACTTTGGAATACGCATTATAATTAAAGGAGGATTCAACATGTGGCAAATAGGCAACCCGCTCAGGAACTCTGCTCTTCTTTGCCTCTTTTTTGATGAAATCTATAAACTTATAAGACTCCAAAAGACCATTATAGTAACGATCTTTTAGGCCTTGCTGAAGTCTAATCCTTTCTGATTTCACTAAAAGCTGATCTAGCGGGATGTGTGAGACTTTTGAATATATTAACTCCTCTTGTAAAGTTAATCCTAGTCCATTCTTAGCAATAATCTGAAGTAAAATTTCTTTTATTTTTTCTTTTTCTAGTTCGATAATTTTTTCATTTTTTTTACTATCTATTTTATCAAGACCGTTTACAACGCCATATATAATGCTTAAATCATCTAAATCGTGTAAAATCCCAGAAGAACTATCTATTTGCGAAAAAACTTTTTTCCAAAAATCTACTCTCACTTTCATCAAAGGACTAACTGGAAAATCTTCAGCAGCAAGTAAACTAAAAGAGAGCAAAAAAGTAATGAAAAATTTTTTACACATTAACGTTCGACAAGCATTTTTACACGATCTTCTTCAAGTGATGAATTATAAGAGTAGTTCGTAACGATTCCTTTATCATCAAAACGAATAATTAAATCTTTTGTTTCTGCTTCCGAAAAAAGAGAATATTTATAGTGTGCATAAGTCCATTGTGTTTGACCATTATCATACCCAACTCTAAATGGTTTCCCAAATCTTGAAACAATATTTGCCTTCGTTGTTTGGCCTATTTTTATTTCAGATGGCCCAAAAAAATCAAATTCTTTTCCGACTGTTGCACATCCAGAAAGTAAAAGCAGTGATGCAAGAATAAAAAATATCTTCATTAGCTATTCCTTTTGTTAAATTATAACATTATGTTTTTTTGCAACCTTATCATAGTAGTCCATAACAAGACGTGCATATTTTCTCTTTTCGTCATATGAACCAGGATAAAAGCTGCGTTTAAAACCATATGCGATGATGTTTTTTAAATCCTTTGGAGTAATATTAAAATTCTCAACAGCAAGCTTGACTTCGTTTGATACTGTAGTACTTGAAACCAAGCGATTATCTGTACAAAATGTAACCGATAATTTTTTCTCAAGCATTTTCTTTAATGTATGATCTTTTATATTTTTTAGATTAGGATTTGTTTGCATATTAGAAGTCAAACACACTTCAATTGTTACTCTCTTATCGGCAACATAAGAAGAAAGGGCGTTGATATACGCCTTTTTATCCTTAATTTCTGGATTAGAAATTTTTTGTTCATCGAAAAGATAGAAACCATGCCCAATTCGATCCGCATGCAAGTCAGACACTGCTTGAAAAATACTTTCTGCACCATATGCTTCACCAGCATGAACCGTTTTATGCATAAAATTTTTATGAATATAATCATACGATGCTTTAAAATTTCCTGCAGGATATCCATCTTCTTGCCCGGCCAAATCAAAAGATACGACAGGAATTCCCATTTCATCACGAATCTTTATAACACCCTTTGCAAGTTCTAGCGCACCAAGAGCAATTACATCCATTGGCCGTGAATACTGATGAACTTGATAAAATGTAGTATAATAAGGTGAAAAATTATTCTTACCAAACATCCTCATCGCACAAGCGATATGTCCATAATGAAAAGGTGGAATTGCTCCATTTTTTACTTCGTTTTTAGAATTAAACTCTTTTTGAGCGCGCTTAAATCCCTTATCAACTGCCTCAAAAATTGCTTCCATTGTTAATTCTTTATTATTCATTAAAAGTTGTGGAGCGTATCTGGCCTCAAGATAATAAACACCTTCATTTTGATTATCTATCGCTAATTCATATGCACAACGCTCTAGATTTTCTAGGTCACGAAGAACAGAGCATGTGTACATAAAACCATGTAAATACTCTCCCAAATTGTTATAACTATCTTTAAATACTAACTCTTTTAATCCCTCTTCAGTATAAGACGGAAGATCAATGCCTTTCTTTTTGGCCATATCAATTAAACTCGACAATCTTAAAGAGCCATCAAGGTGAAGATGCAAATCTGTTTTAGGAATTTCTTTTATAAAGGCATCGCTATACATGAATCCTCCAAAATACTTAATTTTTTATTGAAATAAAGCATACCTCTAAAGCGATGAAAAGTTCAAGCGACGACTCAAACTTTTAAGAATGAGATAAAGAGTCTACTTGGATAATAGTTGAGTAAAAGTCTTTACAACTTTTGTAGTTAAAAGCTTTGATTCTTCTAAATTAAAATATGGAGAAAAAGAGAAGCGAATTGAACAGCTTGCATCTTGTGCACTATATCCCAAAGATTGTAAAACTCTATTGGGCCCACTAACTCCAGATGAACAAGCAGAACCACTACTTGCCTGAATACCACTAATATCAAGAGCGGTAAGCGATATATCTGATTTTATATTTTTTAGAATAATCATTGTCGTGTTAAGATTTCTATCTAAAACATTTTTTCCAACAATTTCAATCTTATTTAAAAATGTAGAAGCCAACTGGTTTTCAAAATAATTTTTTCCCTCTAATAAACTCTTTTCATTAAATTTTAGAGTTAGCTCATTTAAAGCAAGCTCAATGCTTTTAATTCCTAAAACATTTTCAGTACCACCACGAATTCCATTTTGCTGCCCACCACCAACCAATAAAGGCAAAAAATTAAAATCTTTTCGATAAAAAGAAAAACCAATCCCTTTTAGCGCCCCAAATTTATGCCCCGAAAATGTATATGCATCCACATCTTTTAAAAGATCATTCCAATTAGGAATTTTTCCAACTGCTTGGACCGCATCAACATGAACTAAAATAGTGCATTGATCTTTAATTTTTTTAAGTAGAGATAGAGGTAAAACCATACCTGTTTCGTTATTCACCCATGTCCAATTTAAAATTACAGGTCCATTTTTTTGAGCTTTTTTAATATCTAAAATTAACTGATCAAGATCTAGGCCTGTATCTTTGTCTATTTGATAATCTTTTATTAAGTGGCCTTGCAAAGAAAGCTCTTTAAAACTCTCTAACACTGCCAAGTGATCCGTCTTTGAATAAAAAAAAGTCACTTTTTTATTTTTCCGATCAAAGTTTTGGGCACTCTTTACAAGTAGAGTATAAATACCTTCAGTGGCACCGGAATGAAAAAATAGATCATGTGTAGAATCTAGAGAGGAAAAATGCTTACTTAAAAAAAGACGCGATTGTGCAACGGCCTTAGCTGCAAGCCGACCAGACTTATGTTTTGATGATGGATTTGCAAATAAAAAATCCCCTTGTGCAACAAAATCTTTAACGTCCTGTGCCCAAGGGGATGTAGAATTATAATCGCAATAAAAACTACTGATTAACTTCTCCAAGCGATACTCTAATATGTGACTCCATATTATTCACAGGAGCTGCCTCTGCAGTATTTACTTCTGGAGTACTATTTTCAATAACAATATCTTTACCTTTTCTAATCAAATCACCTAGCGATGTTGTTGCTAAATACTCGCTCATGATCACAGCTAAGTTAGAAAAATAATTTTTAGACAAATGATACTCAACACTATTTGAAGTTTCGGCCTCTGTTCCAATAATGTCTTTGGCTGGGTTGATATTTTCACCAACACACTCAAGTACATTTCTTAGAGAAATTTCATCCATTGATCTGGCCAAAACATATCCACCACCAGGACCACGAACAGATTTTACAACCTGACCATTTCTTAGTCGTCTAAATAGTTGCTCTAGATAGTGCAAGCTAATGTTTTGTCTAGTTGAAATCTCTTGCAACCTGACAGGGTTTCCGTTTGAATTTTGGGCCAAGTCCAAAACTGCTCTTACTGCGTAACGTCCTTTTGATGTTAGTCTCATTGTCTTCCTCCATAAATCAAATAAGCTCTCAAGTTCCTTGAAGCTAGGTTTATTCTTATTTGCTTAGGTGTGCTGGGTGGGCAATCCTCCGTGATTTCCCTTTTGACCTTTTAATTAACCATTACTCATTTGGTCAACTTAAAAAGCTCTTAAAATAATTATGCCCACATTAAATATTAGGCGTCAACGCTTTATACGATCAAAATAGTTAAATTTTTTTTTGTTGGGTATTCAACCAACTGATCTGATCGGTAAAAAGGGTATTAATTCCCATAAATTGCATATTTTTATTAAGATTAAAAAAAATCCCAAAAAAATATTCAATTTTTTATTATTAAAATCTAAAAATGGCACTTTTTTCCTACTATTTTACTCGCATAAGACGAAAAATTCTATAATCACTATTTTGCACTATTTCGATTTCCAGCAAATAAAAAGAGAATCGACTCTCAATAAACATCTCCAGCTCTTTTAAATACTGCCTTCCCCACTCAACTAAAAAATAATTTTTATCAGATAAATATAACTCTAGTTCTAAATGTACAAGTTCCTCACTTGTTTTTAAGCGATAAAGATCGGCGTGTAGAACATCTCCATACTCATTAATTACTGAATAAGTTGGACTTGTTAGTCCAGATAAATTGGCAAAAACACCTGAAAATCTTGTTTTTCCGGCACCGACAACCCCGTCTAATATAATTACTGCGGGAGTTTTTACTATTTTTTTTATTTCACTAGCAACAAACCAAAGTTTATCTTCTTGGACATCTTCAATTTTTAGTAATTCTTTCACCTTTTATCCAAACTTTTTAAATAACTCTTTCATGTTCACAACAACAGTTCCAAGACCATCAAAGACGGCCTGAGCAATTATCCAATGACCGATATTATACTCTTCAAATAAATTTTCCTTTAATAAAGGGATAACACTTTCATTTGTTAGACCATGTCCTGCATGGCATCCGATACCTTTTTCCTTAATTATCTTTGAGGCCTTTCTAAAAGAGACCATCTCGTATTCACATTCATCAATATTCTTATCTAAAAAAGCGTTTGCAAAACATCCTGTATGGATTTCTATTGCATCAGGTAATAGCTCAAATGCTTTTTGTAAAATCAATTCATCAGCTTCTAGAAATAGAGAAATTTTTGTATTCCCTGACTCTTTTATTTTTTGCATTGTCTCTTTTACTTTCATAAAAGTCAGTTCATCAATTAAGTTTAAACCACCTTCAGTCGTCCTTTCCAATCTATTTTCTGGAACAAGACAAACCCACTCAGGACTTAAAGCACACGCAATCTCTGTAATTTCCTTGTTACATCCCATTTCAAGATTAAGAGGTCTTCCAAACCTTCTATTTACAAGTTTAACTGCTTCGACATCTGTATCTTGAATATGTCTGCGATCTTCTCTAAGATGCATTGTGATTTGATCTGCACCACTTGTTAGAACAATATTTGCAGCATCAACAACGCTAGGATAATCAACTCCTCTTGCTTGTCTTAGTGTTGCTACATGATCGATATTAACACCTAATCTAATACTCATATATAATCCCTTATAAAAGTTCTTTTTTTACAATTTCTTCTAGCATATTACATACTTCATCAACAGAGTCTTGATCTTTGCCTTCAACCATAATTCTAATTAAAGATTCTGTCCCTGAATAACGAAGAAGTATTCTGCCGTTACCATGAAGTATTTTTTCGGCCTCTCTAATTGCTTGTTGAATTGCTGGAATATTTTCAAGAGGTAATTTTTTATTCACACCCACATTTTTTATAATTTGTGGATAGAGTTGAATATCTTTGGCCAAATCATGAAGAGGACGATTGTAGAACTTCATGCACTCAATAACCTTTAAAGCGGCCAAAGCACCATCACCTGTTGTCGCATGTTTTTTTAAAATGATATGACCTGATGGCTCTCCCCCAATAATTGCACCACTTTCTTTCATGTACTCCATAATATATCTATCGCCAACTTTTGCGCGATGAAATTTTAGCCCCAAAGATGTAATGAATTGTTCAAGACCTAAATTACTCATTACTGTCCCAACAACGGTGTCTCCAGCAACAAGCTCTTTTTTATCAAATAAAAACTTAACAAGCATTCCAATAAGTGCATCACCATCAACGATTCTTCCTTCAGAATCAATAATGACAACACGATCAGCATCACCATCAAGACAAATCCCTAAATCGGCCCGATATTTGTCAATATCGGCCTTGCAGTTCTCTGGGTGAAGAGAACCACAATCGTCGTTAATATTAATTCCATTAGGTTCAACTCCAAGAGTAAAAACCTCTGCGCCTAATTCTTCGAAAATAAGAGGCGCTATTTTATATGCAGCACCATTAGCACAATCAAGAACTAGCCGCATTCCATCAAGATCATATTGATCTGAAAAAGTCGATTTTACATTAACCAAATACCGACCAACAACCTCATCAAGGCGTTTGGCACTACCTAAATCTTCATTTACTTTTGTTGGAATTAATTCCGGATCTAAAACCATTTTCTCAAGCTCTAATTCTACTTCATCAGGAAGTTTATATCCCTTGCCATCAAAAATTTTTATCCCATTATCTGCATAATTATTGTGTGAAGCTGAAATCATAACACCAGCATCTGCTCTCATAGACTGAGTTACAAAAGCAACCCCTGGAGTCGGTAAAGGACCTGTCAAAATAACTTGACCTCCTTGAGAACAAACGCCTGCGGTAAATGCTTGTTCTAGCATATAACAACTTCGCCTTGTATCTTTTCCTATAACAATAATCGGCCTTTTATCCATGTTTTTGGCCGTTCTCATTTTCTGAAAATAATGAGTAACTGCACGTCCTAATGCCATAGCAATTTCACCTGTCATTGGGTAAATGTTGGCCTTTCCTCTTATTCCATCAGTTCCAAATAATTTTCTTTTATCCATAAAATCAAATACCTCGTGATATTTTTAAAAGTATAAGTAGAACATTAAATTTGCATTGAATATAACTAAAAAGCAACAGCAAAATCTTTAAGTTCTTAGGCTTTACAAGATAATAACTATGGGTGTATTTATAGCAAAACTTTAAAAAAAGTAGAATTTATGAAATCATACTCAGAAATAAATATTCCAACCAACGGCGAACGTTTTTACGATATTACAAAACAAGTAAAGGAAACTTTAAAAGATCTTACCTTGAAAAAAGAAAAATCAGGAGTACTTCACATTTTTAATACACACACAAGCTGTGCATTAACCGTTACAGAATCCTTTGAAGAAAGTGCCATGCTAGATATGCAAAATTTTTTAAAATATACGGCCAAAAGAGATTTACCATTTATTGAACATACAACAGAAGGGCCAGATGACTCTCCCTCACACATGAAATCAATTCTTTTAAATCAATCACTCTCTTTTATTGTCGATAATGCAGAGATTGTGCTGGGTACATGGCAAGGAATTTATCTTGCTGAATTTCGAGATGCAAAACGAACACGAAAAGTACTTGTAAAATACTCCCCAGACAGATAAAAGCATGGGAAAGAAAATGGCCAAGTTATCATCAAATATGGAGGATTATTTAGAGGCCATACTGCATCTTCTAACAACACATAAAATTGCAAGAACAAAAGACATTGCAGATCATTTAAAAGTAAAAATGCCATCTGTAAATAAAGCATTAAAAAAGTTAGCTGATGATGGACATGTAACCTACGACCCATACACATCGACAACTCTTACAAAAAAAGGCATGCGTTATGCCAAAAATGTGATAAAAAAACACAGACAGATCAAAAACTTTATTGAACACGCTCTTGGCCTGCCGCAAGAAATCGCAGAAAAAAATGCATGTAAATTAGAACATTCTCTAGATCAAGAAATTATAGATCGGCTAGCAGAATTAACCATCTTTTTGAAAAATAACCACCCAAAATTATTCAAAAAATAATCTGTGCCAGTCTCTTGCTAAAAGCAAAATCTCATATTACATTTAGCTTTATGAAAAATATTAGCCAGGGCTAACAAAACGACTTATTTCTTTGGGGCATAATATGGAAAAAAATTTGCGACAAATTCGGGCCAATCAAAAAGCGACAATAACAAAGATTGTTGGCAGTAATGAAATCGCAACAAGAATTAGAGATATGGGCCTTCGTCCAGGAGAAATGATTAAAGTTATTGGCAAGGCTCCATTAAACGATCCGATTGCCATCAAAATAAAAAATCAAACTCTAACACTAAGAAATAATGAGGCCGACTATATTTTTGTATCTATCGAACAAGAATACGAAGAAAAAGGCAGTAATAATGAATAGAATTAATGTTGCAATCGCTGGCAATCCAAACTCAGGAAAGACGACTCTTTTTAACCTTATCGCAGGCACACACTATCATGTTGGAAATTATCCAGGCGTTACAGTAGAAAAAAAAGAGGCACTAATTATATACAAAAGTGTTGAAATAAAATTTGTAGATCTACCCGGAACCTATTCTTTAAATACAAACTCTCTAGAAGAAATTGTTGCAAGAGATTATATAATTACAGAAAGGCCAGATCTGATTTTACAAGTTGCTGATGCAACATCTCTTGAAAGAAGCTTGTATCTTACTACTCAATTTTTAGAGCTTGAAACACCAGTTGTCTTGGCGCTAAATATGTTTGATATGGCAAAAAAACGCGAAATGATAATCAACATAGATGAGTTGTCTACTCGCTTAAAAGTTCCTGTCATAAAAACTGTGGCCAAAACAGGAGAGGGAAAAACTCAAATCCTTGATGAGATAGTAAATTTTTCTTCAAAAAAATCAGCAACCACTTCTAATAAGATTCTAATCAATTATGGTGAAGATTTATCACCTTTAATTAGCGAACTAGAAGAGGAGATAAAAAATAAAAATATCTTTGCCATGCACCCTTCAAGATGGGCGGCGATAAAATATATAGAGGAAGAACCATTAATTTTTAGACATCCAGATGTAAAAAGTCTTAGTCCTGAAATTATTTTAAAATCAAAAGAGATTAGAAAACATCTTTTAGACACTCTCAATCATAGTCCAGAAGCTCTAATTACAGATTATAAGTATGGCCATGTAATTGGAATTTTAAAGGCGGCAATTTCTTATAAAGAAGATCCTTTAGATAAAGTTTTTTTATCTGAAAAAATAGATCAGGTTTTAACTAATAAATTTCTTGGCCCAATGATTATGTTTTTAATAATCTATTTTGTTTATCAATTTATTTTTACTTTTAGCGAATATCCTGTCGCTTTATTTGAATCATTTTTTTCATTTTTATCAAACTCTCTAGATAAAATGATTGATGATGGATTTTTTAAATCGCTTATTATTTCTGGTATTATCGACGGTGTTGGAGGAGTTTTAGGATTTACTCCTTTAATCTTTTTGATGTTTGCCACCATTGCAATTTTAGAAGACTCTGGATATATGGCCCGTGTGGCATATATGCTTGATCGAGTTTTTAAATTTTTTGGACTTCAAGGCTGTAGTGTTGTCTCGTTCATCGTGTCTGGAGGAATTGCAGGAGGATGTGCTGTTCCTGGGATCATGGCCACAAGAATTATTCGCGGGCCCAAGGAGAGACTTCTTACAATTTTAACAACTCCATTTATGATGTGTGGAGCAAAAATTCCAGTTTTTGCCCTGTTGATCTCTGCTTTTTACCAAGGCGATAAAGGCCTTGCCATGATGGCCATTACCATTTTTACATGGATTTCTGCTCTTATCATTGCAAAAATTTTAAGCAAAACTTTAGTCGATGGAGATACTTCTGCGTTTATAATGGAGCTTCCACCATATCACCTACCCACCATAAAAGGCGTTTTTATTCATGCGTGGGAGAGAACATGGATGTATATTAAAAAGGCGGGAACAGTTATTCTTGGAATCTCAATTGCACTGTGGTTACTTATGACCTTCCCAACTCTTGATAAAGCAAAGAGTGCCATCTATGACAACCAATTAGATGCTTTAAAAACAGTTAGTGGAGAAGATAATTTTTTACTAGCACTTTCTGAGACAGAAGAGGTTTCGCAAGATATTACAACTCTTCGTGAAAAAATATCAGGAATTGAGGGTATGCGCTCTAAAGAATCTTTAAAAAATTCTATTGCTGGAAGAGTTGGAACAATGCTCGAACCTTTTACGCAATATGCTGGGTTTGATTGGAAAACAAACATCGCACTTATTGGTGGTTTTGCGGCAAAAGAGGTTGTTGTGTCAACTCTTGGCACGGCCTACTCTCTTGGAGAGGTTGACCCTGAAAATTCCGATTCTCTTTCTTTAAGATTACAAAATGATCCAAACTGGAATAGAGGAACTGCAATCGCTCTAATCATTTTTACAATTTTATATGCCCCATGTTTTGTTGCCGTTGTGGCCATGGTGAGAGAAACAGGAAAAAAACGATGGGGAGTTTTTAGCATGGTCGGATATACTCTTATTGCCTATGTTGCCGCAGTAATTGCATATCAGATATGCAGCTAGAATATGAGTCGTTAGGATATTTACTCTTTCAAAACGTAAGCTTACAAAATCAGGTGGAGCTAATTATAAGTTTTCAAAAGTTGGTGGCAGATGCTAGCGGAAGCGAGTCACCGAAGCGTATAATTGTACGTTGCAGGTGGCGAGACTTCGTAGCGACAACGCAGATGCCACCTAATTTTGGAAACTTACTTCAAAACCAAGTACTTATTTCACACTCTCTTGAAAATATTGCATATTTTGATACTATCCCAAAAATTTCACCACACGATACTAAAAAAAGGAGCACATCAAATGAAAAAAATTAGCTTATTAATTGCGCTTACAATGCTTTCTCTAAACGTATTTGCCATGGGTAGTGCTTGCTATATTCAAAATATAGACCCAAATGGGCAGGCATCTAATGAGTTTTGCTCTAAATATACTGAATTATTAGATATCGATACACTTTTATCATTAGAGCAAGTATGCAAGGAACAAAACGGAGCATGGCTTGCAAATTGTCCTCGTGGTGGTACTACTGCATATTGCGTATTTCAAAATATGACGGATCTCAATCCAAAAACTACTTGGTATGGAATGAGTCAAAATTTTATAAATACAATGAAAGATTTTTGTGAAGCTGATGGCGGCTTGTGGGTTGTTGAATAGTTTTGTTTTAAACCCAGATTTTGCATTTGAAATCTACTGCGGAAGCAATCTGTTCGATACAGACGGC
>CAZCDT010000028.1:0-26048 GCA_964497525.1 uncultured Bacteriovoracaceae bacterium
GAAAGTAACTATTCAAAATTTTAGGGCATCTACGTCGTCAAACTTCTGGCTGCCCGGAGATCTAGGTTTTAGACAGAGTGGCCTTTAAGTGCCATCTCTAGTTTTTTGACAATAGATTTCATCTCGTCTGATTCAAAACGTTTATATAGTTCATGAACAATTGGTGCCGGTCGATCTTGGCCGGCATTTTTATATCTATACTTTAAAAGTTCTAATGCAAAACTTTCTGCAACTAAAAATATTTTTGAATATTGATTTAATTTTGGATCAATAGCTTCGGGAAAGCCTTTTCCATTTATAGAGCCATGGTGTTCCTTTACAACAGTGCTTACAATTAAAGGAAGTGTTGGGTGCTTTAGTAGTATTTCAAAGGAGATAAGAGCGTGATTTAAAACTAAATCCCATTTGCTATTTTCTAATTCATAGTTTTCTAGCTCATGATAACTGCTAATTTTTATGAGTTCATCTTCTTCGCTTAATGCAATATTATTAAAAAACGCTGCGTGAGTGAGGATGCTTGCAGCATCTTTTTGTTCATTTTCTGGAAGTATATTTTTTATACATTCTGCTGCGACAACGGATGTTAGATGGCATAGTTGATATATAAGGCTCGAGGGGGCGTTTAAAACTTTATGTAAAAGAGTTGAAACTTTTGGGTCATTTGAATATGTTTTTTCGATTGACTCAATAATTGATTCTGTAAGTTGAATGGTTGCAGAATTAAATCCCATTTCGATGATTTGTTTTTTTACAATATCAAAACTATTTCCAATTATAGAGATCTTATCATCTATCGTCGCATCTTCTGGTAGCATCTCTAGTTTTAGCACCAATTGATTTGATAAAAAATTTGTAAACTCTTTTTTAAATTGTTTTGGAATATAAAGATTTTTTACCCCTTGTTCGATATATTTTTGTATCATATCAACACTGTAAGAATCATAAGCATGAACTCTTTTAATGTATTTAAAATCTTGTGCGCCCTCTTTGATTCGTAAAAAAATATCACATGGACAAGATTCGATTGAGGTAAAAAAATCAATCGGAATGGGGATATACTCGGGAATCATTTTTAAGGTTAGTTCATCTTGTGAAATTCCTAAAATATTTGCAGATGCCGTGATTATTTTTTGCCAATCATTTATTTCTTGAATAGCTATACCAATTTTTTTTAATTCTAAAAAATCATTTCCTAAAACTATTAAAATAGTTTCAAGATTTTCTGATTTGATATAATTTGCAATTGTTTTGGCGGTATCTTCTTCGCCAATTTTTTCTTTGGAAATAATTAGATCAACTTTGGGTAACAGATTCATAAGCTCAATTGCACTATCTGCATTGTCTCTGGGAATAACTTCTGCACCTATATATGTAGAGAGGTTAATTGATAAAAGTTGATTAAATTCTTTACTATCTTCAATAATGATTATTTGTGCCATAAAAAATATTATACCAAGTGATCAAAAAATCTAGCAAGAGTGCTCAATCATGCCTAGCAGTGCTAGTTGATCTTAAAAATTGCGATAAAATATCGGCCGCAGTTTCTCCGCTTAAAGTCGCTTTTGTTGCCTCTTTTTTATTTCCAAAGGCCTTCATCCGATTAACAAACCATCCAGCTTCATGCATAGATTTTCTAGCATGAGTTGCTGCACAGTAAGTTGTCATTATCGTCTGTGGATTAGAGACTTTTTTTAATTCTAAAAACCACTCAACAGTCCACAGATCTGGATTATTTTTAGGAGAAAATGCATCCATGTATATAATATCAAATGAGTCTGGTATTGCTTGTTTGATATAGGTCAGAGTATCTCTTGCATCTTTGATTATAACGCTTAGATTGTGATTTTGGTTTTGATGTCTCTTAATTAAAAAATTCTCTGTATTCTCTAAATTAAATTTTATTTTATTAGATTTTTCAAACAGATCAACCATTACTGGATCTATTTCTAAAGAAACAAAATGAAGATTACAACAACAATTATTCTCTTGCAGAAATTTTGATGTTTCAATAAACCCAAGACCTGCTCCAAAACCGATTTCTAGAATATATAAATCTTTTTTATCTTTGCCTTTTTTTAAAACTTCACAACCTTCTATGTAGATTTGCTTAGTTTCACTTTTAGCACCAGACATAGAGTGACATGCTTCATTGTATAAAGGAGAGAAGATGGTATAAGAACCATCTTCTGTTGTAATTTTTTTATAATCTGATTCACGGCCAGAATCATTCATTTAAAGTTGTGCTCTTGTTAATATCTCCATTAACTCTTGGCCACGTTTAACAAATAACTCTCTCTCTTGAGTTTTTAAACCTTCAGATGAAATTTTTGCTAAATCTTCGATATAGACCACAAGTTTTTTTGCTACATCTTTAGTATTTTCTTTTTGGGATAGTTGCAGAGCATTTTTTATTAATCCGTTTGCTGCATTTAAAACAAGAGTCTTTTTTAGAGGGAAAGAACTCTCTTGCCCCATAGTTTTGGCCATGTTTTGAAATCTTTTCATCTGTTCGTCAACTTTAAGATATGCAGGAGATGATGGGTCTTTTAAGTTTTGGACTTCAACAGCATCAATGCCACTTATTTTTTCTTCTTCGCTTCTTCCCTTTAAAAGCACTTCTTCAAAAAAGTCTTTTGCTTTTAAATCATCAGGAGAAACTGTTTGTGACATCAAATTTGCAAATTCACTGTCGATAGATACAAATTTTACTTCAAGCTCTCCTTTTTTATGAATTTCTATATGTTGCATAAAGTGTGGATCAATATGTTCGTTTGTATCAACAACTTGTACTGCTTCTTTTTGTAGCTCTTTTCTTAAAGCATTATCTGATTTATCAATTTCAAAATAGATAATTTTGTTTTTTAGTTTTTCTTTATAAGATTCTGGAATTGAGTCTTGATACTCTTTTGCGGTCATATATTTTTCATCACTATTTTTATATATAACCATCTCCCTCATCATTTCATCAAATTTTGTATCAGAAACGCATCCATATTTTACAAAAATACCAATATCATTCCAGATGGTTTCATATTTTTCGCGATTAGTGCTAAAAAGTTTTTTTAAAGACTCTGCAACTTTTTTTACAACATAATTAGAAATCTTTTTTACATTTGGATCACCCTGCAAAGAGGATCTTGAAACGTTTAAAGGAATATCTGTTGAATCGATAACACCCTTTAAAAGATTTAAAAAATCAGGGATTATATTTTTTACATTGTCAGAGACAAAAACTTGCTTGCAATAAAGACTTATATTTGATTCTTTAAAAGGTTTCATCAAATTTATTTTTGGAAAATATAAAATACCTTCTAGCGTAAACGGATGATCTACTTTTAAATGAATCCAAAAAAGAGGATCTTGCTCCATTGGATACATACTTCTGAAAAACTCAAGATATTCTTCGTCCTTGATGTCGTTTGGATTTTTCTTCCAAAGAGGGAGCTTCTCGTTAATGATGGTTGGTGCTGGAATATCTTTTTTATCTTTTGTTGCATCTTCTATTTTTTTACAATCAACAACTTCGATTTTATATGGCAAAAATGAGCAAAAGTTTCTAAGCGTCGATGTTATTTTATAGCTTTCTAAAAACTCTTTACTATCATCTGCAATTTTTAAAGTGATCGTTGTTCCAACATCATTTTTTGATGATGGTAAAAATTTATACTCTGTCGAGCCTTCACAATACCATTTACAAGGCATGGCCCCTTCATTCATGGATAGTGTTTCTACTGTAACGTTTTCTGCAACCATAAATGCAGAATAAAAGCCTAGTCCAAATTTACCAATAATATCTGCGGATGCATCAGTACCCATTTCTTTCATTTTTGAGACAAACTCTTCGGCACCAGAAAATGCTAGCTGAGCGATATATTTTTCAACCTCAGTTTCGGTCATACCGACACCGTTATCGATAATTCTTAATTCCTTGTTTGTCGGATCTACCTCAACTTTAATTTGTCCTTGAGGTATTTCTAGATTTTTGCCTGTAGATAGGCGATGGCGTTTTGTTATTGCATCTGTTGCATTTGCAATCAACTCTCTTATAAATATATCGTGTTCTGAATAGAGCCATTTTTTTATGATAGGAAAGATATCAGATGTTTTGACTGTAATATTGCCGGTTCTTTCGTTTGAACTACTCATTTTGCCTCCATAAAACTAGTTTACTAGATAAATTATAAATAGATAACAAAAGATGGCGGCCGGTAGATAAAAGTCAAGGTCACAAAATAATAAAATTTATAGATAGTTTTTGATGGTTTGCGAAAAGTAAAATGCCTATGCTATACTTCAATCCATGAATGCTTTAAATCCAAAACAAAAAATAATAGTTATTACGACAGGTGGAACAATTGAAAAAACTTACGATGAAGAGGAAGGCGCTTTAGAAAATAGAGAGTCTTTAATCAAGGATGAGATTTTATCACAGCTACGTCTTCCGTATACAGAGTTGGAAGTTTATTCGATTTTGGCCAAGGACTCGTTATATATGACAGACGAAGATCGATCTTTTTTGGCCTTATCAATAAAACACCATTTAAGTAAAAAGTCGCCGATAGTGGTTTTGCATGGAACAGATACAATGGCACATAGTGCCGAGTATGTTTTAAAAGAGTTAAAAAACTTGCCTGTTCCTGTAGTTTTTACAGGGGCAATGAAGCCTTTTGGATTTGAGGATTCAGATGCAAAGCAAAATGTTACAGAAGCACTTTTGGCATCAAAGCTACTTGCTCCAGGAGTGTATATTTCTTTCCATAATCGCATTTTTTTAGTTCCAAATGTAAAAAAGAATAAAGAAAAAAGAACTTTTGAAGCAGTATAGTTTTATAAAAAACAGAGTTCATTATAAGTTTTCAAAAGTAGGTGGCATATGCTAGGAGCCTAGAAGCGAGTCACCGAAGCGTATAATTTTACGCTGCAGGTGGCGAGACTTCGTAGCGACAACGCAGATGCCACCTAATTTTGGAAACTTACTTTTGAAGCAGTATAGTTTTTACACGCAACGTCATTTATTCCCCCTAAATTTATAAAAAGTGATAAACATACCAAGCAGTATAATGTTAATTCTTTTATTTTTGGTTGGTGTTTTATGTCTAAATTAAAATTCCTATTTTGTATTTTATTTTTATCTATTGTTACAACTTCTATTTCTTACGCCGATGATTTGGTTCAAAAAATGAAAAATGCAGGTATAAAAATTAATGGAAGTTGGATAGATACTAAGGGCGGACGATCTTGGAGTATACAAGATGAAATTAATTTTGATAGTTGGATTGCTGACCCAAATCAAGTTCCTGCAGATATTTTAACAAAACTTGGAATTGCACATGACTGTGCAGATGTTGCAGTTTCTTTGCGTATTATTTATGGAGTAAAAGAGGGTCTGGCCATAAAGCTGGGATCTTTATCATCTACTGTTTATTTTGATAAACCTACAGAGATGATAAAAAAAGCAAATAAAGACATTAGTACTGGAAATATTAGCGGTATTAGTTATGAAATCGATTACTGGAATCCTGTTAATTATAATGGTGGAAATTTTTTACTATATGATGGGCACGTTCGCGTGGTTCGTGGAATAAATAAAGACAATGGACTAATGATGACAATCGAAAGCACTGTTCCACCAAAAATAAGAACTTTAAAAGAAATTTATTTTTTTGATGAAGGTGGAAGTGGCTGGGGAGTTAATACTCAAGTAAGAAGATTTTTTTCAAGTAAAAGAGTTGAAGGATGTAGTGGAAAATCAAGTTGTGTCATTGATGATAAAAATACCGCATTTGCTGTACATCCACCAAAAAATAGTAAGAAGCTTGATTTTATTTGTGCATGTATTGAGGGCCCAACTGATTTTTGCAAAAACCAACTCCCTTTGAATATGGGAAAAAGTAGTCTTGATAAAGCGCCATTTTGGCAGTCAATTCAAAATCTAATTCAGATGCATAAAACAGGTATTCGCATCGATGAAAAACTTGCAGCACAAGATGGAATGCTTTGTCCTCATAATTTAATTTATGATGCACGATATACCAAAAATGGTGAAGTTGCAGAAAAGCCAAACTATGCAAAAATTATAAATGTTATTCTAACTGATGTTTGTAAAATTATTCAAGATAGAGTTTATTTGGTTCAAGAAGGATATGCTGCGTGCAGAGGGGCCAGTGGTGAATCGATCAGATGTACAAGTGATTCCGCTGGAGATTTTTCAACACCAAGCAGAGATAGTAAGCTTGCAGAGACAATGATGGCGGCAGTAAATACTGGGAGAAGATTACTTCCTGGTTATAATTTTAGCGACTATATGTGCAGTGTCGATTTTATGAGCAAGGATCGACCAGATGAAAATAAAAAAATAGATATAAAATTGTTTCACTCTCTAGATCAGACGAATTTTTTTGATGAAGATGGTGACAATTTTAATGTTATGTCTCTTTGGACATCACGATTTTTTATGACCTATTGGGGATTTAAAGAATACAACAAGTTTAATACTTCAAACTATAGGGATAGAGATGAATTTAGAAATCTATTTAGAATGTATTTAGGAAGACTTCAAAATTATCTTTATGATCCTAAAACACAAATTCCTTTGCGCTGGGGTTGCGACTCTTTGGATACATCTTTTAATTGTATGGGAAGACGAAATGCTCAGGATGAAATAGTCGATGCGACAAGCAAGTTTAATAGAGAAAATTCACCAACAATTAGAGAGGTTTTACAAGGTAAAAAATCTGTACAGCAAAATAGTGCAATATACCAAGTTATAGGACAGGAAACTAGTGCTAAACTAGTCGCTGTTGCGACTGCTGACGGACAACGCATTTGGGCCCAAGGTGAAAAGTGTGATATTTCTGGTAGCACTGTAAAATTAAGAGGAATTGCTAAGGATATTTTTGCGGTAGTCGATATTATATCTTTATCATCTGCGGCCAATGCCTGTCCTGTTGGCAGTATGGTTGTTATGCATATGATTGATTTGCCACTAGATCCTCTTTAGTTTTTAACAATTCTTGTAAAATAAATTGGTCCAAAGCCAGCATTATCAGGAAGGAAGATATTTCCGAATTTTGTTTTTTCTATGCCGGGAATGTCCAGCATTACTTGATCAAGTGTAAAAGAATCTCCTTTTTTTTCTATTAGTTTTTCAATTACGCCATCATTTTCTAATGGAGAAATTGAGCATGTAGAATAAACAAGAGATCCTTTTGGTTTTAAAGCAAGTAAAGCAGAGCATAAAAGTCCATACTGTTTTTGAGCTAAAATTTTTGTTCTTTTTTTACTCCATGTAGATATCTCTTTTTTACTATGCAAAAGATGTCTTTCGCTAGAGCAGGGGGCATCAACGAGTATTGCATCAAATTTTTCTGGAGCATGAATACCGAATTTTATTCCATCATAGCTTTTCACTTTTACGCGATCTCGAATTTCTTTAGGAATATAATCATCAAAAACCTTTTTTAATCTTCTCGAGCGATCAGGGGATGGATCGTTTGCGATTAGTTCACCGAAGTTATTTCCTGGTAGTATTATGAGATTTGGGTATAAGTTTTCAAACATAATCAATGATTTTCCCCCAGGCGCGGCACACATATCTAAAACATTATCGCCAGGATTTATCTTTAGTGACCTGGCCGCAATAATAGAAGCGGGATCCATCGTATATGTATTTTTTAATTTTTCATAATTACTGTCAGTATCAATGTTTTCACCATCTTTAATCCAGCGACAGCCATACAGCCAATCAATGTCATGATTATCACTAAATTGCGCCCAAGTTTTGCGTAGCACTTTTTGTTCTTTTGCGCACATTGCAACTTTTAAAGATTCCCATCTATCTTGATATATTGTAGAAAAAAATTGTTCGAATTCTTGATTGTTTTTCACGCTACATTGATTCAATTAAAAGTTTATGTGCAAGTTTTCGATTAAATGGTCTATTCAAAACTCCAGAGACAGGTAGATCATCCAAAGATGGGGCAATGACTCCAGTGGTAACAAAAATTTTGCCTTGAAATTTATGGTCTTTACTAATTTTTCTTATGAGTTCTTTCCCGTTCATTCCAGGCATCGTTAGATCTGTTACAACGAAGTCTATTTTTTCTGTCTGAAAAATTTCTAAAGCAGTTTGACCACTTGCGGCCTCAAAAATATCTAATCCTAGATCTGAAAAATAATTTCTAAGAATTTCTCTAATATCTTCTTCATCATCAACAATTAATATTTTTTTATTTATTTTCTTTAAAGTTAACTCTATGCTCTCATCTTTTGGAAGTTCTAGTTTTTTGTTGCTTTT
The DNA here is from genome assembly GCA_964497525.1 of uncultured Bacteriovoracaceae bacterium. Taxonomy (GTDB): domain Bacteria; phylum Bdellovibrionota; class Bacteriovoracia; order Bacteriovoracales; family Bacteriovoracaceae; genus CAZCDT01. The sequence goes on from CAZCDT010000028.1 coordinate 8,297, forward strand.
TGGAATTGAGATAGTAAATGTTGTACCAATGCCAATAGTCGAAGAAAAATGAATTTTACCTCCAATTGACTCTATAATATTTTTTACAATGCTAAGGCCTAGTCCTGTTCCCTGTCCTGTCGGTTTTGTTGTAAAAAATGTATCAAAAATTCTTGATTGGTTTTCAACACTAATACCAATTCCTGAATCACTAATTCTTAAAACACAGTGGTCTTTTAAAGGCAATGTTTCAATTGTTATATTTTTATTTTTTTGATTTAATATTGCGTCTTTAGCATTGCTTAAAAGATTTATTAAAACCTGTTGAAACTTTCCAGAATTCCCATCAAAAAATAGTCTTTCATTATGGGTTGTGAATGAAAGATTTATTCCCTCTTTTTGATAGATTACTTTAAGAAAATCTATTGTTTTTACTGTCAATTCATTTAAATCAAGAGTCTCAATGATATCACTGTCTGAACGAACATAAGTTCTAAGACCTTGAACAATTTTAGCAATACGATCACATGCAATTTCTTGATTTTCTAAAATTTTATTTATCCTTGAATCGTCACTCCCAAGCGAAATCAAATGCTCTTTTATCATATCTAAGTTGCCAGATATCGATGTCAATGGATTATTGATTTCATGGCCTATACCTGCGGCGAGTTCTCCAACGGAAGCAAGTTTGGCCGTCATTAACAACTGTTTTTGAATCTGTTTTTTTTCTTCTTCGATTTGTTTTTGTAAGGTTATCTCTTTGACTACCGTAATAAAATGATCTTTTAATGGAGAGTATGCCTTTACTTCATAGTATTTTTGAAGTTCTTGAGAAAAATTTTCGAATTCAAAAGATTCACCAGTTTGGGCCACTTTTGCGTAATTTTCAATCCAATACTTTTCAGTGTTGGGGAGAACTTCTAAAACAGTTTTACCAATAATGCTATTTGCATTTAAACCTGTTATTTTTTCAAAAGCAGGATTAATTGCTAAAAAACGGTAATCAAATGCTCTTCCATCTTTATCATAAAGCATTTCATGAAGGGCCAGACCGTCAAGCATTTCATCAAAAAGCATTTTATAATTGCTACAAAGATCACATGACTGATTCATACACGTTCCGTTCCATGGGATAAAAGAATATTTTTTTTCAAGAATAACACAAAATAGATTGGCGGGTAGTTAAAAAATCTTAAGGGAAAAAATTGCAAAACAAGAGCAAGAAATTATTTTAGTCAGATAATTTCTTGCTCGATATATTTTTTAGTAGTTTAGGGATTTAACTTCAAAATAAGCTTTTGGATGCTTACAGGTTGGGCAAGTTTCTGGAGCTTTTGTTCCCTCATGAGTATGACCACAGTGACGACACTCCCACACTTCTTTTTCTGCCTTTTCAAACACATGATTTCCTTCTATATTTTTTACAAGAGCTAAATATCTTTTTTCATGTTCTTCTTCAACTTTACTTACCATTTTAAAAGTTGTCGCAATTTCTGGAAATCCCTCTTCTTTGGCAATTTCCGCAAATTTTGGATAAAGAAGAGTCCACTCTTCATTTTCACCCATTGCAGCAGCTTTTAAATTTTCAAGAGTTGATTTAATCATACCTGCAGGGTATGCCGCAGTAATTTCTACTTCGCCACCTTCTAAATATTTAAAGAATGTTTTTGCATGAGTTTTTTCTTGATTGGCCGTTTTTTGAAAAATGTCTGCAATTTGTTCATATCCTTCTTTTTTTGCAACTTTAGCATAAAATTCGTAACGCATTCTTGCTTGTGATTCACCAGCAAAAGATTTTAAAAGATTTTGTTCCGTTTTTGTGCCCTTTAGACTTTTTGTCATAACCATCCCCCTCATTGTTTCTGTTTGTAAAATATTTATTGAGTATAAACAACAGGTGTCTTAATTACAAGAAGAGACCTAATAGGAAAAATATATCGCAAAATTGAGCTCGTTTATTATATGGGGTTATTTGATAACTATGTTGCAATAAAATATATCTCCGCATTTTTAATGCCTTTAACATTTCTTATTTTATTGGCAAGTTCGATCATTCTTTTTGATTGTCCTTTAAGAGCAATCATTTCCATACAGTTGTCGTGATTTAGATGAATGTGTTGGGTGGAAATAATTACATCTTCATAGTCATGTTCTATTTTTGTTAATTTAGTTAAAAGTTCTCGTTTATGGTGATCATAGCTTAAAATTAGAGTGCCTGCTGTTTTGATATCTTTTTGAAGGGATTTTTCTAAGAGGGCCCTTCGCATTAGATCTCTAAAAGCATCAGATCGATTAGCATATTGTTTTATTTTTATGTATGAATCAAACTCCAAAACCAAGTCTTGATCTATTGTAACGCTTAATCTGGTTAATTTAGACATTCTTATTTCTCCTTTATTGCACCTATTTATAAATAGTTGATTGCTGTAGTTTAGTATTTGTTTTTATTGTGTTTTCTTCCTCAAGTCAAATGATCTTTTCGCCGATATAGATGATTAGATTATACTCGTTAAGATTTTCTTTAAAAGATAGATCTAACTTGTGATGTTAAGAGGTATCTATATGATGAAGTATCATTTTATTTTGCATTTGTTCTTGATTATATTTGTGGTTGCATGTGTTGCTAGTCCCCAAAATAGTAGAACGATTACAGATGATACTCAAAAGGTTGTTGATAAAAATCCAGGTTCTGGCGGTGGACAAGGAACAGCTTATAATAGTGGCGGTACAACAATTAATAATGGGCAAACAACATCTATAAGGGTTGATTTGATGCAAATTATAGATCCATTTGATGGTGTACCCAAGGCCAAGGTTAGTATTCCTGCAAATTTTACAGGGCCTTTATATATTTCAGGAATTAATGTTTCAACATTAAGAAATAGAATTGTGAATGTTAGATTTAAGTTTGGTAAAGAGAAAAATACCATAACAATTCCTGCAACAGTGGCAAAGGCATCTGGAATTACTCCTGATACAGATATGCAGGTTTTGATTTTAAATATAAAAAACAGACCATTTGAAGATGTTCTTTTATCTTATCAATTATTTGACTATAACGACTACGGCGCAAGTGATGATCCTGTTATAGATCCAAGAGATAAGGGCCTATATTGTCGCGGATTAAAAGCAGAAGATGATCCTACATTTACACCGACTCCTCAATCTGCAACTTGTAGTTTTTCAGATGCTGAATGTTTATACTCTTATGCTTCTATTGCAGACTCTGGACTTATGTATACATCCTCTATAAATCCAGCAGTCAAAGTTGCAACAATTCCAAGTTTGGCACAAATTGCTTCATTACCACTTTATTCAAATAGTAGTGAATCCGATATATTAAAAAGATGTCTTCCCGATTCAAATAGCATTGGTTCTTTAAGGGCCATTTTAAATCAAAGTGCTGCGGCAATACCAGGTCCTCTTGGTTGGAACTATGAAATATTATTTTCAGGAACTAGTTATTTTTATCAAGGACCTTTTTATTCACCAGTACCAGTTTCTTACTGGGAAATAACAGGCGATGCGATTTTTAAAAGTAAAAAAGGAATTTTTGAATATCGTTGGGATAATGCAGGAACAAATTCCGAAAAAGTTAAAAAAGGGTATGGATCATATCTTTTCCCACGGGCCGGAAAAATGAGTCTTAGACAAAATGTGCAATATTTTGGTGCAGATACTCCTTTTGGAGCAAAAACACTACAAACAATGAGTAGCAACGGAGACTCAAAGTATATGGATGGCTGTAATTTTAGAATGCTTAATCCAGAGATTTCTAGCTGTAATGTAACAGCAACAATTGAAGTTGTAGAAATAAATCCTCTAACACTATCAGAGTCTATAATTACTTCGAGTAAGGATTTAAAATTGCAACTAATTCGTCCAAGCATTGAAAATAGTGAAGGACAAGAGGTCTTATATTCTGCAGTAAAAAAGTGTTCTTCAAAAAATGATTGCGGAAGTGAAGAGTGTTGTTTTAATGAGCGCTGTTGGGCAAAGTCAGTTGTTGGGCAGTGTTTGGAGGATGCTGTAAATGTTGGGAATATAGGTCCAGGCGGAAGTTGTTCTTCTGATTATGAGTGTGCCAGCTTGTGTTGTAATCAATCACTTGGTGTTTGTAATAATCATATAAATAATGATATCGATCAGATTTTATGCTCTAAAGCACCAGGAGAAACTTGTGTTGCGCAAGAGTGGTGCAAGCAAGAGTATGTTTCAGAATGTAAAAACTATCGAATTGGTGTTGATGTTGCCGGAAATGAAGTTTGCGAGGTTCGCTGTTTTCCGGTTTTAGCATTTGGTAGCTGTAGAAACGGTCTTTGCATCTCTCCTAAAGCAACAGCAGCTCCAACAATTGATCCCAATAATCGATGTCAGGGAGCGGTTGATTTACCGTAAAATATTTTTGTTAGAGAGGTTAACTTTATGAATAACTGTAACTATGCTGGTGGATATCATGTCCCAAGTATTACACCGATTAATAAGATTCTAATAATTTTTTTGCTAGTTGCATTTTTATTGCAATCCATTCTTGGTGCTCTTGGAATTCCTAATATGTCGCATATTTTAGGCCTTAGTAGTCAGATGCTTTTTAGTGGTCATATTTATCAGTTAATAACTTATCCACTTGTTGGAATTTCTCTTTTGGATGTTGTTATAAATTGTTTTTTGATTTGGTTTATTGGTGGAGAGTTTGAAAACAGTTGGGGCAAAACAAGATATTTGATGTTTCTGTTAGTGTCTACGGTTGGTGGTGGATTTTTTTATCTTTTTATTGTCGGCCTATTTTATTCAGGTCCTCTTGCTCTTGCAGCAACAATGGTTGGGGCGTCAGGGCCTGTTAATGCCATGCTTTTGGCATATGCTGTTATTTATCCTGATAGGTTATTTAGTTTTATGCTAATTTTTCCGATTAAGGCAAAATATTTTTGTATGGTGATAATTGCTATGCAACTTTATATGGGAATATTTCCTCCTGCTTATACTGTCGTATGGGGACAACTAGGTGCGATGGTTTCCGCTTTTTTATTTATGCTTGCAATAACTTCAAAAAATTTTAAAGTAGTTGAAAAAGGGATTGTTGATGCTCTTTTTAGAGGAAAGAAAAAATCATCAGCTCATTTAAAGCTTGTGAAAAATGATGAGGCAGGAAAGGATCCAAAATACTGGAACTAAATTATTTTTGTTTTGTTGATTTCTTAGCTTACTAGTGTTAGTTTACACTTTTTAAATTCATAATAAATTTTGATTTAGTGTTTGGAGATGGTCATGAGATTAAGTAAGGCAATTCGTGAAAAAGAAATGGATGTACGATTAAGAGACAAGTTGATTGCAGAGGCCAAATTAACTCCTGATATGGTTAAAAAATATGTAGATTCTCTTGGCGATGAGCAAGCAAATGTTGCTTATGCAAAAATTGTAGAAGAAAAGAAAGTACCTGCGGAAGACGCTCAAAGTTCTGAAAATTAATTCATCACTGTATTACAAATTGGGAGAATAAAATCTTTCGAATCACGGTGGTGCCAATCTCTTTGTGTATTTTTTTCTTAATTCTATCTTCTAGAAGAATTTTTCCTGATACAGAATTTAATTCGTCTGCTTGAATTTTACTTGTTATTTCAATGATTGAATCATAAACGATTGCTTTGTTTTTTTCTAATAAGTCGATATGTTGTGGTTGAAATGTTATAAGATCAAGACTCATGTCAACGACGCGTAATCTGTTTTGTCCTGTTGCCAGATTTACAACAATTTTTTCGATTTTATAGGCGTCGATTGAAGATGCTTTTTTTGCCTCATCTTTTAGATTATTAACTTCGAGGGCCTGATCGACCACTTTTGGTGCTCTTTTGCTATTTACAAAAAATGATAGAACAAGGGCCGCTAGAGTTAGAACAATACTTAATATGGCCATTATTTTTATGAGTTTTTCTTTCATTTATTTAAAACCTCTTTTTCATTTTAGCACGACAGAAAAAAAATGCCACAAATTAATAGAAAAGATGCTGGTTATCATAGAGAGGAAATACATTTGTTTTAAATGTATTCTTTGTGATCTTGGTTAATTCGTCGTGATCCAAGTCATGATTCATGTGTATAAGACCACTATTTTTTGCAGCAATTTTGTCTATATAGTGAAATGATTTATCGAGAGTTAGATGAGTATTATGAAATGGTCTTTGTACACAAGTGATAATAAGCAAATCAAGTTTTTGTGCGGCCAAATATGTCAAGATTTCATCAGGAACTTCGTGACAATCTGGAAGATAGGCAAAATTTTGGTGCTGAAAGGCCAAACTGTTTTTAATCCCGTGTGGTAATAAAAAAAAAGTAAATGATTGATCTAGTATTGTTACCGGAGTTTTTATTTTAGAAATAACGTTGAGATGAAGTCTAGGAATTCCCCCACCAAGAGATTTGTTTTCGTGATCTTGAAAAATATAAGAAAATCTTGTTTCTAAAATTGATGCAGTTTCATTAGAGGTGTAGATGGGGATAGAGTAATTTTCCTTTTTAAATCCAATTGGCCTTAAATCATCAATCCCATGAATATGATCTGCATGATCGTGAGTTATAAAAGCCGCATCAACATCATCAATATTATTATTTAAAAACTGAGTTCTTAAGTCTGGAGTTGTATCGATAATAATTTTTTTTTGATTATTAAGTCTTAAAAAGAGACTGCTTCTTAATCTTTTATTTTTTTTAATATCTGACTTGCACACTTTGCAATTGCATCCGATTGTCGGAATTCCCGTGCTTGTGCCACTTCCTAGAACTATAATTTCATTTTGTAATGCCACCATTTTTTCCATGTAAAAGAAATGGGTTGTATAAAAATTATACCAGATTTAAGCTATATAAAACAATTATTTTACATGAGTTTACATAAAAGGATATTTTCATGAAAAAAATTTTTTTACTGTTGTTGTTTGTTTTATCTTGCGCTCACAAGATTGATAAAGTTCAAAATACAGAAAATGATATTTTAGAAAATGACAATGCTTCTGGTTTAAAAGTTTATAGAGAGGTTTTAGATAACGGTCTTATTGTTTTAATTTCTCAAAATAGACAGTTGCCAATTTTTACATATCAAACATTTTTTGATGTTGGTGGAAGGTATGAGAGCTTGGGATTAACGGGAGCAACTCATTTTTTAGAGCATATGATGTTTAAGGGAACAACCAACAATAAAGAGGGTGTTTTTGATGGCACGATAGAGCGAAATGGTGGAAGAACGAATGCTTATACATCAAATGATGCAACGGTTTACTATCAAGATTTACCAACAAAATTATTACCAGAGATAATAGAACTTGAAAGTGATCGAATGGCCAATCTTGCTTTAGATAAGGATTCTTTTGAGCGAGAAAGACTTGTTATATTAGAAGAGCGAAAAATGAGATATGATAATAGCCCAAGAGGCAGATTGTATCTTGCTATGATGGAGGCCCTATTTAAAAACAGTCCTTATGGTCAATCTGTAATTGGAACAACAGAGGATATTTCTAATTTAGATCGAGATCAGGTCTATAGTTTTTATAAAAGATTCTATGCGCCAAATAATGCAATTTTAGTTATTGCAGGAGATATTGATGTTGGGAAAACCATGAAGATGATTAAGTCATATTATGGAAAAATTCCAAAATCATTAGATTTAGATCGGTATAAAGCAGAAAAAAATCAAAAAGAGATGTACGGATTTAGCGGCAAATATAATGTAGATGTTAATGTTAAAAGCACAAATCCTGTGCCGATGTTTATGTTTGCATTTAAAGGTGTTGCCTTGGATCATGAAGATGCTGTTGCTTTAGATATTTTAACATCAATTATTGGTGCTGGTAGCAGTTCCTTTTTAACTGAAAAATATGTTCATGGAAAAAGGCCGCAGCTTTCTAGCATTTCTTTTTCATCAAGAAACTTGCGCTATAGTGGATATTTATCGATTTATGGGGAGCTTTTAAAAGGCGTTTCTTTAAGTGAAGTTAAGAAGAGTTTTAAAAATGATGTTCGTGCTATATGTACAAACAGTGATGTATTTACCCAGAGAAACTTACAAAAAATAAAAAACAATGCGCTAATTGAATACTATACAGGAATTATGAACAATAGTGGTATTGCATCTTCCATAGGCAATGGCGAAATGTTTTTACAAGATTATGAATATTACAAAAAATATTTAGCAAGAGTAAATGCCATTAAGATGGAAGAAATTCAGAGTGTTTGTAAAAAATATTTAAAACTTGAAAATTCTGTTTTTATTTCAGTTTGGAATAAGCATAAGTAGGGGTTTGTTATGAGAAAAATATTACTTATTATTTTTATATATTCGTATTGTTTTATTGCTTTTGGAGATGCTCCGCAAAATCTTGATATGAGAAATCTTTCTTGGAATGGTATAGATGTCGTTTGGGTAAAGGATGAGCGATTTCCGTTGTATAATATGACTATTTACTTTGCAGATGGATCAGGAGGGGATGGAGAGTTTAAAGGAGCAACAGACGCTGCGTTATCTCTTTTAGATGCAGGGACAAGAAGGTATAACAGAAAAAGAATTAGCGATATTTTAGAGTACTATGGGACAACTTTAAATACTCAGACAAATCATGAGTTTTCCACTATTAATATTTCTGGGTTGATTGAGCATGCGACACCTTCTTTAAAAATGATTTGCCATTTACTAAATGATGCAAGTTATCCCAAAACAGAGTTGTTAAATTACAAAAAAAGAGGTGTTGATTCTTTGGAGAGTCTTGTTAATTCTCCAGGAGCGCTTGCAGACAGAATCTTTCGAGAAATTTCGCTAGAGGGAAGTGATTTTTCATATCCTGTTTCTGGAAAAATTAAAGACATCAAAAAACTTACTTCTAAAAATTTAAAAGCTCAAAAAGAACATCTTATAAATAGTGTCAAAAAAAGAATTTATATCGTTGGTCCTTCTGATGTTTTAAATTTAAAAGAGATTATTACAAATGATTGTAGATTTGATTCGCGTGCAGATTTTATAAGAAAGTTTTCTCAAGTAACAAATACAAAGAATAGTAATGCGTCGATGACTCTTGTGACAGTTCCAAAGGCAGATCAGGCCCAAATTAGAGTTGGTAGGATTCTTGCCGGTCAAGAGTTGCAAGATATGGCCATGCTAGAAATGATATCAGGTATTTTAGGAGGTGGTTTTACCTCTGTCTTAATGAATGAGGTTCGGGTTAAAAGAGGTCTTACTTATGGCATTGATGCTTTTGCGGCAAGGCAGAGAGATTATGGTCGGGCCGTTATAACAACTTTTACAAAAAATGAAAGTGTTGAAGAACTTTTAGATGTTGTTTTTGGAGTGATTGCAAATATTTCTAAAGGAGATATTTCTTCTACTACAGTTGATAATGCCAAAGGTTTAATCATTGGATCTTATCCTTTTAAATTTGAAAATCAAGCAGCATTTTTATCACAAGTTTTGTATATGGATCATATTGGAGAAAATGTTGATGTGTTATATTCAATGCCAGATAAAATATCTAGTTTGTCGAAAACCATGATTTATAAAGGAATTGATCAGGTTTTTTCTAAGGACGCAAATCATGTTGTTGTGCTAGGTGACAAGAAATTAGAAAAAGCGCTAAAGGGAAAATTTAAGATAAAATCCTATCTGGATTTTTTATAAGCTATGTTTGCTGAGTAACAAGCTCCGCATTTACTTCTGATCCTGGATAAATTTGAATATTTGTTGCTGTTATTTTCCCGGAAACTCTAGCACAAGGGTGAATAATTACTGTTTGACCAGTAATTATTTCTCCTTTAAATTTACCAATAATTATTATACTACCACCAGTAATAATACCATCGACATTACCAGAATGCTCAATTGTTAGTTTTGTTTTTGGATCAGAAATGGTTATGCTGCCGGAGAAGTTAGAGGCAATAAAAGTTGGGCCCATTACAAGTAGTTCACCTTTAAAGGTTGAACTTTTGCCAAAATGATTAAAGTCAATATTTGGCAGATGAAATAGATCTGTCATTTTATAAATTCCATGATTGTGATTGGATTATTTCTCCAGCTTTATTAAAAATAATCACATTTATTATTCTATTTACTTTTTGTTGAGACATTACAATATCAAATGTTGCATTAAAAGGTCGCATTCTGCTTACAGAAAAAGGTTCTCCATCTTTATAGTTGATTTGATAGTTTTCATTGAGCATTGTAGTTTGAGGATAAATTTGCAAAGTTCCCATCTCTTTTAAAATAATAAACGCATGGCCTGAAAGTTTTTCATCAAGACCAGAAACATTTGCAATCTCAAATGTGATATTAATTTTTGAATCAATTGTTTTATGTCCAAAATTCTGAAGAACAAAAGTTGTGCTGTTTTGATTTTTTTTATTTAGAGAGGTGTGCGAAAAAAGTCCAATTACTGATTGTGGTTTGAATGATGTTTGGCTGTTTTTTTCTGTTGTAACATTGGGCAACTCAGTTTTTACAAGAGATAGTTCCTCTTTTATTTTTTTTATCTCTTCTTTGAGTTGAGTGTTTTCTATGTTTTGTAGTACGACTATTTCTTGATTTTTTTGATTATCTGTTGAATTGGCACCGGCACTAATTTTTGTTTTGAGTAATAATGAAAAAATAATAATCAATAAAACACTAAGAATGATTGGCAAGAAAATTATAAAAAAACGAAAAATGGATTTTGGAACTTCAAAATATCGAGGGTATCCACTTGGAGATTGCATTATAAATTTGATTAATTCTTTGGAGTTATTTTGTGGTGTTGTCATTATTTGTTCGTAAGAATAACATCGCTATTTGTTGGTGTATTAAAAAAACGCATTGAAGGTTTAAATGGTGATGATGAAAATTTATCTTCCCCTAAAGAACTCCAAATTTCGGCCACAATTTTCCATTCATAGCGATCATTTTTTTTCAGGTAGAGTGTTTTTTTTCCGATGTCATTAATGTTAAAAGATTTATAATCTTGTTTAAATACGATTATTGCATACTCATCAGTATTTAGTATGGTGAGATTTGTGGCGTTGATTTCTGGTGCTCCCGGAAGTGAAAAAACTGATTTTTTATAGTTTTTAAACTGTTGATAATTGCCACGAGTTTTATCTTTGTATTCTTGTTGGTCGTAAAATTTGATATAGTCTTCGATATTTTTTGCTCGCCACGCACTAAGCCAAGAATCAAAGGTGTCTTGTAGCTCTTTTTTATTAGTATTCCATGTCTTTTCTTGCAAAAAATTTAAATTTTGCACAATAACGATCATGCTTTTGTTTAATTCTATATACTCTGAAACCTCTTTTAAATCTTTGTTGGCAATAACAACGCAACCTCTAGAATCAAGTCCTTTGTCAATTCTTGTTTCATCGTTCGTCGAATGAAGCCAAATACCGCTGCCTGTTTTTTTAAGATTACTGTCAATTGGGTTTGGATAATTTAAAACGAATGCGCCAACGCCATAAATTAATCCTTCCTTCCCATATCTTTGAAGTAATTGTTTATTGGTTATAAAATCTGTTATTTGATAAATCCCTTCTGGCGTTCTGTGATCTCCTTGAAAAATTTTATTACCTGCAACTTTACCTGTTGCCATTTGATAACTTTTTACAAGTTCTCCTGAGCCATTATTGTTTTTGTATAAATGTAATTGGTGTGTTGATTTTTCTGCAATGATTATGTGGTGAGAAAAAAAATCATCAAGTAAAAGTAGGGGAGATGGATATGTTATATTTTGCGCAAACACATTACTTGATATAAGTAGAAAAATGGGCAAAAGAAGCTGTCTCATAATCACATATCATTCCAAATTAATCTGTTATTCTTTAGAAAAACTCTCATTTTTAATTCTATGAATAATTATGACTTCTATGAAATGAATAATCAACATAAAAGCTCTTATTATGATTAGAGTATATTTTCCCAATTGCTCACAAACTTAGGGTGAAAATTACTCAAAAATTTGGGGCAGATACTAGGAAAACGATGGTGCCCGAGTGAAACGTACGATAGTACGTTGCAACGATGGGCAATCTGAAGTTTAACGACGTAGATGCCCTAAAGTTTTGAGTAATTACATATTTTCCCAATTGAATTTGCTCTAGGCCCTGTTATTCTTGTATATGCTGATCTTTTATATTTTTTTTGATTCTTGATATAAAAAATGAGGATTTTATGAAAATTGTCTTTTTTTCTGAGTTAAAACATTTGTCATTTAATCCTGATGAACTGGGAGATGCTGATCTTTTGATCACCAATTCAAGGCAGACAATTGACGAATGTTTGATGAATTTTCCAAAAGAGCATCTTGTGCTATTTCTAGATATGGAGCTTGGAGTAAAAGAAGTTGAGGATATTAATCAGCTATATGCGGGCAATAGCTCAATTATCAGAGTAATAATTAGCGATAAAAACAAAAAATTTAAAGCAAAAGATCATGAAAAAACATCTTATGCTGCAGATGGATATCTCACAAGACCGCTTAGTAAAGAAATACTGCTCGATATTCTAGAAGATTATAAGACATTGTATCAAGATCAAGAAGTAACAAACTCTAAAACGGTTGTATTGCCTCATTTAGGAGAGCGCGGCAAAAAGGAAGATTTTGTGGCCCAAGAAAATAACAAAGATGATGGTGTTGATATCGAAAGTTTGTCTTTTGAAGATTTTGGAATGCAAAAGGACTCCCTTTCAATAAGTAGCTATAAAGAGGAGTCAAATGATTCTGGCCCTAGTATGAATGAGTTAGATTTTTCAAAAGACACGTTAGATGATGGCCTGCAATTGAATGAAATAGAAACAACAGATAAAGAAAGTAAAGATCCTTCGTTGAGCTTAGTATTGGAATTTGATTCTGAAGAAGCTGTGGTGCCCGCCAATAAAGAGGAACAAGTTGAAAATGAAATTGATGGTTTAGGAGAATTAGAATTTGACAGTCTTAACAATGATTCTTTAGATGTTACTCCAGAGGAGTCCGGCATTTTTGCAGAGAGTGAGAATTCTTTAGATATAGATTTTGCTACAGAATCAGATGATGTAAATATAAAAGATAATATTCAAGAAGCTTGCGAACAAAATAATGGTGATGAGAGAATCATTGAGGGTGGCTTTGATATCGATTTAGAAGCAATTTCAAATGTAGAGATAAAAGTTGATGACAAGATTAAAGAAACTCAAGATCCTCCAGTTGTTAATGAGGCACAAAATGATGATGTTTTAGAAATTGATTTTTCCGATAATGAGTTGGAAGACTTAGAAAGCAAAGATGGTGCAAATAATCAAAATTTAGATATAGAACTAAAAGCTGATGAACAAGTATTTTTAGAAGATGAGGAAATAGAAGAGGGCCCACCTGTAATGCCAGACAAAAAAGACTTGGAGTTGCCAAAGCTCATGAATGTTGGTCAAAATAACGAGAAGACCGATTTCGGGCCAAAAGATAAAGAGATTGTAGAAAAAGTTGTTTCTGTTTCAACAGATGAGTTAGTTCGGGCCCAAGCAACAATTCGTTATCTAAGAGAAGAACGAGAAAAAATGATTGCAGAAAATGATAAAGTAAAAATGGAAAATGAGCACCATGAAAGAGAAATTCTTGGTTTAAGGTCAGAACTTGATGAGGTGAAAATTGAATTGTCTATTGTAAAAAAACGTTATGGAGAAGAAGTTGAAGAGTACAGACAAAAAAATCGCCCATTAGAAGAAAAAGTTTCGATATACGAGGAAAAAATCAAAAATTATCAAAAAGAGTTGGATAGAGTGAATCAAAAAGTTAGAGTTGACTACAATCAAATTAAACAACGAGAAAAAGACTTAGAAAGCAAGCTCGAATTAATGTCTGTTGATTTAAGTAATCAAGTTTTAAGTCGTGAAAATAAAATTATTGAATTAAAAAGAAAAATAGACTCTTTAGAATTTAATATGGAAAACATGATGATTCATGGGCAAAAGGCCAAAGAAGAAAAATTAAAATTAGAGGATAGGTTAAATAGAGTTATGAAAACATTAAAAAGCTCTATTAAATCCTTAGAGACAGATCTCGAAATTGATGAAGAGTTTTGGGAAAAATTAAACAAATTGGATAAGTAATTTGAAAAAAACAGATGAACAAAGAGAATATCATGTAAATAATATTTTGACATTTATGTCTCACAACGATTCCATGCTCTCTTTGGATAGTCTATTTGAAAAAATAGATGTTTTTATGAGGCGAATTTATCAGGTGGAACGTGTCCTGTTTTTTTCTTGTTCCCTAGATATGGATTTACAAAATAAAGAACAGCTTGTGGCAAATTATAGAGCTGTATGGAATAAATTAGAAGAAGATCATTGCGATAGAGATAAGTTAAATCTTTTTTTAAAAAACATTGAGATATCAAAAAACAATAATCAAATAGATTTAATTTTAAATTCAAACAGTGATGTCTTTTATTATTCCGCATTGCCTTGCGGTAATTTTGATCGTCAATCTTATTTTATGGTTTGCCAAACAAAAGAAAAGATAGATATTCCTCAAGATTTAATACAACATTTATTATCATACATTCAGACAAGCCTTGTTGGAATTTGCAAATGGAGTGACCCTGATGCACCATATGCTTTGATATATTGCGATGATGTAACAGGACTTTATAATCAAAGAAAGTTAATGAAAGATTTAGAGATTAACATTAGAAGGTATGAAGAAAATGGAGATCTCTTTATTTTGCTTTTTATCGACCTTGATTACTTTAAAGTTGTAAATGATAAATATGGTCATGTCGTAGGGACAAGACTTCTAAGAGAACTTGGGGATATTTTAAAAATTTGTTTAAGAGATGGTGATTTAGTTTATAGATATGGCGGTGATGAATTTGTTGTGTTGGTTCCACAAGCAAATGTTGCAGCAGGCAGAGTTATTGGAGAACGCATTTTAAAGAAAGTGAAGTCTCATCTTTTTATAATAGATGAGATTGAGTTTAATATATCGGTTTCAATAGGTATCGCAAATTATCCCAAAGACGCTGATTCCCTAAGAGGTGTGCTAGAACTTGCAGATCGCATGATGTATCAGGCAAAAAATGCAGGAAGAGGGACGGTTTGCCTTGCAGAAGATTTTTTTAAATAAGAAGTGACAAAGTATGTTGGTTTTAGTTGTTAGTGATTTTCATCTTGGACGCGGAGACTATTTACAAAGTGGGCAAATCAATCTCATGGAAGATTTTCATGATGATGATAGCTTTGCGGAATTTTTAGAATTTTATAGTAGTGGAAAGTTTTATAATTATCCGGTTCATCTTGTACTAAACGGCGATATTCTAAACCTTATAGAAGTTGATATCGATGGAACATTTAATCATATTATTGATGATGAACTCACCGTTTGTGCACTAAAAAAAATAATTGATGGGCATCAAGTTTTTTTTAATGCTTTGGCAAAATTTGGAAAAAGACCAAGTAAAAAAATAAGCTATACTGTTGGGAATCATGATCAGGGAATGGCTTTTTTAAAAGCACAGGATTATTTATCAAAAACTATTGGAGTCCAAATTAGTTTTTGCTTTGAAATGAGCATCGCTGGTGTTCATATTGAACACGGACAACGTTGGGATTTGATTAATAGTATGATAGGCAAAGAGTGGAGTTATGAAGGTCCAAAAGGCCGACAAGTTCTAAATCTTCCGCTTGGTAGTTTTTTTTGCATCGGAGTTTTGCCGCAATTTAAAAAAGATCGTCCTTATATTGATAAAATTAGACCTATTAGCAGTTATATACGATGGTGTATTTTACATGATCCATTACTTGTAATTAGAATTTTAATTGCAACACTAAAATACTTTTATTCTATAAGTATGTCCCCATATCCATGGAGAAGGCTAGATTTTAAAACAACAATAAAACTTTTACGTCACATGCACTTTTTTCCACGTTTTGATCGTTCTGCCAAGCAGATATTAAAAAATGATGAGACCTTAAAGGCCGTGGTTTTAGGACATATACATTTACAAGAGTGGAGAAGGTTTCCAAAAAATCGTTATTATTTTAGTTCAGGATGTTGGAATCCAATTCCATCTGTCGATGCCGCTATTTATGAAGATGTTGCTCGGCTTGGATATGTTGCAATTGATCTCTATCCAGACAGAGAAGAATTACGTACAATATCGATGAAAACATGGAAAGGGGTCTGGCGCAAATATCGAAATGTTGTTTCTGTAAATGCAACAGATATAAAAAATTAATCAATACTGTGAAGGATTATTTTATGCGGAGAACGAATTTAAATTCTTGGAAAAAACTTTTAGATCATCAAAAGATAATGGAAAAGAAGTCAATAAAAGAAATGTTTGAATCAGATTCAAACCGGGCAAGCAAGTTTACTATTGAAAAGATGGGTATCTACTTTGATTTTTCAAAGCATAGAATAGATCAAAATACGATGAATATCTTTTGTAAATTATGTGAAGAAATTTCTTTAAAAGATGAAATTTTAAAAATGTTTTCTGGAGAAAAGATTAATAAAACAGAAAATCGCAGTGTTCTTCATATTGCCTTACGAAACCGTAGCAATACTCCAATTTATGTAGATGGCAAAGATGTTATGCCAGAGGTTAATCGCGTATTAAATAAAATGAAAGACTTTTCTGATTCTATTCGTTTAGGAGCGTGGAAAGGATATACAGGGAAAAAAATTAAAAATATTATTAATATAGGCATTGGTGGCTCAGATTTGGGGCCGGTTATGGCACATGAAGCATTAAGGCCGTATTCGGATAGAGGGCTTGTTTTTGATTTTGTATCAAATATTGACGGTACACATTTAGCAGAGAGTTTGCGTGATAAAAATCCAGAAGAGACTCTATTTATTGTTGCCTCTAAAACATTTACCACTCAGGAAACAATGACAAATGCAGAGAGCGCAAAGAGTTGGTTGCTAAAAAAATTAATAGATCATGCGGCGGTAGAAAAGCATTTCGTTGCTCTTTCTACAAATGAAAAAGCAGTAAAAGAGTTTGGAATAAATCCTGTTAATATGTTTGAGTTTTGGGATTGGGTCGGGGGAAGATACTCTCTTGCATCAGCGATTGGTCTTCCTGTTATGATTGCTATTGGGCCTGATAATTTTTTTAAAATGTTGTCAGGAATGCATGAGATGGATGAACATTTTAAAAATGAAAGTTTTAACTCAAACATTCCTGTTATTATGGGACTACTCGGTGTTTGGTATAATAATTTTTTCGATTGCGATAGTCATGCAATATTGCCTTACGATCAATATTTAAGTCGTTTTGCGGCCTATTTTCAACAAGGAGATATGGAGAGTAACGGAAAGAGCATTGCAAGAAATGGAGAGAAGATTGATTATCAAACAGGTCCTATTATTTGGGGAGAGCCAGGAACAAATGGTCAACATGCTTTTTATCAATTAATTCATCAGGGAACAAAAATAATTCCGGCCGACTTTATTGGTTTTGCAAAATCGCATAACCCAATCGGAGATCATCATCAAAAATTAATGTCTAATTTTTTTGCTCAAACACAAGCATTGGCGTTCGGAAAAAGTAAAGAGGATGTATTAAAAGAAGAAAAAGATCTATCTTTGGTGCCATTTAAAATTTTTGAAGGCAATCGTCCAACAACATCTATTATGGCAGAAAAACTTACTCCAGAAATTTTGGGAAAACTGATTGCAATGTACGAACATAAAATTTTTGTTCAAGGCATCATTTGGGATGTATACTCTTTTGACCAGTGGGGTGTGCAGCTTGGTAAAGTCTTAGCAAATAGTATTTTGCCTGCATTAAA
>CAZCDT010000028.1:26058-34737 GCA_964497525.1 uncultured Bacteriovoracaceae bacterium
CATGGCATTAAATTATGATTCCTCTACTAATAATTTGATTTCTTATTTTAGAAGTCGATCTTAAAAGGTAAATATTTTGATTGAATATGTTGTAGACAGTAATCCCGACGATCGAGTTTTGGCAAAGGCCATTAAGGCCATGCAAAACGGAGAAGTTATCTGCTTCCCGACTGATACAAATTGGGTTTTAGGGGCAGATCCACGATCAAAAAAGGGATCTGATCGCTTGTATGAGATCAAAAATGTTGATAAAGTGAAACATTTTAGTTTACTTTGCAATAATATTTCGCAAGCAAGTGTCTACGCAGATATTACAGATCAAGCGTTTCGAATGATCAACAGAAAGGTTCCTGGGGCATATACTTTTATATTTACACCGACAAGAGAAGTTCCAAGGCTTATAAAAGATTATCGCAAAGGTAGTGAAATAGGAATTCGTATTCCAAAATCAATGCTTGTAAAAAAACTTATAGAACAAAATGGATCTCCGATAATGAGTACCTCAATTTCGCCAGAGATGTTAAATGTTGATATCCCTTATGAACAAGGGATTACTCTTTTAAGTTATCAAATCGACGAAAAAATAGGCCATTTAGTTTCAATAATTATTGATCCTGGAGAAATTGAATTTAAGGGAGATAGTTCCGTTATTGATTTTTCAAAAGATAATGGAGTACCAAATGTACTAAGAGTAGGTGCAGGTGATGTAAAAGATTTTTTATGAGATCATTCTTGTCATGATTTTCTTTTCAAGCAAATCTTAGTAAGTATATAATTTGTTATTAGATCTTATGTAATAAAAAACTAGGAAAAAAAATGGATGTAGAAAAAAAGAAAAAAATAATAAAAGAAGTAAAATCTATAACTTTAATTGTGGTAATTGTTTTTACTTTTAGATCCATATTTTTTGAGCCATTTAGAATACCATCAGGATCGATGATCCCAACACTTATGATTGGAGATTTTATTTTGGTTAATAAGTTTTCTTATGGGTTTAAAGTTCCTTTTTCGGATATAAGTATATTTGGTATCAATTCAGATCCAATATATCTTTTTGGTAAATCTGATCCAAAAAGAGGAGATGTTGTTGTTTTCAAATATCCCGAAGATCCTAGTATTAATTACATAAAAAGAGTTGTTGGTATTCCCGGAGATGAAATTGAAATTGTTGATAAAAAGGTTTATGTAAATGACAAGCCTATGGATATAAAAGAAATTTCAGGCATAGAGATTATGAAAGATATGGATGAAAAATTTAAAGATTTTTCATTTGAGTTTTTTGAAGTTTCTGTTGAGGACACAAAATACACAATGCAACAATCATTGTATACGCATGGGCGAGATAATATGGAGAGATTTAGAGTTCCTCAGGATCATTTTTTTGTGATGGGGGATAATAGAGATTTTAGTCTTGATTCAAGGTACTGGGGATTTGTGCCGCATAAGTATATTCGAGGTAAGGCAATTTTAGTGTGGTTTTCAATGATTTTTCCATTTGGAGAATTATCTTTTAAGTTTAGACCATATCGAATAGGTACCCTTATAAAATAGTGAAATGTCTTATGAGAATAAACACCGAGCTATTGTTTACTCCAAAATTAGACCAAAAATTTATCTCGGCAAAAAAATATAATGACAGTTATCAAAAAGTTGCACTAGATAGTAATAGTCGGTCGACGATAACAATTGGTATTGAGCGAGAAAATGGAGTAATTGTAAAAAAAAACGTTACCCTAACATCTGATTTGATATTGAAAAAGGAGACATTTTTTTTTCTAGATAGAATGATTAAGTTTTTACTTTGGTCAAATGGTGGACATACAATTTATTTTGTCGGAAATAAAGAACTTGGTAGAATTGTTTCTTCTTGGTATCAAGAAAGTAGTGTCAGAAGTTTTGATTGTCACTTAATGAGCAAAGTTTACGGAAAAAAACTTCAAGTTATACTGTTAGATGATGTGCAACAAATTCCAGAATCAATCATGCATGAAAAAAAAATAGGCGGACATCTCGACGGTCATCGTATTGGATTTGATTTAGGAGCAAGTGATTATAAAGTTGCAGCAATAGAAAATGGGAATGTTTTGTATAGTGATGAGTTTTCTTGGAATCCCGTAGAGCAAAGTGATCCTGAATATCATTATCAAAAAATTGTAGAAGGGATCAATATCGCAAAAGTAAAACTTGGTCGTCTGGATGCGATTGGAGGAAGTTCCGCCGGTATTATTATAAATAATCAAATTAAAGTAGCATCTCTTTTTAGAGGAGTTTCTGAAAAACTATTTAATGAAAAAGTTATTTCCTTATTTCAACGACTCGAGAAAGAGTTTTTAGTTCCAGTGGACGTTGCAAACGATGGTGATGTGACAGCTCTCGCAGGGGCCCTTTCGTTAAATAAAAATGGTGTGCTTGGAATTGCGATGGGATCAAGCCTTGCCGCAGGTTTTATAGATCCTTGCGGAAATATTACAGGAAGAATTAATGAATTAGCTTTTGCTCCGGTTGATTATAATTTTAGTGCAGCTATTGATGAATGGTCACAAGATTTTGGCGTTGCAGTGTCATATTTTTCACAACAAGCAGTGAATAGACTTTCTCAGGGGTTTATAACAAGTCTTGATGATTATCAAACTCTTCCAGAACGCTTAAAACATGTTCAAGGGTTATGTGACACAAGCGATGAAAGAGCTAAAAATATTTTTGAAACAATTGGTACTTATCTTGGATATACAATTCCCCATTACTTAGACTTTTATGATTTTTCTCAAATCCTTGTTCTTGGTCGAGTAACATCAGGTAGTGCAGGACAAGTTATACTAGAAAATGCGAATAAGGTTTTAGAAAAAGAGTTTCCTTGGGCGTATAAAAAAGTATCACTTCATTTGCCAAGTGAAAAATTAAAAAGAGTTGGACAGGCCGTTGCCGCGGCATCTCTTCCTAACAAAGTAACAAGATAGGTATAATCTATGGATGATAAGTTTATTTTAGATAAAACATTCCTACCAAATAAAAATGACTCATTAGAGCAAGCACTTGGTAGAGTAAAATATTTAGCGATTGGAGCACATCAAGATGATATAGAAATAATGGCCTTTCATGGGATATTACAAGGAATGCATGATCACTCTTTTGGAGGAATAACTTGTAGTGATGGAGCACAAAGTTCTAGAAGTGGAGAATATGTTAATTTTACAGATGAGATGATGAAACAAGAAAGAGTAAAAGAGCAAAATCAGGCCGCGATTCAGGGTGGGTATTCTTTTATATCTCAACTGGGATTTTCGAGTGCAGATATAAAAAAATTATCAGATACAACGCTAGAAGATGGCTTAATTTTATTTTTTAAAAAAGTTAATCCAGAAGTAATTTATACCCATAATCCATTTGATAAACATCCAACACATCAGGCCGTTGTTCAAAAAGTTTTATCTGCTTGTTTGAAACTTCCAGAACACCAAAGGCCTAAAAAAATTTTTGGCTGTGAGGTGTGGAGAGGCCTTGATTGGATTCCTGATTCTTGTAAAGTTATTTTAGATTGCTCTGGTCACGAAGAATTTCATCTAAATTTATTAAATATTTTTAAGAGTCAAATCGCAGGAGGCAAGCGCTACGATTTAGCAACGGTTGGACGAATGAGGGCCAATGCAACTTTTTTTGAGTCCCACTCTATAGATAATGCAACCCATGTAACTTATGCTATTGATCTTTCAACTATTCTAAACAAAAATGGTCCGACATTTCAGAGATGGCGAGATGATTTTTTGGCCTTCGCATTATCATCGATTTAATACCATGAAATTTGATTAGCGGAAAAATTTTCCTTTTAAGTTTTTTAAAACAAACATTCTTACTTTCGATCTGTTTTTGCCGATAAGCATACTAGGTTTTTATAAGCTGGTAGGTGCTTAATGAAAGTAATAAAAAAAATTTCAATTTATGGTAGTATCATCGCATCGTTGGTCGTTGTAATTTTAATTATCCCTGTAAATTTTAACCAGCAAGATGATGTTTTAGACTTAAAATCGCACATAAAGGAGAAAAAAATATCAAATATTTTGCCTGCCAAGCAACAAATAATAAAAACTCAGGCAACAACTTTATCAAGATCTCCATCATCCATTGAAAAAAAAGAATTAAAGATGAAAATGATTGGCCCCTTTAGGGTTGAGTTATCTCATGATTTATTAGATGTGGATATCTTGTTTGAAAACTGGAAAATTATTCCTGATCTCGTTGCGTATGATAAGAAAGAAAGCGAAGAGGAAGCGATTGAAAGAGATGAACAGCTTTTAAGAGTTGGAAGATTTATAATTTTAAACCAGCGTAATTTATCAAAAATAACTAGAAACTCTAAAAATCAATTTCAAGTAGTTTATGATTCAGATAAAAAACGTATTGGATTTTTAACGGGATCATTTTCAATTGGAATTGTTGATGGTGTTTTTGCAAAGGATATTTCAGAAGATCATGAGTTGGAATTAGTGATTTCTTATCCAGAAATTAGAACTGCGGTGATCAAGAAAAATACAAGACAGGAATTTACAGATGTATTGAGAAAATTAGAGCGAGACGAACGAGTAAGATATGTTGAACCTGAAATATTTTTTGAAAATATGAGGAAGCATTGAAAAAGAGAATTTTCGGAGCACTACTTGTGTCTTGTATGCTAGTTCTTTCTGCATGTGGAGGAGGAGGTAGTGGTGGTGGAGGCGGAGGGACTGCGACTGTTTGTAGTGGTGGTATTGCTCCAAATGGACAATTAGATCCATTTCGCGGCAATGCTTGGCATCTAAACAATACCGGCCAAACAAATTTTTCTCAGACAGCTGGCACTGCCGGTATGGATCTGAATTTACTTCAAACACATATTGATGGATATGTTGGAACAAATGTTGAAATTTTAGTATCTGATGATGGTGTCGAGTATTGTCATTCAGATATTGGAACTAATCATTTAGTAGGTGTATCAAAGGATTATACAATAGCATCTCCTTATACAAGTAATTATTCTCCGCCACTTGGTAGTTCAGATAATCATGGGACGGCCGTTGCTGGAATTATTGCTGCTGTAAAAAATAATGGAGTTGGATCATTTGGAGTTGCACCGAATTCAAAAATTGCTAGTGCTAATCTATTGTCTGAAAATGTCGTTGCGACAGCAACACTTATGTTAAATCAAGCAGGTCTTGATTTTGATATAATTAATCAAAGTTGGGGTACAGATCAGTCGACGATAGAATCACTTCCAGCTTCTTACAAAGACAAAATGTTATGGGGAGTTAATAATTTAAGAAATCTAAAAGGTGTTTTATATGTTAAGGCCGTCGGGAATCAATATTTAATAGAAGTTGATACCGATAAACTAAGAGTTGGTAATGCTAATTTCGAAGGATATAATTCTACCCCATATACAGTTAATGTCTCTGCTCTTGACGCTCGTGGAATATCTGCATCGTATGCTTCGTTTGGATCAAATATTTGGATTTCTGCTCCTGCAGGCGGAAATGGTCTTGCCGATCCTGCGATAATGACAACAGATCGTACTGGTTGTAGTGCCGGATATTCAAAATCAAGTGCTGGAGTAAATATTTTCGATTACGGATTTAATGGAAATACAACATGTTCTTATATTTCATCATTTAATGGCACGTCAGCTGCCGCACCAATGATATCTGGAGTGATTGCCTTGTTGCTTCATGCAAATCCAAATTTAACATGGAGAGATGTAAAGCATATCTTGGCAACCACTGCCGTTCAAAGCGACACAACTGTTGGTAATATTACAAATCCATCAACAGATAACTCTGTCGCAGTTTCATCTCCAGCAGGTCATGTGTGGGGAGAACGATGGGTAACAAATGCCGCTGGATATAAATTTCATAATTGGTATGGTTTTGGAATGGTTGATGTCGATGCTGCCGTTAATATGGCAAAAACATATGTGAGTGCTCTTGGAGCATTTTTAGAAACAACGAATCAATCGACTAATGCATGGGCATATACTTCTGGTGTTTTGGCGCTTGGTATTCTTGATAATAGTGCTGCTGGCACAACAAATACTATAAATGTGACTCATAACTATTCGATAGAAGCAATCCAAATTCAAATATCGATAACACATGCAAGGGCCGGTGATTTAGGTATAGAGCTTGTTTCTCCATCAGGTACAAAAAGTATTATCTTAAACGTTAATAATGCTCTTTACACTGCAGCAAACTTAAGTGCTACCTTTTTGACAAATGCTTTTTATAAAGAGAGTTCTCTTGGTAATTGGACAATTAAGGTGATTGATGGAAGAACTGGTACAACAGGAACTTTAACAAACTGGAAAATTAATATTATCGGTCACGAATAGAATCACAACCTGAGTTTGGATAAACTCAGGTTGTAATCAAATACTAGGCCTTTACTTCATTTAAAAGATTATTATTTAAAAAGAACTCTTTAATTTGATGAACACACATCTGACCAACTCTAAATTGTGCTTCATCTGTACTTGCTCCAAGATGCGGAGTTAATACAACATTTTCTAATTCTATAAATTTAGATTTTGGATCCATTGGCTCTTTTGAAAAAACATCAAGAGCTGCACCTTTAATTTTTCCTTCTTTTAAAACTTCATATAGTGCTTCTTCATCGACAATTCCACCTCTTGATGCGTTGATTAAAACGGCATCTTTTTTCATCATGGATAGAAGTTCTTTATTTACCATATTTTTGCTATCAGCATTTAAAGAAGTATGAAGACTAATTATGTCACATGTTGAAAAAATTTCTTTTAGATCCTTTGCTTGTTTTGCATAAGAAAATGGAGATGCGGTCGGTTTTCTTGTATAGTAAATTACCTCTGGTTCAAAACCAGAAATTCTTTTAGCAACAAGTTGTGCAATTTTTCCAAAACCAACAAGTCCTACTTTTTTATTTGCTAATTCATTACCGCCAAGTCTGTTTTTTTCCCACTTTCCTTGCTTCATCGTACAATCTGCAACATGAGTTTTTCTAAGAATTGTCATCATTAAAGCAACAGCATGTTCTGCAGCGGAGTTACTATTTGCGCCTGGAGTATTTGCGGCCTTTACTCCTTTTTGTGCACATGCTTTTTTGTCGATATTATCGGTTCCTTCACCTGCACGAATTACAATTTTTAAGTTTGGAGCAAGTGCTAGAAGCTCTTCGTTTATGGTTGTTGCAGAACGAATAATAAGGCCGTTTACTCTTGGAAGAAGTGCCTTTAATTCATCTTGAGATACTTTAGAGGTAGGGTGAACTTCAAGCTGATCACATTTTTTTAACTGTTCAAATAAACTTTTGTCAAATCCATCAGGAACTACAATAAATGGTTTCATAAACAATCTCCTTCTTATTATATTTTTTAATCTAGTGAGTGAACAACAAGGCCTGATCTAAGTTTTGGTTCAAACCAGGTTGATTTCGGAGGCATGATTTTACCCGCATCAGAAACATTTAATAATTGATCCATTGATACAGGATGAAGTTTAAATGCAACTGTTGCTTCGCCACTATTAACTCGATCTTCTAATTCTTTATGTCCTCTAATTCCACCAACGAAATCTATTTTTTTAGAAGTTCTTGGATCATCGATGCCAAAAATTGGTGCTAAAACATTTGCTTGTAAAATAGCGCAATCAAGTGATGCTGTTGGATCATTTTCAGGATAGCTTCCTTTTTTTGCCCTAATTTGATACCATTTACCATCAAAATACATTCCAAACTCTTTTAAGTTTTTTGGAGAGTGATAACTATTTTCTGAAATAATTTCAAATTTTTCAGCAAGAAGCTTTAAAAAACTCTCTTTAGTGTGACCGTTCATGGTTAATAGCAGGCGATTGTAATCCATAATTTTAAGCTGGTTTGCAGGAAAAATTACGGCAAGAAAATAATTATACTCTTTATCTTTGTTTGGGTTTGGGTCTGTTTTTAATCTTTCTGCTTGCGCTCTGGCAGCAGAAGCAGATCTGTGATGTCCATCAGCAACATATAGTGAATCAATATCTGAAAAAATTGCTGAAATATTGTTTATAATTTTTTGGTCTTTAATAACCCAAAAGGTATGGCCAAATCCATCTTCTTTTACAAAATCATATTCTGGTTTATTGTTTTTTACAAAATCAGAAACGATTTGATTAATTTGATTGTTATCTCTATAGGTTAGAAAAACTGGGCCTGCATTAATTCCTAGTCTTACGACATGTCTTGTTCGATCATCTTCTTTATCTTTTCTTGTTAGTTCATGCTTTTTAATTTTATTGGAATTATAATCATCAGCACTTGCACAACCAACGATGCCGTACTGCTCATGACTTCCCATCTTTTGCTTATAAATATAAAGACATGGTGCAGAATCTTGAAACATTATTTTTTCTTTTAGATAACGTTCAAAATTCTCTTTCCCTTTAGCGTATACTTGATCAGAGTATAAATCCGTACCTTCAGGTAGATCAATCTCTGGCTTTTCTACATGTAAAAAAGAATTTGGATGACCCTTGGCCAATTCTTTTGCCTCGCGGGAAGAAATAACATCATAGGGGTAACTTGCAACCTCTTTTGCATGCTCAGGAAGAGGTCTGATTCCTTTAAATGCTCTCACCATTACCATAAAATTCCTCCAATGAAAGATTGCAACTACTTTTTGCAACCTCGTTAATATTATTTTAAGCA
>CAZCDT010000029.1:0-34677 GCA_964497525.1 uncultured Bacteriovoracaceae bacterium
ACCACTACGACCACCGCGATCTCCACGATCACGATTGTTTTCTTGTGGTTTTGCCTCTGCAATGCGTAGAGCTCTACCATCAAGCTCTTGTCCATTTAATTGGTTGATTGCGTTGTTTGCTTCTTCTTCACTGGCCATTTCAACAAATGCAAAGCCTTTGCTTCTGCCTGTTTCCCTGTCGGTGATCACTCTTGCAGATGACACTGAACCTGCTTGAGCGAAAAAAGTTTCCAAAGACTGCTCTGTTGCTGAGTAAGGAAGATTCCCTACATACAATTTGGTACCCATGCGTAATACTCCGTTGAAATTGGGCCGAACTAGGTAAGATCTAAAATTATTCTCAGATGCTTCTAAACGACCGGATTAATAACTGTCTTAATTCTTGTACCATAGGCCTAGATAAAAAAAAACTCTTTTTATCTAAAATTTTATGGCAATGCGTACTTTGTTGCTATTTTTTTAGCATCTCCATAACCAAAGAACTTGCACTTTTTCCATCAAAGCGGCCCTTTATTTGTGGAGTGAGTTCTTTCATGACCATTCCCATGTTTGGATTGGTGAGCTTCGAAATTATTGAATTGATGAGATTTTTTACTTCATCAATGCTCATCTCTTCTGGCATAAATACCTTTAAGTATTCTAACTCTGTTTGTATTTTGCAAATGTTTGGATGACCTTCTGGGAATTCCGAAATAGAGTCTTTCATTTTTTTAAAATAGGCGACAACAACATCAATTTCTTCTTTTGGTTGTTTTGAAGTTTTATTTTCGATTAACACACTCTTAAGATATCTTAATGCCGAAAGCTTTTCTGGATTTCCCTCTTTCATTGTTGATGTTATTTGCAATGACAATTTATCTAGCATTTCTCCCATGTAAACACTCCTTCACAAAGTTTTAAAAAATGATCTTATCTAAAAAAAAACACAAGCAAAAGAGTTAAGAATTTAAAATAAAAGAATTCTTTTAATAAAAAGAGTTGCATTTTTTTAAAATATAAACGAAATTGATGAGGACTTCAGTAATATTTATTACAAAAGGGATTTTGTTATTTCTTTTTTTAAGGGGCAGATATCAATGAAAGTATTGATGTTTGGGTGGGAGTTCCCACCACATATTAGTGGCGGTTTAGGTACAGCATGTTATGGCATGACTAAATCTCTGGCAAAATTAAAGGTGGATATAAAATTCGTACTTCCACATTTAAATGAAGAAGCGAATGTCAATCAATCTATTAAATTTTTAGGTCCAAAGAAAGTTGCAAAAGAGGTAAAAAAAGATGAGCATCTTTTTTCACATCTATTAAAACAATATAGAGTTTCATCAAGCCTTCATCCTTACATAGATAAAGATGGATATGTTGAATATATTGAGCAAGTAAAAGAGGAAACCGTAAAAAAAACAGATGTATCTGTTGTTGAGTCAGACGATGATATCCTAGAAATTTCTGGTGGATATGGAATGGATCTGATGTCTGAAGTAAATAGATATGCTGTTGTTGGGAAATATTTAGCACAAAAAGAGTCATTTGATGTTATTCATGCACATGATTGGATGACTTTTTTGGCCGCGATTGAAGCAAAAAAAGAGAGTGGCAAACCACTCGTTGTTCATGTTCATTCTACAGAGTTTGATCGTGCAGGGAATGCTATTAGCACAGAAGTTTACTGTATTGAAAAATATGGTATGGATATGGCCGATCGAATTATTACTGTAAGCGAAAGAATGAAGGAAATTCTTGTAAATAAATATACTCAAAAAGCTGAAAAAATAGATGTAGTTTATAATGCAGTAGAAAAAGATGATGTACACGAAATTAACCGCATTGTTCGTCACTCTTCTTTTAGTAAAGATAAAATTGTTTTATTCTTAGGTCGTATAACCATGCAAAAAGGGCCAGAGTACTTTCTAGAAGCGGCAAGTATGGTTTTAAAAAAGATGCGCAACGTTCGATTTGTTATGGCCGGTGCAGGGGATATGACTCCACGAATTGTTGAGCAAATGGCCGAACTTCGACTTGCAGAAAGATTTCATTTTACAGGATTTTTAGAAGAAGCAGAAAGAGAGCAGTTGTTTGCAATGAGTGATCTATATGTTATGCCATCGGTTTCTGAACCTTTTGGAATAACTCCTCTTGAGGCAATAAGGCATAATATTCCTGTTGTTATATCTAAACAATCAGGTGTTGCAGAGATTTTACCAGATGCAGTTCAGGTAGATTTTTGGGATGTAAAAAAATTATCCGAAACGATTATTAAGCTAATTAGTGATCCTACAGAATCTGCAAAACAGATCCAAGGAAACCAAAAAGTGCTTAGAGAGATCAGCTGGGATAATTCTGCAAAAGATATTTTCAAAAGTTATGAAAAAAGTATTTTGCCGAAGGAAAAGCTAAAGTAAGGTTTAAGTGAGCACCTCGATTTGTCTTTATTTTCAAGTTCATCAACCATATAGATTACGTCGTGATTTTAATTTTTTTAATATTTCTGGCCGCTTGTTAAATTACGAAGATGAAGAAAAAAATAGGGAGATTTTAGAGAGAGTTGCTGAAAACTGCTATTTAAAAACCAATAAAATTCTTCTTTCTTTAATTAAAGAGTTCCCCAATCGTTTTAAAGTTACTTTTTCTTTTAGTGGTATTGTTTTAGAGCAACTGCAAAAGTATTCTCCAAAAACACTAGAATCTTTTCAAGAATTAGTTGCAACAGGGGCCGTAGAAATACTTTCTGAAACATATTATCATTCTCTCGCTTATTTGATGTCTGTTGAAGAGTTTAAAGAGCAGATACAGATGCATAAAGAAATAATTTTAAGATTGTTTAACAAAAAAACATCAGTATTTAGAAATACCGAATTAATATATGATGATAATCTTGCAAAAATTATTCAGGATATGGGATATCGTGGTATCCTTGCAGAAGGTGCAGAAAGAATCTTGCAATGGAATTCTGCAAATTTTGTCTATACACCAAAAGGTGCATCGCAAATAAGCTTGCTTTTAAAAAATTATCGCTTATCTGACGATATCGCTTTTAGATTCTCCAATAAAAATTGGAGAGAGTATCCTTTAACGGCCAAAAAATATGCAACGTGGCTTTTGAATTTAGGAAGCAATGCTGATGTTATAAATCTTTTCATGGATTATGAAACTTTTGGTGAACATCAAAAAATAGAAAGCGGTATTTTGACTTTTTTAGAAGAGTTTCCAAAAGAGATTTTAAAAAATCCATATTTTAAATTTCAAACTTTATCAGAGGTCATCGGCTCTTATAAAAATAAGGGAGAAGTAGAGTGTAAAGAAACTACGTCGTGGGCAGATGAAAGTAGAGACTTGTCAGCATGGTGTGGTAATTCAATGCAAGATGCGTCTTTAGATTATTTAATGTCTTTAGAGCAAAGTGTAAAAAAACTTGGTGATAAAAACATTCTCGACGCTTGGAGAAAATTAACATCTTCAGATCACTTCTATTATATGTGTACCAAGTGGCATAACGACGGATTAATTCATAGCTATTTTAATCCATATAAATCGCCTCATGATGCCTTCATTATTTTTACTAATGTACTTAATGATTTAAAACTTATGATCTTTAATTCTCTCGAAAAATCAGAATAAATTTTTGAATTGTCATTGTGTTTATCTTGGGTAATTATAAGAAAACTTAAAAAAGATTTTTTTGTATTGTTAACAGCATGAAGGAGCTATTAAAAATGAAATTGCACACATTTACAGCACTACCAACAACTCCACCAAAGCTTCAACCTCTTTTAGAGATTGCTTCTAATATGTGGTTTTCATGGAACTGGGATGCCCGTCAACTATTTTTAAAAATCGATCCAGATATTTGGGAGGCGGCACATAAAAATCCACTACGAGTACTGTGTGATGTTTCTCAAGCACGACTTGAAGAACTTGCTAATAATGAAGATTATGTAACTGAAGTAAGAGCTGTATATACCTCTTTTAAAAAGTATATGAGTGGAAAAACTTGGTTTGATGAGCACTATGGTCATAGAGAAAAACCAATTATTGCCTATTTTTCTGCTGAGTTTGGAATTCATGAATCTCTTCCAATATATTCTGGAGGCCTAGGTGTTTTAGCTGGAGATCATTTAAAGTCTGCAAGTGATTTAGGTGTTCCTTTAGTGGCCCTTGGTTTTTTATATAGAGAGGGATATTTCAGACAAGGGTTAAATGCAGAAGGCATGCAGCAAGAATTTTATCCAGAAAATGATAAATTTAGCTTGCCTGTAGAGTTGCAAAAAGATGCGCAAGGCAATCCGCTTCTTTTATCTATGGATATTGGCGGTGATGAAGTTTTCTATCAAATTTGGAAAGTTCAGGTTGGTCGAGTTCCTCTATATCTATTAGATACAAATCTACACTGTAATATTCCAAAGCATCGCGATATCACAAAGCGCTTGTATGATGCTGATCGCGATATGCGACTAAGACAAGAAATTCTTCTTGGTATGGGAGGAGTTGTCGCTCTCCACACTCTAGGAATTAATGCAAATGTTTATCATATCAATGAAGGGCACTCTGCATTTTTAATTTTAGAGCGGTTACGTTACTACATGGAGACAAAACTTTTATCGTATGATGATGCAAAAGAGCTTGTCTGCGCAACAAACGTATTTACAACACACACGCCAGTTCCTGCAGGAAATGAGCGATTTAGTGAAGAAGCATTAAAACATTATCTCGGAAATTTTGTACAAAAAAGAATTGGCCTTTCATGGGATCAATTCTTAACTTTAGGAAGAGAGGAGGCCTCGAACCTAAAAGAGGATTTTTGTTTGACTGTGTTGGCCTTAAAATTTGCATCTTATGCAAATGGAGTTGCAAAACTTCATGGTTCTGTTTCACGGGATATGTGGAAAAAATTATATCCAGGAGTTCCAGGAGATGAGATCCCAATAGGTCATATTACAAATGGTGTTCATACAAAAACATGGCTTAGTAAAAATTTTGAGCAGCTATTTATTCGTTATATGGATACTGCATATGTAAGAGAGATTGCTGATTTTAATTTGTGGAAGGTTGTCGATCAAGTTCCAAATGCAGAACTTTGGTTTGCGCATTTAGAAAGAAAAAAGGGTATGATTCAGTATATAAGAGAAAGGCTTGAATTCCAGTATAAAAGACGTGGGGCCAGCTTAAGTGAAATTAGTAAAATCAAAGATGTGCTTGATCCAAGTGTTTTAACAATTGGGTTTGCTCGACGTTTTGCTCCGTACAAGCGTGGAAATTTGATTTTTGAGGATATCGAAAGAGCAATTAAGCTTTTTAATCACTCAGAAAGGCCAATTCAAATTATTATTGCAGGTAAGGCACATCCTGCAGATACAATGGGTAAAGATATTATAAAAAGTATTTTTAATGTTGCAAAAATGCCTGAACTTTATAAACGGGTTGTACTGCTTGAAGATTATGATATCGATATGGCAAGGTATTTAGTTCAAGGTGTCGATGTATGGCTTAACAATCCTCGTCGTCCTTTAGAAGCTTCTGGAACATCTGGAATGAAGGCCGCAATGAATGGAGCACTAAATGTTTCAATCCTTGATGGTTGGTGGGATGAAGCTTTTGATGGTGAAAATGGTTGGGCAATTGGTCATGCTGAAACATATGACGACTTAACTTATCAAGACGCAGTCGAATCAAATATGCTTTATCGATTGTTAGAAAGTGAAGTTGCTCCTTTGTATTACGAACGTGATGAGTTTAATATTCCTGCTGGTTGGGTAAAAATGATGAAAAACACCATAAGGACTTGTGGTGCTGGCTTTAATGCTCATCGAATGGTGTCTGATTATATAAACCAATACTATATGCATAGCGAAAAGCTTTACAATGAATTGGCAGTAAATGATGCTGCAAACGCTAAAAAACTTGCAGAATGGCGTAAGAATATTCACAAGAATTGGCAATCTTTAAAAGTGATTGAAGTTGAGTCTTTAACAAAAGATGTTGTTTATTCCGGTTCTTCTGTTGCTGTTAAGGCCAGGGTAAAACTTGGAGAAATCCCTGCTGATAGCATAAGAGTTGAAGTCTATTACGGAAGTTTAACTCAAGATGATAAGATTAAAGAACCTAAAAAAATTGTTATGCAAAAAGAAGAGCAACTTGCTGATATTACGATCTTTACCGCAATGATTCCATGTGCAAATGGTGGCAGATACGGATATACCGTGCGTGTTTTACCAAGCCATAAGCACCTTGCAATGGGGACAATTCCAGAACTGATGAAGTGGAGCGAGTAAAAATTTCAAATCCCTCTTGGTATTTCATATTTTTTTAGTATATTACCCAGAAACAAAAGCAAATATTTTGTTTCTGGGGGATTTATGAAATTATTGATTCTTGTCTTATCTTTGAGCTTGGTTTTTACTGCTTCAGCTTATGATGCCCGTGAGTGTTTTAAGACTGGTTCCCAAAATGAAGAGTTGATGTCTAATTTAGGTCCAAATTGGTTAAGTGCTTTATGTCAAGGCGCAAAATCTAGTGCCCCTTTAGAATGCTATGATGAAATTTTTAATGATGGTTTTTTTGATACTATTTTTTATCCAAAACACATGGCAATCCTTTGCTCTGGAGCAAATAAGGAAAATGCTTTTGGTCCGATAGAGTGTTACAAAGAAGCTTTTGATACACCAGAAATTTATAATAACATTACAGAGTTAAAAATTATTGATCTTTGCAGAAAGGCAGTAGACTTAACTCCTGTTGAGTGTTTTGTTGAGTCATATAATTCAGGAATGGGTACAGAACAAGATCCGAATATGTATCCGTATCATCTTGTTAATCTTTGCCGTCCATAATACTACTCAACCTGAGTTCGGACTTTCTTCGAATCTCGGCGTCAGAAAATATTTTTATTTCAGTCACTTACTTATCATGTAAGCTCCTTCATAAAAATATTTTCTTCCTAGAGCTTCTCGGAATTGCGAACTCAGGTAAAATTATTGATTATATTGCCCAAGCTGGGGTTACTCAAAAATACTACTCAAAATTTTAGGCCATCTATTATTTATGATACGGATGGCCTTTTTTTATGCATTCAGCTCTATAAATTTGTTCTACTAAAATAATCCGTGCGATTTTGTGAGGAAAGGTTAAATTAGAAAGAGATAATCTTTCT
The DNA here is from genome assembly GCA_964497525.1 of uncultured Bacteriovoracaceae bacterium. Taxonomy (GTDB): domain Bacteria; phylum Bdellovibrionota; class Bacteriovoracia; order Bacteriovoracales; family Bacteriovoracaceae; genus CAZCDT01. The sequence goes on from CAZCDT010000029.1 coordinate 7,145, forward strand.
TGAAATAAGTTTAATAACTCTTCTCCATGTCCACTTGCTCCGCCTAAAATAAAAACTAAATCTTTAGAATCATGTTCTATTTTTTTTATCATCCAAGATGCAAACTCTTTACTTGATGAGTGTAAAACTCCATTTTCAGAAAGTAGAACTGCAGATGGTAAGTTCTCCTTATATAGCTGTTTTAGTTTTTTTAAAATTTCTTGCGCTTCTTTTTGCTTATCATCATCAAAGGCCGGAGTCTCTATTATATCGATTTTAAAACTAGAGATTCTTTTTTTGTAATCTTCTTCTAGTTTTTTTAGATAATCCTCATTTAATTTTCCAACACAGATAATTTTTATTTTGCGCATTGTTTAGAAATAGTTTTTATCATCATCAGAGATTGCAACGTTGTGTTCTATGTCGGAGGTTTGATAAAAACTTGCAGGAATATCTATTTGTTTTGCGTAGGACCAAACTTCATCTAACTTATAAAACTCTCGTGCGTTTTCATCAAAGATATGAACAACAATATCTCCTGCATCGATTAAAGTCCAATCAAGAGACTCTTTTCCTTCACTGTTTAAGGCGGATGGTGAGTATTTTTTTAGTTGTCTTGAAATTGCATCGGCCATTGAATTTCTTTGAGTACTATTGTTTGCTGAAGCAACAACAAAATAATCAGCAAGAGCACTTTTACTTTCAAGATCGTAAATTTTTAAATTTGTACCTTTAAAATGTCCAAGAACCCATGCTGCACTCATTGCTAAATTTCTTGGATACGACAAAGATTTATCTTCCATTATTTTTTGTATTTCATTTGCAATATAATCATTACTCATTTTTCTAATCCTCGCTTTCTATTGCCTTAAGCATTACGTGTTTGATTGTATCGACATTTCTTCCTGATACTGCAGAAAGAGGAATTATTTTTTTATCTAATTCTGACTCAAAAAAACGCTGAAACTTTTCAATTTCTTCCTCGCTCATCGCATCGATTTTTGTAAGACATACAATCTCTTTTTTACTTTCAAGTTTTTCGCTATACTTACTAAGTTCTGCCTTGACAGTCACGTAGCTCTCATAGGCCTCATATTCATCAAGACACCAAGAGCAGTCAACCATGTGAACTAACACCTTAGTTCGTTCGATATGTTTTAAAAATTTTATCCCAAGACCTTTGCCAATTGAAGCATCTTCAATAAGTCCTGGTATATCTGCAACAACATAAGTTTTTTCTCCAACTTCAACAACGCCTAGATTAGGCTCTAGTGTTGTAAAAGGGTAGTCTGCAATTTTTGGCCTGGCAGATGAAATAACAGATATAAGAGTTGATTTCCCGGCATTTGGCAGACCGATTAAAGCAACATCCGCAAGTAGTTTTAATTCTAAATGAAGGGTTAATTCTTCACCTTCAAGGCCTGGTTTTGCATATTTTGGGGCCTGATTTGTTGGCCCCTTAAAATTCATATTTCCCCAGCCACCACGGCCCCCTTTGGCCACTAAAAATAGCTCTTGGTTTTCTTTTAAATCTGCCAAAACTTCTTGGGTTTCACTATTTCTTATAATAGTTCCAATAGGTACAGGAAGAATTAAATCTTCTCCACTTTTGCCGTTCATGTGGCGGCCCATGCCACCACCACCATTTTGTGCAGCAAAAAGTTTTTTTCCCTTAAAGTGTAGGAGAGTGTTGTAGTTTTCATCGGCCTTTAGATAGATATTTCCACCATTCCCACCATCCCCACCATCAGGGCCACCAAATGGAATAAACTTTTCTCGGCGAAAACTAATTGCTCCATTCCCGCCTTTTCCTGCAACAACTTTAATCACTACTTCATCGATAAATCGCATACAACCTACATAAAAAAAAAGGAACCAAAGTTTTGTTTTGTGGTTCCTTTTTTTTGTATTTTTAATCTAAAAAAATAAAATTAGACAACAGAAACAAGCTGTTTGCCTCTTGAGTATGTTGTGAATTTTACATTTCCTTCTCTTGTTGCAAAAATTGTAAAATCACGACCTACAGAAACACCTGTTCCTGGATGAAAAACTGTACCACACTGACGAACAATAATGTTGCCAGGGATAACTTTTTCTCCGCCAAACTTTTTTACACCACGCATTTTTGGATTTGAATCTCTACCGTTACTTGTCGAACCTCCGGCCTTCTTGTGTGCCATATATAACTCCTTACGAAAATTTTAATTTATTATAAATACTTTTTTGCCCATTTTGATTCAGAATCAATTTTTAAATTGTTTCCTTGTCCATCAGTCACTTCAGTTATTAGTAAGCATGTATAGTGCTGTCTATGTCCTCTTTTTCTTTGATAACCACCAAGTCTTCTTTTAAAAACAATTAACTTTCTATCGCGATCATGTCTAACAACTTTTGCAACAACTTTTGCACCTGCAACTGTTGGAGCTCCAACAAGATTATTTTCTCCACCTACGAAATAAACACTGTCAAATTCAACCACTCCGCCAACTTCAGCAGTTAGTTTATCAACATCAAGCACATCACCAGGCTTTACCCAATACTGGTGTCCAGCAATTTCAACAATCGAATACATTTAAAGCTCCTTTTTAGAAGACAGGTAGGGAGGTTATACCAACAGTAAAAATTAATTCTTGCTGTGTCAGACTTCGGTCTCACCGCCTGCGACGTACTCATCGTACGACTCGGCGTCTCGCCTTGTCTTCCTTGCCATAATTAATTTTTTCAATTGGCACTATTTTTATAAACTCTTTAAGGCCCCTAATCCTTGTCAATTGATATAAACTAATGACTTTTATATGTTTTTACAAGCTTAGTCAAGTTTTAAGTTTTTACTTTTAATATCTTGCGACAATTCTATCGCATTTTTTAATTTTTCTTTAAAAGTTGTGCTTAGGGTTTGATTCTCTTTTTTATCTGGTAATAGAAGTGTACCACCTTCCATTTTATTTTTATCACCAACAAAAGTGACTGTTTTGTTTTCTTTGTTAAACTTTAAATAGTATTTATTGTTGTTGTGGATAAAAAAGTGTTTCCATCCTCTTTCTCTTTTTAAGAGTTCTCGCCCTTTTTTTTCTACCGTCTGTATGATGCCTTGATTTTCTAAAAGAGCGATATACTTATCAACATCAACTGATACTGGTTTTTTGTTAGCGCTTTCGGTGCATGAAGCCTGAAAGATCTTACAGTAATCATGCACTTTTAAGGTAAAGTCTTTGTGAAGTTCTTTTAGCATTGAGTACCAAGACTTGACTTGCTCAACTTGAGCACTACTTTGAAACTCTTGCATTGTTTGCCATTTCTTTTTATTTGCATTGTAAAGATATGGAATTCCTGTTTTTAAATCTATTTTTTGCTCTCCGTGCTGGGCCGACTCTTCTCTTGGTCTATTTTTATCGACATCGGCTTGCTTAACTGTTGTCGTTAAGGCCTCTTCATATTTTTTGGCGATTGTTTTTTTTGTATCTGTTTTTATCTCTTTTGGAGTAATTTTTTTAGGGGTTGGTATTGAGTCTTTTTGTTCTATGTCATCACTACGTTCTTCTTGTGTTTCATAGTACTCGTAATTATCAGGAGATAGTTTTGTTGCTGCAGGGGGACTTATATTTGTATTTTGAACTTGTGAATTTTTAACTCTTTCATAAGTCGTTTTTAGTATTTCTCTATGTTTTGTCATTTTCTCTATCGCTGCATCGATTAGCTTTTGTCTTTTTATTGGATCTTTGTATCTTTCTTTTGGGAAAGCTTCGTTTGCTTTTTTTGTAATTGTTTCTTGATCTTCTTGAGTTAAAGAGGCACTAGAAAAAATAAATGCTGGATAAAGCAGTAGCAAAAAAACAGCAAGAAGTAGTTTTTGTATTTTTATCATATATACACCATAAGTGTTTTCTTTTGTTCTTATCGTAAATTTAGAAGTAAAACTTGAGTTTATATATTAAATTACCCTCTTTTTTTAGAATATAGAGCAAAAATTTCTTTAGATTCAAGCACAAAGTGTCGATAAAGTTTTGAGTAATTAATTGGATGGTTGTTTATCATGTTGTTTAAAAAAAATATTTTTATTATATCAGTTCTTTTTTTTCTTAGTACCGCTCTTTTTGGGCAGGAAAACTTAAAACGTGAAAGCTTTAATTTATATGGTAGGGAGTTAGAATTTACAAATGATACTATCTATTATGCGAATAAAAGTAGTGTGGAAATCACTAGTAAACAAGGCGTGGCCGCTAGAACCAATTTTAAAAATGATGTCTTAAAAAAATGTCCTGATTGCAAGGTTGAAAACATCAAAGATAAGTATGGTTATGTAAATTATAGGATACATCATCCCAATGGTTTTTGGTTTGATATAACTCTTGATCCTGGAGTTATTGAAATAAAAACAATGCCAATGACAACTAAACAGATGAAAAAAAATTCTGCAATTATGAAAACGTTAATTTATGATATAGCACAAAAAAATTCTTTAGTTCCCGATTATGATTATGTTAGTGCTGGTCATATTCACCTTGGTATCGAATCTGCCTTTAAAAATGATCCGCTCTTATTTAGAAATTTTGTTGTGGATTTAATGAATAGACCAGAGCTTGCGTGGGGCATCTTTAATGATGATCCTTTAAATGCTCCACATATTTTAGATTTTACAAAAGAGACGGTAGAAGATTTAAAGCTTGCGATAACGGAGTTTGATAAAAGCAATAAACAGTCGATAGAACTTTTAGCGGAGTTGATGACAAAAGTTTATAAAACGGTTCCAGCTCCAGAACAGGGATATGCTGATAAATATCATGCAATAAATGTTACAAGAATTGTTGGGCCCTACAAAAAAGAAGAAAAAACGATAGAACTACGTGCGATGAGAATGCCAAAGACCGCAGATGCAATGATTTTAATGCATGAGCTTTTGGATGCAAGATTAGAATGGCTTAAAAAACAAAAGGGACTTATAAAATTGGATTTACCTGAGAAAAAGAAAAGATTAAAGGAGCAAGAAATGGTAAATCGTTTTTTTGAGTTTGTTGTTCAAACAGGAGGGCCTTGGGATAAGTATAGGTCACTTATGGGAGAGAAATATTTAAAATATTCACCCGATTTGTCAGTAGTATCTGGGCACTTGGGTCTTAATTCTGAATTATTTATTAAGTATTTAGAAAAAAACATTGGTGCTCAAGGGTATAAAACCAAAAAAATAGATGATTTTTTTAAATCTCAAAAAAAATATGTAACAGCAGAAACAATGAACAAAGTAAAACAAATACTAATGAATCAAGGTAAAAAAATGTCGCTAGAGTGTCTTCATTTGACACTTTCAAAAATATAACCGTTTTTGTCTTATATTTTTTGTCAAGATGACGCAGTAATCAAGACAAAAAAATCTAATATATCTGTATGCCCCCCCTTTACCTTTAGAAACTCATTAAGTTATAATTTTTCTTTATCAATCTATACAATCGAAGGAAAGATTCTATGCTATTAGAAGGCCTACTGTTGGCAGGAAATGTTATTTTTATTCTTGCCGTCTTTTTAGTTTTATCGATTTTTGTAGTTTTGCTTATTTCTAGACTTCTTTTACCAATTACCAAAATGGAAGAGATGTTGACTCAAAAAAGAATGAAAAATGAGGTTCGTTGGCGACAACAACATCACAAAAATTTATATAAACGAGATGGCGCACCACCTGATCATGCAGCAGCAATCAGTGCGGCCATTGCAGCTCATCGTGCGAAACCAAATCGTTAATATTAAAAAGGACTTCTATGAAAATTGTATCTACATTTTTAACAATGTTTTTGTCGTTAAATCTTTTTGCTCAAGAGAGTATAAAAGGTCTTTCTTATAATTCTCCTCAAACAGTATCGTCAATGCTTGAGAGATTGCATGCTAATTTTGGTGCATCGTGGATTTACACCAATATGGATAATGTCGGAATGCTGGTTCTTGCATTTATTTTAATCTTAATTTCCGTATTTCGCACAAACATTCACATCTTTACCGTGCCTATGATTTTTGGTTTGATCTTGGCAAATATTCCGGCAGTGGCCCCAAATCCTGCCAGTGAGTTTTTGCTAGGACTTCATAAACTAGGAATTGAGTCTGGATTTTTTCCTCTTATTTTATGTATGGGAACAGGGGCAATGATTGATATCGGTCCTCTTTTGGCCAGACCGATTTTCTTTTTTATTGGAGCGGTTGCGCAACTTAGTGTCTTTTTTATTTTTATGACTTTACTTGCTGCGGCTCATTATTTTGGTTTTAATTTTAGCTTCTTTGATATTTTTGCGGCATCTATTGCTGGTGCTTTTGATGGCTCAATTGCTATTTTTATGGCCGGAAAACTTGCGCCACATTTAGTTGGAGTAATTTCTCTTTCAATTATTTTTACTCTTGCTTTTGCAACTTCGATTTATCCATTTTTTGTAAAAGTTTTTACAAATATCGATGAGCGAAAAATAAAAATGCAAAATCTAAGGTTTGTTGGCCCGCAAGAAAAGATATTTATTCCGCTTGCAATATTAGGCCTTACTATTTTGATTTTACCTTCGGCCGCACCTTTAATGGGATTTTTTATTTTTGGGATATTTTTAAGAGAAAGTGGGGTTGTTAAACGATTGAGTGAAACTCTTCAAAACGGAATTGTGAATCTTGCAACGATTCTTTTAGGGCTTGGTATTGGAGCAACTCTTATTCCTGCAAATATTTTTACAAAAGAGGCATTACTTATTTTTATTGTGATTCTTTGTGCATTAATTATCGGAGCTGCTGGCGGAATTTTAGCAATACGATTTTTAAATTTCTTTTTAAAAAGCAAAATTAATCCACTTATTGGTCCATCCGGAGTTCCATTTTTCCCTATGTCAGTAAGGATTTCTCAAAAAATGGCACATAAATTTGATACAGATAATTTTATTTTACTCCATGCTGCAGGAGTAAATGCAGGAGGCATGATTTCTGCAATAATTATTGCAGGAATATTTTTAGCAATGTCTTTTTGAAGGAGATGATATGTCAAAAACAAATAACCAAGCGCTTTTAGATTTAATTGATGATGCTGTAAAAATGTTTAAACCAAAAAATGTTCATTGGTGTGATGGAAGTCAAGAAGAGTACAACATGCTTATGAATCAGATGGTTGAAAGTGGTGCAACGATAAAGCTTAATGAAAAAAAACGTCCAGGGTGCTATCTATTTCGTTCTCATCCAAGTGATGTTGCAAGAGTTGAAGATCGAACATATATCTGCACCAATAAAAAAGAGGATGCAGGGCCAAGTAACAATTGGGCAGATCCAAAAGAAATGAAAGAAATGTTACAAAAAAAATTTACAGGAATAATGGAAGGTAGAACTTTGTATGTAATTCCATTTTCAATGGGGCCACTTGGTTCTCCTGCTTCAAAAATTGGGATTGAATTAACAGACTCACCATATGTTGTTGTTAATATGAAAATTATGACAAGGATGGGGGATAAAGTTTTAAAAGAGCTTGGTAGTAATGGAAAATTTATTCCATGTGTTCATAGTGTGGGAGCACCACTTAAAGATGGTCAAAAAGATGTTGCATGGCCTTGTGAACCTGATCCAAAAAATAAATACATAGTTCATTTTCCCGAAGATCCTTCTATTTGGTCTATTGGTTCTGGGTATGGTGGAAATGCTCTTTTGGGGAAAAAATGTTTGGCATTAAGGATTGCATCTTCTATCGCTAAAAAAGAGGGATGGCTTGCAGAGCACATGCTTATTTTGGCATTAACATCTCCTGAAAAAAAGACACACTATATCGCCGCAGCTTTTCCATCTGCATGTGGGAAAACAAATTTAGCGATGATGGAACCAACACTTCCAGGTTGGAGTGTTCGCTGCCTTGGTGATGATATTGCTTGGATTCGTCCAGGAAAAGATGGCCGCCTTTATGCGGTAAATCCAGAGTATGGATTTTTTGGAGTTGCTCCAGGAACATCAATTGATTCAAATCCAAATGCCATGAGAACAATAGAGAAAAACACTATTTTTACCAATGTGGCCTTAACAGATGATAAAGATGTTTGGTGGGAGATGATGGGCGTTGCAGCCCCAAAACATGCCATTGATTGGGAAGGGCAGGATTGGACTCCAGAGAGCTCAAAAAAAGCAGCTCATCCAAACTCTCGATTTACTGCACCAGCAAGTCAGTGTCCTGTAATTGATTCAGAGTGGGAAAATCCAGAAGGTGTTCCAATATCAGCATTTTTATTTGGAGGGCGAAGACCATCAACTGTGCCTCTTGTAATGGAAGCTTTTTCTTGGGAGCATGGAGTATTTATGGGGTCGACGATAGCTTCTGAAACAACGGCCGCAAATTTATCCGCGACAGGAGTTTTAAGACGTGATCCTTTTGCAATGCTACCATTTTGTGGGTACCACATGGGAGATTATTTTAAACATTGGATTGATTTAGCGAAAAATAACGACGTTTCAAAATTTCCAAAAATTTTTGCAGTGAACTGGTTTAGAAAAGATTCAAACGATAAGTTCATCTGGCCGGGATATGGTGAAAATTCGAGAGTGCTAAAATGGATTTGCCAAAGATTAGAAAATAAAGCAGAGGCAAAAAAGACGCCAGTTGGATTTGTTCCACGTTCTAGTGATCTTGATTTAGAAAATTTAAAAATGGAGCAGTCCAAAGTTGATGAGATTTTAGAAATAAATAAAGACGCATGGAATAAAGAAGCAGCTAGCATGAAAGAGCATTTTGCGCAGTTTGGAGATCGATTACCAAAAGAACTTGCAAAAGAGTTAGACGGTCTTGTTGAGCGATTACAAAGGTAAAAAAAGTGTCTGTGCAACCTCATGTATATAAGCTAACAACCAAAGAGAAGCATTTGGATAATTTTTCTCATGTGAATCATGCGGTTTATTTACAGTTATATGAAGAGGCCAGATGGCAAATGCTTACAGATAATGGATATCCTTTATCACGGGTGCTTGAAACAAGACTTGCACCCGTGATTTTAGATATTCAAGTCGTCTATAAAAAAGAGTTAAAAAATAGAGAAGAGGTCACAATTGAAACGATCTCTTTAGAATCAACAAATCGTTTGGTTATAAATGTAGAGCAGACGATGTATAATGAAAAAAAAGAGATCGCTTCAACCCTAAAAATGCGAATGGGAATAATGAATCTTGATTCAAGAAAACTTTTAACGCCAAATGACGATTGGAAAAAAGCACTATCTTTAGAAAGTGCGTGATACTTTTTGTGGGCATATGTGTTGTTATTTTTTAGTATTGGCACTAATTATCTTGGATTATATCGTGTTTCTCACAATTTTTTATCCTAAAAAAACAATTATTCAGGATTAACTCTTCTCATCGGAAATATACTTCGGAAATATACTCTATAAGTGCTGAATATTGCTGGATAATTATAAAATTATCAGAAACAAACAGGCAGTAGTATTCGTAAATTAAAGAGAGGTGTGGCCAATCTTTTAGGTGGTCGGGCCTTAGAAAAGTTTTTATTTCCTGTGGTGAGTGCAGAAGTTTCAAATTATGATTTTTAAAAAATCATAAACTAATGAGATATAATTTATTATTGTAGTATTCTATTATATCGACATTTAAATCCTGTTATATTAAATCCAGATTTTTTCCAAGTAAGTTTTTGATGATCATCACTTAATAACAAAGTGTCATAAACACTGTCGTAAGAGAGTGGTACAAACGTATAATAAGATAATTTTTTGCTGTACCCTTTTTTAATTTTTTTATCACTTAATTCTAATTGATTTATAATGTGCAAAACATTTTCTACATCATCGTTAAAAGTTTCTTGTTTCCCCTCTTTGTTTAAATCAATTATAAGATGAATGTTTTTACTGTCTGGATTAAATTCATCTTCATAAAGATTGCTTAATTCAAAAACTTTTAGATGATTATGCTTATCAATACTAATTTCTATTTTATTTGGACAATGATTTTTGTCTTTATAGTTAACTTCGAATTTTCCAATAAAATTTGTTCCATCAAAAGCAAATAGAGAAAATGATAAAAATAAAGAGATTATTGGTAAAATTAGTAGAGTTTTCATAAAAGGCCTTTTTGTTTTTTAGTAAATATAAGCAATTGTACTATAAAATAAAGGCCAAATGAATTGAGTGTGTAGAGCTTACAGGTCGGTGTATTTTTTTTAGACATAGTCCATTACATTTTTGGATATCATAAAAAAAATCAGGCCATTTATTTGAAAATGGCCTGATTTATAAACAGGATGTTTTGTATGCCGACGTGCCCAGGACGGGCGATAAGTCGGCGATAAGCAGATTAAAACATTATTTCCTTTTTAATATTCCATTTATCAATTGCACCACGACTTAGTAGATATTCGAAAGTTTTCTTGGCATCAGGATACTTTTTAAAATCATTGATTATTTCATTACGGCCAGAGTTCCAAAACGGTGCAGAAATCTGTAGAGGTGTCAGTTTTTCACCAGAGAGACTCACTGGGCTTTGGCGATTTATATCTACTCCTGAATTTAATAGTACTTCAATTTGTGGAATGCGATTGCAGAATCTGCCATTTTCAATCAACAAGGCCAGTATATATTGGTCAAGGTTATTTTTTCGTAAATTAATTATTTTATTGTCGATAAGATAATTCCATTCACCTGCACTTAGTGTTGACATTTTTAAGCTTACCATTACCGCAACTGTTAAGTAGTTATGACCATTTAGTACTTTCACAATATCATAAAAATAACCTTTCATTGCATTGCCTGGCTTATTTAAAGCTTGGGTCAATTCTTTGGATGACATTGGCCTTAGTAACTGAGTTAAATATGATGTTTTCAATATGTGTAGATTATTAATTGATAAATCAATAAGAAGGCGTCTATTTACTAATTCAAACAAATATTGATCAGTAAAGCTTACTTTTGCATTGTGAATTTGATTGATAAGTTTTTCATTTGCTTGAATAACAGCAATTGCCATTAATTTATTTTTAATTTCTAAAGAGAGTGTATGAAACTTAATCCCGGCTTCAATTAATGTATTTACGCTCTCTTGTGGAATAGAAGAAGGATACTCGACATCCCATGAATCTTTTTCTTTAAATGTTTCTTGAAACCAAGTTAATAAAATATTTATTTTCTCGTTACTACTAATCTCATTAATAAAATATTTTACAACATTTGGACTTTTAGCAGAGCGTTTCATCATTTCTTCTGCGTTGAAAGTAAAACCAAGATTTTCTAGTTTTTTTATAGTTTCTACATCGTTGCTGTATGCCGCATTGATAATTTGCTCACTACTTCCAAATCTACGATCCCACTTTATAATTGACTCAAGTATATTATTTGCTCCATTTTGTAATGCATATCCTAGAATGTCTTTAGGCACACACTGTTTTTTTGTAATAACGAAGTGTTCTACTTGTTCTATATCATTGTCTTTTATGGCCGCTAATAAGTCTTCAGAGGCAAAACAGGAATCACTTAAAAATTGAGTTGGAATATTGATTTTTTGTAGTTGTTTGTGAACAGCGTTTTCATCTAATTCGTTTTGTAGTAAAAGAACTAGTAGCTGGCGGATTGCAGCAGAGTTTGTTGCACCAAAGTCCACGGCAAGAAAGTATAGTGCTTCATGAAGCATTAAAACTCCTTGTTGTGCAGGTGATAATTTGTTTAATAATTTATCATTAACGTAAACAACATCTCCTTGCCTTACTGCAACCTGAAGCATCTTGCAGCCATTAGGTAAATTATAAACTTCCGCGGCATCATCAATTTCTTTTACTTTCACTGGTGCCACAATCCAATTATCTATTGCCCCAATAATTTCTAATCTTTGGAAAACTTGCGAACGAAAAATAGGAAAGTTATACATTAAGCGATCAAGAACTAAATTTACGACATCTTCACTTTGCATTCCATTTATTGATAATAAAGCGGAATTTTTTCCATCCATTCTTTTTAAAGTAGCCTGATAGTAATCTAATACGACAGGTTCTTTACCATTACATTCGACGATATCACCGCCATTACCACCAAAGTCACCACCCTCATTACCGCCTGCAAAAATAGCATGTGGTATTAATAAAATTCCAAGAAAAAATAGTTGTAACAATTTCATAGATTTCCCCCTTGATCATTATTTTTCGTTAAAACGGTTAATGGAAATAATTGTACGCATACATTATAAACTTCTTTTTTTTCACCCTTGCCTAGGATGCTACACAACTCTTGTTCAAATTCTCGAATACGCTGCTTTGCTTCAGGAATGTTTTCTGGATTAATTGCCATTGTCATATATGTTAAATCTCTTTGGTCAAGACTTACTTTTTCCAGAGATTCTGCGGCCAAATTCAAATACTCTTTATGGGCCTTTCTTAATGAGAAATTTACAATATCATCGCTTGTGGTGTAATTGGGATGAGATCGCTTTAAGTTTTTATCATTATCGTAAAATAATATACCAAGCGAAATTAAGCGCTCTAGAGCATCGCTTACAGTCTGCTTTGGAATTCCTAATCTTTTTGCAATCCATGCGGGATCATCTTGAAAATCCTTAGTTTTAATTAAAGATAAAATAGCAAAGTGATACCAAGAAGAGATTACTTTATATTGATCCATTTGTAATTTTACATATTCCAATTTTAAAGACTGCTGATTTGGATTTTGAATGTTTGAAAATGATGACATAAATTTAGTGATTTCATCATTATTAAGATCAAGAGCTCGAGCGATAGAGAGTGCCAATCTTCGAGAAATTTTACGCTTTCCGTTTAACAAACTAGAAAGAGTACTTGGCGAAATTTCCAGACGTTTGGCAAACGCTCTAATTGACCAGCTTGAGTTACGCTTTTTAGCATCTTCAAACTTTTGTAAAATTATTTGTTGTATCGCCACCTGATTCATTTAAGTTATCCGTTGTTATCTGTTGTTGGCACTAAGCTAACAAAAACAACAACACGTTGCAAGATATTTGGGAACAAAGTGTTCCCAAGTGTTTCTGGGGTGAAAAATTTACATAGTACGAATTATATATTCACGAAAAATCTTCCCACTATATCGCAAAATCAGTGGTCTAAGTGCGATGTTTGATCTTTTAATCTCTCTTACAAACAGTTCGTAAGAAATCTTTTTTTCAAATTGTCTTGCGATTAATCTATGCGAAATATGCCAAGGCTCAAGTCCTACAAGTGTTTTGTTATTCATAAACGGCCTAAAGAATGTTTTTTCAAAAAACAGTTCATTATGCAATTTTAGAAATGGGCCATCTAAATATTCTGCTGGTAAAAGCTTTATTTTATAGTTTTCATTAAGAATTGCGTTTTTATCAAAGACATCAAAATCCGTTCCCCAGTGATGTCTGGAAAACCCTGGGATTGCAGACCATTTAAGAATTTTGAATAAAAGCTCTCTTGGTGACAGTTTTTTTGCATCAAGAATAGTTTTACCATCCTCATCAACAATCTCTCTTTTACCTTCTACTTTTTCATTCCAAATTATAAGTTGCCTTTCATAGCTTCGGTATGAACTGACAACATCTAGATCGATATTTTTTTTAAGAAGTCTCTCTTTTAATAAAAAAAGTGGATGCAAAACATCTTTGTGAAGTTTTATCTCGCCGTCAAAAGTTACGAGATTTTTTTCATCTTTACCAAAAATAGTTTTACTGCTTATTTTCATCTGTGTTGTCATCAAATAATCGCCTAAGTCCGCTATTAAAATATCTATTGCTAATTACTTTAAAGATAGATACATCATCTCTGGTATTTATATCACTATCTTTAAAATCATATTTTTTATTCATATAACTTTTATCATCCAGTAGTTGCTTGTCATTTTTGGCCATATCTTTTCCAAAATTAAAATTAAATTCAGGAGATTTATTCTTTCTTGTTTCTACAATGCCTCTACTTGATTTGCTTGTTGTAACTGTATTGTCATATAAATTTGGTTCTGATTTTGTTATAAATTCTTTTGCAGCATTTAAACCAGAAAGATCAGCACCATTGCCAAAATTATAACCAGAACTTTTTGCAAGCTGTGCTCCTCCAGCGTCATGTAAGGCGCGGGCCAGCTTTATAGATTCTTTGGAAAGCTGATCGAGTGTTGGGAGTGTGCTTTTATTTTGATTTTTTAACATATCATTTGTTTTTTTTGTCATATCATCTAGTGACTTTTTACTAAGGGCCGCAGAGCTTGAAAGCATTGTAGAAGGCCAAAAAGTTCCAGCGGCAAGATTTCCTTGCGTTACTGAATTTATACCATCAATGGCCGCACTAGCATTAATACCATTTGTTGCAAGAATATCGATTTGCCCCACAGGCTCTTTATAACAAGCATTTTGTTTACTTGTTGGATCGACCATATTTTTACATCTACAACTTTCATCAAAATCACCATTTAAAAACATGCACCCTTTTACACCTGTATAAACTTCATCTTTTGAATCAGCAGGGACATAATTTTTTTCTTTTTTGGCCCACTCGGCTTTACAGATACTACTATTTACTCGATCAGGGTGCTTACTATAATCTCTTGTATAACAATAACAACGAATATCAGTCATATCATCGTGTCCTTTTGGACAGATGTTTTCAATACTTGAAGCAAACTTACTCATGATAAGATCAATTCTTTTAATATTTTCTTCGGCCTCTTTTTTTTGCTCATCTGCCTTATCCATTAAAGATTTACTAATAGCAAGACAAAGACCAGAGACTACAGCAATTCCCTTGCTCGATCCCAGATTTTTTTTAACATCTTCGCTTAATCCTTTTTTTGCCCATAGAGTAAGGGCCCCTGCTCCAAACAATGTTATAAGAGGATTACTGCCGGAAGCGACATCAGAAGCATAAACAGGATAAAAAATAAAATTAAGAAATGTTGTTGCTGTTGATGATGGTGATTGTATTGGTGCTGGTGTTGCGGGAGTACTTTTCGATTTTACCATTTCGCATCGAGGTAGTGCTGGAATATTTCCAACAACTTCAACCATTGCCGTAGCAAAAACAATTCCGTATCCTGCCGCAAGACCTTGATATAGATTTTTTTTTGCCTTTGCCACCTTTATGATTATTTCTTGCTCTTTTTTTAAGTGCTTAAATGCTTCAAGTTGTGATGTGTACGCATCGCTAGAAGCAGCATAATCTTTTCCTAATTTTTTTAGTTTGTTTTTTGTTTCTTGATGGGTCATTAATTCGCCAAGAACACCTGCTGCCGCAACACCATTAAATATTGTTTTCGATTTACACTTGGTTGTAACCTCTTTGCTTGTTAAATTAATTCCGGCAAGCGTTAGTGCCAAAGTATATGCAAGTTGACCAGATACTTCGTTAAGTTTTTTATTAGAAATTGCTCCAACTTCAGATTTTGCAAGTTGATCAAAACAGACTTTCTTTTTTTGAACATCGGTTTCTTTTTCACAGGCCTCATACTCTTTTCTATCGCCAATAGCTTCTTGTTTTAAAACGCATCGATTTAAGGATGAGTCCCAATAAGATGATGCTTTTTTTGCACACTCATCTTTGGTCTCTTGTGCGATCAAAAGATTTGAAAGAGTAAAAAATGTTAAAAAGATCAATGTTTTCAATGTTCATTTCCTTGTTTTTTTCTATAGCTCTTATTATATGCCATTTGGTCATTTTCTTAATAATGTTAGGCAGAAAATTCTTTTAAATAAAAATTGTTTTTAATTATGGTGGCAGCAATTAACTTTATAAAACCAAAAGCAAAAATAGTGGCATAGCAGTTATTTTAGAGGTATCTTTATTCTAAATTTTAGATAAAAAATCATCGCAGATATAAGCCATAAATAATTGGCAATCTTAGCTAGTAAAAAAGGGATTGTTTAAGATGAATAGTTTAATACAAGAGATCGATCATGTTGTTATTAGATTTTCAGGAGATTCTGGAGATGGAATGCAGCTTACAGGAACTCAATTCTCTAATACATCGGCAGCAATGGGAAATGATCTTGCAACTTTTCCTGATTACCCTTCAGAAATCAGGGCCCCACAAGGAACTATTGCAGGAGTTTCAGGATTTCAGGTTCATTTTGGTTCAGTAGAGATTAATACTCCAGGAGACGATCCAGATGTTTTAGTGGCAATGAATGCTGCAGCTCTTCGAGCAAATCTGTCATCTTTAAAAAAGGGTGGAGTCATTATCGCAAATTCCGATGCATTCGAAGATGCTGACTTAGAAAAGGCCGGGTATAAAGAGAACCCACTCTCAAATGATTCTTTAAAAGAATACAAGGTAATTATTTCTCCTCTAGAAAAATTAACACTTGAGGCCACTAAAGAGTTAGCACTGGATAATAAAGTTAGAGTACGTTGTAAAAACTTTTGTGCTTTGGGAATTACATACTATCTTTTTGATAGAAACATGGAAAATACAGTTTCGTGGATTGAGTATAAATTTAAAAGTAATCCAACACTAAAAGATGCAAATATATTGGCCTTGAAAGCTGGTCATATGTTTGCGGAAAAAATTCAAGCAGTAGTTGGACAGTTTAGACTTAGACCTGCAAAAATTTCTCCAGGGCTATATCGTCAGATGAATGGTAATGAGGCCACGGCATGGGGATTAATGATGGGAGCGCAAGCATCAGGTCTTCCTTTGTTTTTGGGATCATATCCAATAACTCCAGCAACAGATATTTTGCATGAATTATCAAAACATAAGGCCGCAAATGTAAAAACTTATCAAGCAGAAGATGAGATTGCCGGTATCTGCACTGCAATTGGAGCTGCATTTGGTGGTGCCCTTGCAACAACAACAACATCAGGCCCAGGACTTTGTTTAAAAAGTGAAGCAATTGGTCTTGCTGTTATGTATGAACTTCCGTTGGTTATTGTCAATGTGCAAAGAGGTGGGCCTTCTACTGGTCTTCCAACAAAGACAGAGCAATCAGACTTAAATCAAGCACTCTTTGGAAGAAATGGAGAGAGCCCTGTTATCGTGGTCGCTGCATCTAGACCAAATGATTGCTTTCATATGGCCTACGAAGCGTGTCGATTAGCATTAGAGCATATGCATCCTGTAATTTTACTTACTGATGGCTATATTGCAAATGGCGCTGAACCATGGAAAATTCCAGATATAAAAACTGAGTATAAAAAAATATCTGTTAATTTTGCAAATAGCACACATCTAAAAAATGAAAAATTTCTACCATATTTAAGAGATGAAAAAACTTTGGTTCGTCCTTGGGCAATTCCTGGAATGAAAGGTTTTGAGCATCGTGTTGGTGGTTTAGAAAAAGAAAATATCACAGGTGCTGTTTGCTATGCTCCAGAAAATCATCAGCAGATGACAGATATCAGACAAGAAAAAATAAATCGAGTGACAGAGAATATTCCACCTCAAGAGATCTATGGTGATGAGAAAGGCGATTTGCTCGTTTTATCTTGGGGAGGGACATACGGAATTGTTTATACTGCTGTCGATGAAGTAAGAAAAATGGGTAAAAAAGTTTCTCATGTGCATTTAAAATATATCAACCCTATGCCAAAGAACTTAGCAAAAATATTGTCAAACTTTAAATCAGTTCTTATTCCAGAATTAAATTTAGGTCAGATGAGAGATTTAATTAATGCTCGTTACCACATAAATGCAAAAGGACTAAATAAAGTACAAGGGCAACCGTTTAAGGTTCAAGAAGTTGTAAGTGGTATTATGAAAGAATTGGAAAATATAAAATAAGAGGGCACATCATGAATGATATAACATATACAAAAAAAGATTTTGTTTCAGGTCAAGAAGTTCGTTGGTGTCCAGGGTGTGGAGACTATTCTGTTTTAGCAAGCATTCAAAGTGCAATGGCAAAAATGGGTAAAAAGAAAGAGGACTATGTTTGTGTTTCAGGAATTGGTTGTTCCTCTCGTTTTCCTTATTACATGAACACATATGGAATGCATACAATTCATGGCCGACCTGCGGCAATTGCCTCTGGCCTTAAAGCTTATAATCCAAAATTAAGTGTTTGGGTTATAACTGGAGACGGTGATGCCATGTCTATTGGTGGTAATCACATGATCCATACACTAAGACGCAATATAGATTTAAAAATTGTGATGTTTAATAATGAGATATATGGACTCACAAAAGGACAATATTCTCCGACAACAAAAAAAGGAACAATAACAAAATCTAGTCCGTATGGAACAATTGAAAGACCATTTAATACTGCGGCATTAGCACTAGGAGCTGGAGCAACTTTTTTTGCAAGAACAATTGATACAGATCCAAAGCATATCGAAGATATGATGATGATGGCAGCAGCTCACAAAGGGACAGCATTTATTGAAGTTTATCAAAATTGTGTTATTTTTAGTAATAAAATTCATGATGCTTACACAAATCGCCTTACAAGATCAGATAACACTCTAAGGCTTGAGCATGGCAAACCACTTATTTTTGGAAAAGATAAGAACAAGGCAATAGTTCTAGATGGTTTTTCACCAAAAATTGTTACAATAGGTGAAGATGGTTATACTGAAAATGATCCAAGAATTATTATTCATGATGAAACAGATATGAACGAATCGCATATGCTATCATATATGATGTACCCAGATTTTCCTCTTCCTATTGGCGTTTATCAGAAAATAGAGAGAGAGACTTATGAAAAGGCAATGGAAGATCAAATTCAAGAAGTTATACAAAATTCAGGACCTTTAAGTATGGAAAAATTACTTACTTCTGGAAGTACTTGGAAGGTGTAATTTTTGCATACCTCTTTTGATTTACTCGATTAAAATCTATGATTCATTTATAGTTGGTCATTAATTTTTTTAAAGGCCACAATCAATGTATAATCAAACAAAGCTTATTATACTCTCTTTTTTGTATCTCATGTCTAGCTACTGTTACTCTATAGAGAAGTCGCTTACAAATAATGGTGATGTTGTAGGGAAATGGCTTATAACAGTCTCGCTTGGCATGGATGTGCCAGCATTTGAAACATTAAGACTTCGGAATATTTTATTACCAGTGTTTACTGGAGCAAAGGGGGGAGAGTATCAACACTTGCTAGATATTTCGGATAAAGGAGTTGGTGCCCAAGTTGATTCTAAGAGCGGTTTTACTAATTACTTTAATGATGCTGTACGTGAAATAAAAAAGTTTAAAAACAATAATCCAAATGCCGCAACAATGGTTGTTATTGCAATAACCGGCCATGGCGTAAGTAAAAATGGAGAATATTATTTAAAAATTAATGACTCTTTTTTTGGTCAATTCTTAGGACAAGATGTTATTACAGGAAAAGAGCTTGCAAGAATTTTAAAAAAACTTGATGTCGATGAAACAATATTAATTATGCAATCATGTTATAGCGGAGAATTTACGAATAACTATTCTACGTACAATCTTTCGAGCTTCTTGGACATGTTTAAACTATTTTCCAAAGAAGAAAAAAATAAGATAAGTATAATTACTCCTGCATCAAAATTTATAAGTTCACCAGTTAATACTTGGGAAAATATTTTAGAAAGTTCATTTTATAATGATGATATTGATTCCAACGGAGATCACGTTATAAGTTATGGAGAGTGGAAACAATTTCTCATTTTAGAGTCGTTAAGAAACCAAGATTATGTACCGGAGTCCCTTTATTTATTAAAAAATGAGATGAAATCACAGTTGCCAGATTTGGGAATTGATCTACATTTCGTTGAAGAAAACATTGATTTTGATTTGCCTTTGTTTTTTTCTCGTGACGGGATTGAACTGTACAAAAGAGGTGCCCTAAAAATACAAGAGACAATACCAAATAATCACCCAACTTTTGATGACATAATTCAAAAAAAAGAAATTATTGATACATTTCTATTGGATTTATACAGACAGTCGCCAGATTGTCTCTTGGGATTGGTAGATATGCCACCAGAGTTTTTAAATATGATATTATCTTTTACTCATCAAAGAGCATTTGAGAATGTTTTTTTAAAAGATCTAGCATTATCTTTTGATATTGCAAAAAAATTAATGCTCAATAAGCAAGTAGATGATTTTTTGATTGAGCGATATTTGCGTTTTTTACAAGAGGCAATTTCTTTTTGGCAAGGACCAAATGTTGGTTTAACCAAAGAAACCAAAGATAGTATTGCTACTCTTTTTGAAGCAGCAAAAGAGAGACAAGCATCTCTTCTTTTTGTTGTTAACTCATTACTTGTTAATTATAAAATTATAGACTCTATTCAATCAATCATTAGTGTTACCCAAGAGTTTCTTGCACGCAATGAGTATAGTAAACTAATTATTTGCTTTGGATTATTTGCTAATTTATCGGAACTCATAAAAACCAAAGAAGATAGAGAAAGAGTTGTTTCTTTGCTAATGAGTTTTGATTCTTATAGTGTTTCGCAGACATTAAGTAGTGCCTATCTTTCATCAGTTAATGCTTATATAAAAGAAGCTCCAGAGCTTGTAACAAAAATTTTTGATATCATAACCCGTAGTGCAGATACTCGCATAAGACAACTTGCAATAGAACTACTGGCCATGGAAGATCAAGAACAAGTAATTCCTTTTTTACAAAATCTACTGCTTACAGAAACCGATAGCGAAGTAAAAGAAACGATCATGGTTGTTTTAAACTCTTTTATCCCTTCTGAGATTCATCAGACTTTGCCGGAGATAGCGCCTTAATAAAATCATCAAGACCTTCCCCTTTTAACTCTATTTTTTCACTATTTTTCATCTCCCAGAGGTCATTGCTATCTTCATGATAGCTAAAAATAAATCTAGAAAGAAACATATTTCTAAAACTTATAAATTTATTTTCTCCATGCCATTTTTTTGGAATGCTTATTACGCGATATATTTCACTCGGATAGGTAAACGATCGAAGGGCCTCTCCAGCACTTGCAGGATTTCGTAACGTGTCTTGAATTATTTCTTCAAACATTGCGGTAATACTTTCATCTTCTTTAAATTCGACAGGAAGAATTAAATTTATTTTTCTAAAAATACCGCAGAACTTAGAAAGAGCAGATGATGTTTTAAAGTCATATGCTGTGGCCGCAGTACAAAAAAATGCATCTTTTGCTGTTGAAGAAAAAAACTTGTTATCTTTAAAGAATTTATTTTTAATAGTCTTGAGCGTGATTAAAAGATCATTTGCGAAGTTTGATGTTGCATAGATTTCGTTCATGCCAATTAAGCACTCTAGGAAATTTACATGATCGCTAAAATACTCTATTTCGTTGTTATGAATTGAGTGGATAATAATTAGCTCATCTTTTAGACTATCTTTTTTTATAAATTGTGTTGTTATTGCATTCCAAGACAGATCTAAAAGTTCGTGGGCCCTTTGTTTTATAACATCGATAGGGGAGTATTTGATAAGCTCCATAAGAGCAGATGCAATCAAAAAATTAGGGCCAGATATTATATTAATATTTGTTACAGGTGGAATCCTTTGGCCTTGTGATTTTTTTAGGGCCGCTTTTGCTTTTCTAATAAGTTCCCAAGAATCTTTTGTAAAAATTTTTTCCTTTACGTTTTTATTGAGAGAAATAACATTTAATTTCGATAAATAGTTCCCCTCTTTTTTGATGTTAAAAAATGTTTTTAAAGTCTCAATACTTTTTTCTAATTCGTCACTTTGAGAATCTGAATTATTGATTGCATCCTCAAATTCTTCCAATAAAAAAGTATGGTAAAGTCCTTCAATCCCTTCTGAGCTTGATGCTTGGTTGGTAAAAAATAGTTTTTCCTCTGACAACATTTCTTCTTTCAAGTATTGTAAACAGTTTAAAATAGCGTCAAACACAAGAGGAGAAGGGTATAGCATTCCTGTTTTAGAGAGAAGTTTTAAAAAAGCGGCCTGATCATTTAAATTTTTTTCAAAATGTGGTGTTTGCCATTCACTGTCTTTAGAATAAGCAAAAACGCCACCGC
The DNA here is from genome assembly GCA_964497525.1 of uncultured Bacteriovoracaceae bacterium. Lineage (GTDB taxonomy): Bacteria > Bdellovibrionota > Bacteriovoracia > Bacteriovoracales > Bacteriovoracaceae > CAZCDT01. The sequence continues at coordinate 29,011 of CAZCDT010000029.1, forward strand.
GAACATGATCTAAAACGCCTCCCATTAATATGTTGTTAATCCATTCAATAACTTTTTCTCCAAACTCTTTTTTTACAACGCCTTCTAGCATTTGTTCCACTGCCCACTCTAAAAAGGTGAAATTAAAATGCTTTGGCAGAGGTCCATATCCACCATTTTTATCTTCAAATTGTTTTAAGGCCTCAAAAATAGCATTCGGATGTGGGAAGTGTCCGGCATATTCTATCTTTTCTTTTGGAGGATTATTAAAAATTATTTCACATGCTTTTTTCGCATTTTCTAAAGTTTTTTCTTTTTCTGATTTATAAAATTGAATAAGCTGTTTTAAAAGATCAAGCATTCCAGAATGTTCATTGGTGGTTGTTGCATTTATATAGCTGGTTGCAAAGAAAGGTCTTAAGTCATGAAATAAAAAAGCACAGACGGTATCTGCTGCCTCTTTATTAAAAATCATTGCTGATTTTGCATAAAATTGGAAAACATCAGGGTGATCATGGGCATCGATTAGCACTGGAAGAAAATTTGAGTTGATGTAGTTTGCTATTTCTTCATTTAAAAAAGATTCTTCGTACATCAGTTGAGACAGATATTCTCCACGATAAGATAACAAAAGAAATATTGGCATATCTTTTTCTTTTGACTGATCAAAGGTTGTCGGGCCAAAGGGTTTCCATAAAATATTGGTGTTTTTAAAATAAGACATTAAAAAAGAGTCTGCTTGCATAGTCGATTGTCTCCAGCAAAAAGTAAAAAATTATTACTTTTTTACATACTTGTTTTTAGATGCAACTGGTTGAAATTTTAACACATTTCTAGTTTGTTGCAATTGCTAGGAGAAAAATGCTGCTTTGCGCGTTTACAATAATTTACAATTTGAGTTACCTTCTTTAGCATTATGAAAAGAGCTTGGTTTAATGGATCACTACTTGTTGGGTTGTCAATTTTATTGATTCTTACGGTTTCGCGTCCAACGAATGAAGATATTTCAACTAATGTAGATGTTCCTTGGTCTTGTGCTTTGGCATTTTTAAATCATCCGAAGATTAATGCATCTGCTTTCCAAAAGAATTGTGATTTTTTTGTTATTCAAGATCGAAAGGATATTAATCAAGTATTGATAAAGGCCGCATCTTTGCATGCACCAAAGAAGTTTAATGACCTATTACCAGATATTATCAAACTATCTCTAAAATTTAAGGTTGATCCATTATGGGTATTTTCAATTATTCAAGTAGAGAGCTCTTTTAATGAAAATGCAAAAAGTAAAAAAAATGCAATAGGTTTAATGCAAATTCTTCCACCAACAGGCTCCTTTTTACTAAAAAAATTGTATAAAATAGAAGTGCCTGCTGATAGTGTTGGAACTTTTTTAAGTGACCCATTAATTAATCTTGAAATGGGAATTGCTTATTTGCGCATTCTTTTGAATTATTTTGATAATGATTATCTCTCAGCAACAGTCGCTTATAACATGGGACCGACTTGGCTTAAAAAGAAATTAGATAGTGATGGAATTAATGCTATTAATTCTTTTGCGACACATAAGTATTTTCTAAAAGTAAAAGACATTTATCAAGGTGTTACTTATAAACTATATGAGATAAATAAAGCGACTTCTAATAAAGTTGTAGAATCAAAAAAGTTTACTTTTCGTCAATTTCTGGCCAACATCAATTAGTATTAAAATTGTAAATTGTTAAATGGAATTTCAAGCGATGAATAATCTATTATATGCAAAAGTAATAGCCATAGATGGCCCATGTGGTAGTGGGAAATCAACTATTGCTAAAAAAGTAGCAGAATTAATGAACATTGTTTATGTCGATACTGGAGCAATGTTTCGCTCGATTGGTCTTGTTGCTTCTCGCAGGGGCGTGGATTTTTTTGATACTGATTCAATGGTCACGTTTTTACAAGGTATCTCTTTTTGTTATGCAAAAGATAGGAATACTTTGGTTGAAATAGATGGAGAGAACTTAACAAAAAGTATAAGAGAACATCACGTTTCTTTGCTAGCATCCAAAGTTTCTGCAATTCCAGTTGTTAGAGACTATCTTTTATCCTATCAAAAAAAACTTGGGCATGAAACATTTTGCGTGATGGAAGGACGAGATATTGGAACAGTCGTATTCCCAGACTCTTTTTGTAAAATCTTTTTAACCGCATCAGAAGAAGTTCGGGCACAAAGAAGATATGATGAATTGCTTTCTCTTGGGGATAATGGCCATTCGTTTCTTCAAGTTTTAGAAGATGTAAAAAAAAGAGATCATGCGGATTCAACAAGGGCCGTTGCTCCACTAAAAAAAGCCTCTGATGCATTTTTGCTTGATACTTCAAATATGGGAATTGAGACAGTTTATTCTACAATCATTGAGCAAGCAAAGCTTAAAGCAAAATCTTTGGGATGGAAGGTATGAATGTATTAATCAATCGCACTGATGCGATTGGAGACTTGATTTTAACTTTACCCATGATTGTATTACTTAAAAAAGAGATGCCAGAAGCGAATATAACTTTGGTCGTGGCAGAAAGAACCATGCCTGTTGTTGTAAACAATCCATTTATTGATAATATATGGGTAATCCCTCAAGGGTTATCATTTTTTCAAGAATTGATTTTTTTAGTTAAAAAATTTCGCCAGCACTCATTTGAATCTTATTTTTTTATTGGTGGGAAGCAGTGGATTTCTGCACTGGCCTTTTTTTTTAGAGTTAAAATAAGGGGGGGGATTTTATCTCGCCCTTTGAGCTATTTATTTTTAAACAAAGGTTTAAGACAGCAGAGATCTTTGGTCGAGATGCATGAAAGCGATTACAATATGCGCCTTTTGGAAGTTTTGGGCATAAAGTATGACTATCAAAAAAAAGAGGATTATCGCCCTCGGATTTTTTTAACAGATCAAGAGCGCACACAAGCCTTACAAAATTTTCAACTCTCTTTAACCTCTCAAGGCATTGATCACTCTTTTGTAAAGAGTATGATTTTTATTCATCCAGGAATGAGTGGCCATACTCTTAACTGGCCAATTCTTGACTATGCAAAAATGATCGAGCTAATAGAAAAAAGACATCCGGGAAAATTTTTATTTGTAATCTCTCACACTCCAAGCGATCGTTTATATGTTGATCTGCTTAAGGAGAGTATTGTTGTTAAAGAAGATAATAGACCTCTAATTTATTATTTTAACGGTGCAATCCATGGTCTTAGAAATTATATGTCGATTTTAGAAAGGGCCCAACTTTTTATTGGACCGAGTACAGGAACAACTCATCTTGCACATGCTTTAGATGTCGATCTCATTGGGATCTATTCTCCAATTAAGGTGCAATCTGTTTGGAGATGGGGCCCATATTCTTATCATACCAAGAAATCAAGGGTCGTGATACCTGATGTAATCTGTAGTGAGCAGTTTAAATGTGCGTTGGAAAAATGTCCGTATTATGAATGTATGGGTAAACTTGAAATAGAGGAAGTATTAGAAGAAGTTGATGGTATTCTTTTAACAAAGAGTAGTGATTATGCAGTTGATCTCAAAAGATAGATTAAAAGACATTTTAGCGAGTTTTAAAACAATTGAACCAATTCTTGTGATTGGAGATTTGGGTATTGACAAGTATACTCACGGTGAAGTCCTAAGAATTTCTCCAGAAGCACCAGTACCTGTGCTAGAAGTTACTAAAGAGTGGATGCAACTAGGACTTGCTGCCAATATTTCAAACAACCTTGTTGAGCTAGGAGTTAAAAATAACTTATGTGGTATCGTTGGAGATGATTCTCATAAAATAGATTTTTTAAATCTCTTGAAAGAAAGAAGACTTTCTGGTGACTGTTTGCTTTCTTTGTCGAATCGTCCAACAACATTTAAAGAGCGAATTACAACCAAGACTCAGCAGATTTGCCGAGTTGATTATGAAAGCGTAGAAAGAATTACTATAGAAAATGAAGACAAGTTATTTGCTATAATTGAGAATGTTTTACCTGAATCTAGTGCGATTATATTAGAAGATTATGGAAAAGGTTTATTGGTAGAAAGTTTTATTCAAAAAGTAATTTCTTTGGCAAAGAAAAATAAAAAATTAGTTACAGTTGATCCAAGTAGAAGCACACCTCCATTATTTTATAAGGGAGCAGATCTATTAAAGCCTAATTTTACAGAAGCAAAAATTATGGCAACATCTCTTGGTTATCATGAAAAAGATTTAGCAGGTATTGCAAAAACTTTAATGGATAAATTAGATTTGCAGATGCTTGCAATAACACTGGGGCCAGAAGGTATTGCTATTTGTGAAAAGACAACCAAGAAGCTAGAAGTAGTTCCAACGATAGCAACTCAGGTTTTTGATGTATCAGGAGCTGGTGATACTGCAATTAGTGTTATTACATCGGCCCTGGCGGCAAATTCAAGCTTAATTGAAGCTGCTTGGATGGCAAATTGTGCATCAGGAGTTGTTGTTGGCAAAACTGGAACCGCCACGGTTTCCCAAAAAGAGTTAGAAAGATTTCATCGGCGAATGGTGCAAGAGTTCTCGGAATCTTAACAATAACAAGTAATTATAAATCTAAATTTTTTCTCTGCCATTTTTATTGGGCAGATTGAGCGAAATTTTTGTAATTTTTAAAAATGTGAATAAACTTCTTAAGAGCAAAAGATATAAGGGAAAAGCATGTTTTTTTATTTTTTTATTGCGCAAAAAGATGCGGCGCGTTAAGATCGTTTTACTTAAGACAAGCTGATCGCTTGGTACTTCTGGCCAGCAAGCAAATGAAGAGATCAGTTTTGTTTTATGACCCGTCGATAAAGGTGAAGGCCTTGGCGAAAGCAGGCCCAAGCAAAGTTTCTGGCCCTAAGTGCAAAATGTCAGCATATGGGTTTTCAGAGATTGCCGAAGCGGGGAAGCGTTGCTACAACGCCAATAGTGGTCGGGTGAGTCGGGGTTTGTTATCGTTTAGGATAAGACCTTGTCTTGTTTGTAGCGGCGGTCCTAAGGAGGTTTACTAGAGGTTTTATTTGCCCTTGTGGCACCTTTAGAGATTGAATATGTTTTTTTAGACATTGATCGATCTTGGCCTGTTCCACGGAAGACGACCTTTTGTAGAGTACATGATAGGTCTTGTTTCCTTAAAAACGAGTGAGGATACGACACCTTGGTTTTGATGTAGTTGGAAAGGCAGGATGTGTAAATAGTTTTTCTACTTAAGTTGTAGAAGCTATTGAAATAGTGCCATGTACAGAAATATGGCATTTTGGGAATTGATTAAATTTTTTTAAATATATCCCACCGCGAGAGGAGCTTCCTTCCCCTCGCGGTTTTATAAACAGGATGTTTTGTATGCCGACGAAGCACGTGATGTGCGAGAGTCGGTGATATTGGATTGTATCATCGTCTACGCTGTTTTTTATTGCCAAACACCATCTTCTAATTAAAATAATTCCTGTTATAAAAATTTATTCTTAATTTTGGATCCTACTTAACATTTAAGGGCCCAAATAAAAATAAATCCAACCAAGGTTTGTCTATGCAAGAGAAGTTAAAAAAACTTTTTGAACAATTTAAAATTGATTTGCAAAAAGTAAGTAGTGAAGCGGATGTATTAAATTTAAAAGCATCATTAGTTGGAAAAAAAGGAGCAATATCAGAAGTGATGTCCTCTTTAAAAAATGCTTCT
>CAZCDT010000030.1:0-5133 GCA_964497525.1 uncultured Bacteriovoracaceae bacterium
AGCTTTGTGATTCTATGTTGTTTTGAAGTTTACCCACCATCAAGTTTCAAGATCCTCAATAAGGCCCAATTAGAAGAATGAAAAACGTTGTTAATTCCATTTTGAACAAGATTAAGTTTACTAAAATTAAAGAGGCACAATAAGTTTAGAGTTTTAAATAAGATTTTGCTAATGCACGGTTTGGCGATGCAAGTGGCCGAACCATAATTGCTTCTTACTGAAGTAAGTGGAGTGTTTTTTTCAAAATCCACTTGCTTTCATATAGAAGAAACTGCCAAATCTATTTTAGAACTGGCCAAGAACGCGAAATCATTATGGAAAGATATGTCTGCTGAAAACAGGAGGGAAGTGCTTAAAGAACTACTTTCGAACCCGGTTTTAAATGGTGTAACCATTGAATATAAAATAAAAAGGCCATTTGAAATTCTCTCTCAAATGGCCTCTTCTTGTATCTGGCACTCCCATGGGGATTCGAACCCCAGTTACCGCCGTGAAAAGGCGATGTCCTAGACCGGGCTAGACGATGGGAGCCTATGTATGTCTAGAACAAGCAGTCAATTTTTTATGCATAAAAACTGGTGATCCGGCCGCGGCTCGAACGCGGGACCCCATCCTTAAAAGGGATGTGCTCTACCAACTGAGCTACCGGACCTTTGTTGTTTTTTGCATTACGAATATGATGCGTTCAAAAAGTTATTGTTTTTTGTCTTTTCTGTCAAACGAAATGTAAAAATATTTTGCATTTTTTATCTGGAGTCTCTAATCTTCAAAGATGCAAAGAAAAATTTCTATTACAACATTGGGGTGTCGATTAAATATTGCTGAGAGTTCATCAATTTTAGATGGTTTTTTAGTCCGTGGTTTTTTAGAAGTGCCGATTGGTGAGAATGCAGACTACATCGTAATTAACACCTGTACCGTTACATCCGGAGCTGATAGCACTTGTCGAAATCTAATAAGGAAGGCACATAAAAATGCTCCAAATGCAAAAATTATTGTTATTGGATGTTACGCTCAGCTGGCAGGCGATGAAATTCAAAAAATGCCAGGCGTTTTTATGGTTTTAGGCACAAAGCAAAAACACAAAATCTTTGAATATCTAGATTTAAACCAAGAATCAGTCATAGATCTCAAAATGCACGATTATTTTGTAAATGCTAAAAGTTCGACAGGAGATCACCATACAAGAGGATTTTTAAAAGTACAGGAAGGGTGCAATTACTTTTGTTCTTACTGCATAATTCCTTATGCTCGTGGAAATCCTACGGCAATTAGTATAGATGATGCTGTTAGTGAAGCAAAGAAATTGGTTGATAATGGTTTTTTAGAAATTGTTTTAACCGGAATTAATGTAGGAGAGTATGCTTCTTCAAATAAAAATGGAGATACTCTTGGTGAATTGTTGGATGCTTTATCAAAAATTGATGGTTTAAAAAGATTAAGACTCTCTTCACTAGAGCCAAATACAATCACTAAAGAATTAGTATCACTTGTAAAAGATCGTAAAAATATTATGCCATATTTTCATCTACCGTTACAAAGTGGATCGGATAACATTTTGCGTTTAATGGGTAGAAGATATACTTTAAAAGAATTTCAAGAGATTGTTTTAAATATAAAAAAAGAGATACCTCATGCAGGAATCGGAACTGATATAATTTTAGGATTTCCTAGTGAAACAGAAGAGGATTTTTTATCGACAAAAGATTTTGTAAAAGAATTACCACTGACTCATTTTCATGTTTTTCCATATTCGATTCGACATAATACTCCTGCAGCGAAAATGAAGGGACAGATAGAAAAAGAGTTAAAGAATCAGCGTGCAAAAGTTATTCGTGAAATAGGAGAGAGTAAACATATTGAATTTTTGAAATCTCAAATTGGCATACACCATAGTGTTTTATTTGAGGAATTAAACGATCAAAATGAGTGGAGTGGATATACAGAGAATTATTTAAAGGTTACACTTTTAAGTAATAAAGATTTAAAGAATAAAATTATTGACGTAAAAATTAATGATTTTACCACACACTCTCTAAAAGGCACCGTTACCAATGAGTAATGACTCTCAAAAAAAATCTAAGAATGTGATTATCTCGGCCGTGAAGATGGGTCTTGCAACATTTTCAAGCCGCATATTGGGCCTTATTAGAGAGCAGGTTACTGCATATGCTTTTGGAGCATCTGGAATGACCGATGCTTTTTTTGTCGCATTTAGAATTCCAAACCTTTTAAGAGATTTGTTTGCAGAAGGAGCATTTTCTTCTGCTTTTGTACCTGTCTTTACCGAAGTTAAACAAAAGTATGGAGATATTGAGGCCAGACGTCTTTTTTGGTCAATGGCCGTTTTACTTGGTCTTATAACCTTGTTTCTAACCGCTGTAATTTTTATTTTTGCCGCAGAGTTAATCAGAATTTTTGCACCTGATTTTGTTAATGACCCAGTAAAGTTTGAAGTAACCGTTGTATTAATTAGAATTATGTCTCCTTTTTTATTTTTAATCTCCCTTGCTGCTTTATTTATGGGGGCACTTAATGCTTTAAAAGTCTTTTTTATGCCTGCAATGGCCCCCGCCTGTTTTAATATCGTAATGATTATTTCTATTTTATTTTTACCACAAGTTTTATCCCCTTATGGAATTCATCCAATCATTTCAATGGGAATAGGAGGCCTTATTGGTGGCCTTGTTCAATTATTAGTGCAAATCCCTCAGCTTTTTTTAAAAAATTATGGATTTGTTGGGCCAATTAAACTCATATCATCTCATAGTAAAAAAATTTTAAATAGGATTGGTATCGGAACCATTGCTATTGCGGCCAATCAAATTAATGTATTAGTTTCAACAATGCTTGCAACATCAGCAGGAGTTGGAGCTGTTTCTTGGCTTACTTATGCATTCCGCTTGTTTCAATTTCCAATAGGAATTTTAAGCGTTTCAATTTCTGGATCCAATTTGGTTCATTTTTCAGAAGCGTGGAAAAGTGGTGATATAAAAAGTGCAAAAGAAATTTTACAAACCAGTTATTTTTTATCTTTTATAACAATAATTCCTGCGGCAGCTCTTCTTTTTGCAATGTCACAAGAAACCGTAAATTTAATTTTTGAAAGAGGGCTTTTTGGTATTAACGATACACTTATGACTACACTAGCTTTAAAATGTTATATTCTTGGGCTACCTTTTTATGGCCTTTATAAAATATTTGCTCCAGTATTTTTTGCTCTAGAAAAACCAAAAATACCTGTAATTTGTTCTGTATTTTCTATCTTTTTAAATATTATTTTTTGCATCTCTTTTGTCCCATATTATGGTTTTAAAATTTTAGCTTTAGGTACCAGCATTACAATGATTTTAAACGTATCGATTCAATCGCTTTTTTTAAAAAAATTAGTCGAGTTACCGATTGCTTTTTTTATGAATCTAAGAATTTTAAAAATGTTGTTTTCAGGTTGTATTACTTTACTGATTACTCATCAACTGATTAAAAATTATTATCCGACAATTGAAAGTTCTTTTTTTATCAAACTCCCTGCATTTATTTTGATTGGTCTTTTAGGAGCAGTCACCTATCTGCTTTTAATGCTACTTTTTGGAGAGAGACAAATTTTAAGTAAAATTTTAAAAAACAAATAAATTTGTTGTGGTAACATTATAAACTAGTTACAATAATTATAGATTCCATGTAGTTTAACTATGTAACTCTAAGTTAGGAGTTTCTTTGATGAAAACGGATTTTGAAACATTAAAAGCACTGGCAACTTATACGATTAATCATTTAAAAGATGCAGAGATGATCGATTTTAATGTTACCCAGAGAGCAGAATTAGTAGAGGCCATGGCCACAGAGTATAATGTCGTATTTGCAACAGATGAAGATATAAAAGAGCAGGCAATTGAAGATGTTGAAGATAAACTAGGTGAGCGAGCAATTCCTGAAGAGATTACAGATTCCGAGATGTACAACCATGCTAGAAAAGAGATCATTAAATCGTTTAATGGTGAAAATATCGCAGGTCTTTATTTGGTTGAGTCTTTACATCAAATAGCAAACAGAATGAATCAATTCCTAAATAGTTGTGATTTAATCGAGGATGTTTATGGTTCTGATGAAGAGATCACAAGTTTTTTAATTAATAAAATCAGACAGTTTTCGATTAAACGGGCCTAAAGTTCAAGTTTTTAAAAAAAAATCATAATTTTCATAAAGTTAAATCAAATTTTTGCCGAGAAGTTCATAGAGCACCATAAATTTTTTGGAGTTTTATATGGCAAGAGCTATTCAAAAGAGAGAACACTTATCGTTACTTTTTACAGTTTTACTTCTTGGTCAAAGTTATAATGCTTGGGCCGGCCGATTCGAAGACTGTCAAGAAGTTAGAAGCTATCCCAGTGAATATCGTGAATGTTTGCGATTAGAGTATAGTTCTGATAGTGGTGATGACTGCGTGGATTGTTTGGTGCTGAAAGAGACAAAATCCAATCCTTGGGTTGATGCTGTTGGTATGATTGCAGGTCCTTTAGCATATTACGGGGCACAAACTGCATGGTCTGGTGCATATCGAGATACAAATACTGCTTGGGCAAATGCGACACTTGGCTCAAATCAAGCTTGGGCAGGAGCTTATCAGTATGGACAAGACGCTTGTACAAGCCGTTTTCAAGGATACTTAAACTATAGTATTGAGCGAGGTGCAAACAATATTGAGGCAAGCGATGCAGCTTTATTGGCGCGTTGTAATGGTATGCCTCTTGGAGGATTTGCAGGATATACAGGTGGAATTAGCAATGGATTTGGTGGTTTTGGCAATCCTTACTTAACTGCCGGATATACTCCAGGATTTATGCAAGGAATGATGGGGCCATATTACGGGCCATCTATGTTTGGACAGTATGGATATGGCATGAATGGTATGGGTGGAGGAATTAATTTAGGACTTGGTCTTAACTTTGGTCTTGGTGGAATGAATTCAGGACTAGGCCTTGGAATGGGTATGGGAGCTGGTTTTGGAGTTGGAATGCCTGGAATTGGTATGGGAGCTGGCTTTGGAGTTGGAATGCCTGGAATGGGTATGGGAGCTGGTTTTGGAGTCGGAATGCCTGGAATTGGTATGGGAGCTGGTTTTGGAGTTGGAAT